>NZ_JAOVYZ010000064.1 GCF_026413145.1 Limosilactobacillus kribbianus | reverse complement strand
AAATCAATTGGTATCTGAATTCCCGGCCACTTAAATGTCTTAACTGGCGCACACCAATCGAGATCTTCCTGCTTAATTTACGTCATTAAATTCGTTCAAGTTATTTCTTGCAATCTGCCAAAAGTAAAAACTTTCTTAGCAGCGGGATTGCCTGTTGGCTAGTCTTTGGCGTTTTTCTGTGTTCCTATTTAGTTCACGCGCCCTGGATTCAGTTTTTTGATCGGTGGGGCTACCAGCTTCTTCAGCCAACCACCACACTTCGAACTACCATTTACACAGCTATTACCCATTTCGGCGACCCGACGACAGTTTTCATTCTTACCGTTCTCGTTGCTTTAGTATGCTGGTGGCGGCATCGACTTGTCTTGGGCAGTTGGTACCTGGGTACGCAGGTAGTCGGTTATCTTTTGGTAATCGCCGTAAAATACAGTGTGATTCGTCCACGACCGACTCACCAATTGGTGCCAGCCAGGGGCTATAGTTTCCCCAGTGGTCATACTTTTGCAACCACCCTTTTCACTTTAATGATTGTCGCCCTCCTTCGGCCCCACCTTCATCACCGATGGCAGCGGATATTGCTATCCCTTGTAGGGGCCGGCTGGATTCTCGCCGTAATGGCCTCTCGTGTTTACCTTTGTGACCATTATCCAACCGATGTTTTTGCCGGCTTCTTATTGGCAACTGGTTGGTGGTTACTAACTTCTTTAGTCATGTCTCGTACAATAAAATAGTTTTGAAAACGTGTGCGAATTCGTTATAATGGTATATTGGATAAGAAAATTTGGGGGAATACGGCATGAATAATCACTTACATTTGAAAAATTGCCTATTATTATTTTTTACCATTTTAACGCTATGCTTCTTCACTAGTACTGTATCGGCCGATCAAGTGAACAATTCCAATAATTCATCACAAGACACCAGTATTAATCGTGACAGCAGTTCGTCAGCGAATAGCAAAGCCAATACTAAGGTTGCTCCTGAACCAGGACCGGCCCAAGCACAAAAAGCAAGTACAAGTTCTGCAAGTAACAGTGAGGATAATGACAGCGACTCTGCGAAGGTATCAAAGCCGAATAAGAGCGCTAAAACTCAGCAACAACCAGCTTCTTCATCAAGTGATGTCGAAGAGCCCGTCGCAGCTGTAACTAATAATAGCAAACAAAACAGTGACAATGGACAAGTCAAGGTAGCAACCATTTCGACACCTGTTAGCTCTACTACACCAACAAGTACACAAAATAGTTCTTCAAGCAATACGGGAACAGAGTCAAAGTCGAGAACTTTAAAAAGTGTTAAATTAACAACGCCAACAAAAGCAAAAGATATTATCAGTGAAAGTTCCATTGACTCTGCATTGTTACCGCAAACCGGTAATAGTGCAATTGATCTTCTCTTTTGTGGAGGAATGACAGCGTTCTTCCTGATTCCGATCGTCGTATTCTTTAATTCAATCTTTCGATAATCAAAAAGCCACTCTTTTATTGAGCGGCTTTTTTTGTATCCCGAGTATAAAAAAAGACCAGCGAAATTTGTTCACTAGTCTTTTCGTAAGCAGGTAGGCAATCACTACCTGCATTATATTTTAACAGGCTTGCCGGTGGACGGCAATGTTTGTTTTTTGTTTTGTGATTTTTGTGTTAAATTTAGTTAAAGTAAATTAATGCTTCTATAAACATTAGTTGATTAGTTTCCTAACCTTTTAACCTTTTTTGCACAATTATCCCCTTGTTCAACATCACAGCCAATTTATTTCACAAAATACGCCCCGGCTGTTATTAAAAATTACTATAATTAGATAGTAAAGGGAGGTGGGAATATGCAAGCAACTGAAAAAAGTCAGCTCGGTTTTTTAGGACTGGTCACCATTTGTATCAGCGCCATGATTGGTTCGGCTATTTTCGACCTGCCTAAAAATATGGCCACCGTTGCCGGTGCTCAAGCCCAAATGATTGCCTGGCTAACAACCGGCATTGGGATGTGGCTAGTCGCGGAAACCTTCATTATCCTCAGCGATGTCCAACCCGAGCTTAACGGTGGCCTCTACGATTATGGAATTCATGGTTTTGGCCCCCTTGTCGGCTTTCTAACCGCTTGGGGATACTTCGTCGCTAACTGTGCCACCAACGCTGCCTTTGCAGTCCTGGTAATGAACACCCTCAATTACTTCTTCCCGGGAACCTTTACTGGAGGAAACAACTGGCCCGCTGTGATCGGTGCTTCAATTCTTACCTGGGGAATGAGCGCTATTACCCTTCGTGGGACCGCTGAATCAAGCCGCCTGCAGCGCCTGGCTATCTTCTTAATGCTCATTGTTATCACCGGACTGGTAGTCTCCCTTGCTCAGCAATTTGATTTAAGTACTTTTACAACGAATATGGCCGCTCAACTCCGTATCCCTCGCCTGCATGATCAGCCGCTGGGCTCAATTCCCAAGCAAACCCTCGCCACCATGATGATTACCCTCTGGATGTTCAGCGGAGTCGAGGGAGCAGCCGATATGGCCAGCGAGGCCAAAAGCCACAACCTGGTTCGGCGGGCAACGGCGGTTGGGTTCTTTATCTGCCTGGTGATTGATGTACTGGTCAGCCTCCTGCCCCTAGGTGTCTTTTCCTACGGGCAACTACAACGGTTTGCCTCACCTTCCACCGCCCACATCTTGAGCATCATTTGGCACAGCACCTGGGGAAGAACAACCATCGGAATTACTTTAATCCTGACGGTTCTAGCAAGTTGGATCTCCTGGCTAGAAATGATTTGCGAACTCCCTCGCTACGCCGCCGAAAATGACGGCACCTTCCCGAAGATTTTTGCCCAAACCAGTCGACACGGGGAACCACTCTTCGCCCTCCTGCTTGCCACCGTGACCATTCAGGCAATTATCCTTATCGCCCATTATGACGGTCACGCCTACCAAAAACTGCTGGTGATCAGCAGTGCCATGACCATCCCGCCCTACTTGATCGCCGAAGCCTATCTGTTCAAACTGTCCTGGCGTGGTGACTACCCAAGTACTAGTCATCACCACCCGCGGCGCGGTCAATGGGTCAGTGGCCTTGCCTTTGGTTACACTGCTTTAATGGGTCTGTCAGCCGGGATCAAGTACACGGTGGCTGAATTCATTGTCTACGCCGTCGGGTTGCCAATTTACTGGCACGCCCGCCGGCAGCATCCCCAGCTCAAGCTATCCATGTGGGAGCTGGGCCTGATTATCTTGATTATTATCGTTGCCATCTACGGAATTGACGTTCTCTTCGGTCTGATCAAGAAACCGTTTGTTCAACTCTTCTAGACAAAAAAATCCCGCCGCGTTTGCGACGGGATTTTCATTTACGTAATCAAGTTTCTCATCAAATACAAGTTGGAATTTAATTGTATATTGTAATTGTGTATTATTATGCGTCATTTCTGGCAATTTTTCAAGGCCTTTTTGCATATTTAGTCAAATATTTTTGAGTTGTTAGCCAAGCTATTCTAAAAAAACTGGTCCAAGTGCAAGCACTTGGACCAGTTTGCTTTTATTTCTGTTGGGCATTAATCAGCACAATTGGTTTAATTACTGCCCCGCTCTTGGAGCCAGCAAAGGCCTGGTTAATTTCCTGAAAGTCATAGAAACGCACCAATTTATCAAACGGGAACTTCCCTTCCTTATAATATTGGACCAGCTGTGGGATAAACTTTTGCGGTTGACTATCACCCTCAACCATGCCGGAAAGTTTCTTAGATTCTAACAGTAGGTCGCTCATCAAGTCGAGCTCCAACTTGCCGCCAATTCCGACAGCAACACACTCGCCCGCTGGCTGAAGTAACTTAATTGCCGTCTTAATCAGCAAGGAGCTTCCGGTGGTGTCAATTGCATACTTGACCCCATCCGGAAATTCGTCGCACAACTTATCCAAAGGAACGTTATCCGTATTAACCACATCCGTGGCGCCAAGCTCTTTGGCGATCGCCAGACGATTAACGTTTCGATCAATCACGATAATCTGCTTAACCCCGGCAATCTTAGCCCCCATCGCAGCGGCAAGACCGACACCACCGGCGCCAAAGATTGCAAGCGAGTCCGCAGGTTGCGGCTTTAAGTAGTTGAGGACCGTTCCCGCACCGGTTTGGATGCCACAACCAAGGGGGCCGAGAAGGTTGATGTCAACTTCTGGATCCACCTTCACAACACTGTGCTGATCGGCAACGGCATAGGTGGCAAAGGATGATTGGCCAAAGAAAACGTTGACGTCCTGGTCACTAGCAGTGTGCAGGCGGTGGGTACCGTCAAAGTTCTTGCCACCAAAATTTAATTCATTAAAATGTTCGCACATCTCCGGGTGCCCTGCCAGGCAGTTACGGCACTTCCCGCAATAGCTAAAGGAGAGAACCACGTGATCGCCAGGGTGCACATTAGTCACATTGGCGCCCGTCTTTTCAACAATACCCGAGCCTTCATGTCCGAGTACCAGCGGCAGTGGAGTCGTCCCACCATCGCGACCAACCGCATCCGTGTGGCAAACACCGCTGGCGCTGATCTTGATCAGGACTTCATTATTCTTAATCTCATCAAGATTTAATTCTGTAATTTCAAGCGGTTGCTGGGCTTTACTAACCATGGCTGCTTCGATCTTCATCACTAACGCCTCCATTATTTTATCTCTTGTTAACTTTTGAACATCTATACTGTATCATTGAAAGCAATAATTGTAGAGTGAGTAATTTGCCGTATCTACCGAACTTTGATGTTCGCCTATTAGGAGGAATCGGAAATGAATGTCGATCAACTGCGCATGTTTTTAATGGTGACCGAACTCGGCAGCTTTCAAAAGGCGGCCCAACAAGGATACATCTCCCAACGCGCGGTTTCAAAACAGATGCAGCGTCTTGAGAATGAAATTGGGACACCACTCTTTACTAGAAATAAAAACCGAATTCAGTTAACGGCAGCGGGTCGGCTCTTTCAAAAGCGGTGCCGGACGATCCTTCAGCTGATTAATGAGACCAGCGCCGACCTGCATTCATTGGCCGAACAGGCAGCCCCGCAGCTGCGCATCGGCTACTTTTCGCCCTTCGACGCCATTTTGTTGCGGATCGGACTCCAGAAATTAGATACGCCCGTCACCCCGCTGACGACAGAGAAAAGCGTCGAACATCTGATTACCGATGTCTTGATTGGCAATCTCGACTGTGCCTTCATCATGGACGATTATGGCTTCAACCAGCATCTCGCCCAAGCTGGCTTAAAAGCAGTAATCGTGGATAAAGATCAAATGCTAATCGGCGGAAACGAGCAACTTTTGCCAGCGGACCAGGTCACCACCCAAACGATTGTCCAACATCCCATCGTTTATTACAGCAACGAGGAGTCCGACTACCTTCAACGCGCTTTTGTCCGAAGTCTGGGCAAGCTCGGTCGGTCGCTCAACGTTCATCGAGTCTTTTCCTATGAACAAATGCAGATGCAGGTTAGCCTGGGCCAGGCACTGTCCTTTTATCCCGCTAACCTGGTCTCATACCTGGCCAATCCCAGTGAGTCGATTCGCTACCTGCCAATCGCCGGCACAAACACCCAACGTTTTACTTTCAAATTGATTTACCTGCCGACCAACCAGTCACCAGTACTAAAGGATTTCGTTCACGCTGCCCAAATGGACGCAGCGACAAATTAAGACCAGTAAATTTTCCCAACGGACCCATAGCTAATAAATTAATGTTATAATTAAGATGGCGAAAGCGCTTTCTAGCAGAAAGGAGTGGCGACCATGACTCATCGTTTAACAATTACTCAGTTGGCAAATACAAAAATCGGCGGTCACGATCTGCAAGTTTGGCCCAAGGGCTCCTATCCGGCTCCCAAGGATTTCATGACGGTTTCCGAGGATTCGGATGATTTTGGTCTCCTTGCCGATAAGGATGAATCGGTTCCCGCCAGTCTGATTGGGACCGCCCTCGATCTTCTCGCCCGGGATTTGATTATCGGCCAGCACGCAACGGCCTTTGAAAATGCTCAAAAGGGTGCTCGACTTGTCGACCGCCTGCCTGACTTTAACCATCAGGTTGACACTTTGCGTCAGGCAACTACCGGCGCTAAATTTATTAATACCGGCGAGGGTTGGCAAGCTGCCTTTGAGCTCGCCAAGTACGAAGCCGCTTACCGGAGTGGGCATTATGACTCGGCGCCGGTGACGGTCGATCCGATCACCAGTCGGCACTTGCAGATCATGCTGCAGCGGATTAAGGGCTTCTTTGATCGCTATGGCATGCCAACGGTAACCGGCTTCACGGTCGCAAGCACGTCCGGAGCCGTTTACGGGGACGGCGATTACCTGTCGCCGGATTATTTGATGGATCTAAAAGTATATCAGTCATCACCATTAAAGCATGTCGCTAACCGGATCCAACTCGAGCTTTACTATGTCCTCGGCAAAACCAACGAACGCTATCAGGAATTCCAGACCGTCAAGGCCCTAATTCTTTTTAACCCGCGGGAGGATAATACCTATATTCTGGCAGCCGAACGAATTTCCCCAGAAATGATCGAACTGGCAATGGAACGGATCAACGCCGTTCAACTGAATGCATAAAAAAATGCTCGCAGCAATGCGGGCATTTTTTATGCATATCGGAAATTAATAATTCAGGCGAATCTGCAGGGAGCCTGTTTCAACCATTGAACCCAAGCACTTCATTCCCAGTTCATGGGCTTTAGCGGCCGTTTTAGCATTGGCCGCCGCCAGCTTCTTTTGCAGATCTAACCCCGTTAACGCAGCCGCGGTCTGGTCGGTAGTGCGCAGGACATTGCGACCCGCAGCAATCGTGTTTTGCTTCATTTCTTCAATTGCTGCCTCATAGCGTTTTGGGTGATCATCGCCAATCGTGGCCAGAACATGTGAGAGCCAGTACATATTCTTGATGTCGAAGTGCTCCGCCGTGTCGCGGTACTCGGCCGGGGTGTCAAGAACGTTGGTGTAGAACGGTGCCAAGGCGTTGTAAGCGTTCGGCCCTAGGGCCAGCCAGCAGAGCCCGGCCAGCTTTTCGTCCACGTCGTCCCGAATTTGCAGAATGTGCATCTCCGAATTTCGTTGGAAACCAATCGGCCGGAAAGCGTGGCGCTGGGCATCGGTTCCGAGATCGCTGTATGGATCGTAAGGTGTGTGTTGATAACGAGAGCTCAGGGCGTACTTGACGTCCTCGATTGTCAGCAGGTGTTCCGGCTGGCGGGCAAAGGGCAAGTCCGGGTTGTCCGGCTGCTCGATATCGGCCGGGTTAAAGAGCTTTTGAATGTACCACTGCCGTGGAATGTTATAGCGATAATCGGAGTCGTTATGGCTGCCAAAGATGTGGCGCAGGTTATAGTCGGTCCCGCCGTCGATGTTTAAATGGTTTTCGGTAATCATTTGTTCCAGATCCGCGGAAGCCATCGTATCAGGCGATTGAAAATCAAAATCGGTGATGGCAAACCAATTTGGTGCCACGGCATAACAGTCGTCCGGAATTCTCTGGGCTGCCCAGTGGTGACCACCGATCGTCTCCATGTACCACACCTCGTCCCGATCGGAAAAGGCGACCCCGTTAGATTCATAGGTACCGTACTTCTCTAAATACTGGCCCAGCAGCTGGATTCCTTCCCGGGCGGAGTGAATATATGGCAGGACAATCGTGACGAAGTCTTCCTCACCGATTCCCTTCTTTACCAAGGGGTCAATCCCGAGGACGCGCGGGTTGGTCGTGCTGGTTTCGGTTGCGGACATCGTGACGTTGGCGGCATTGATGCCGGCCTCACCCCAAATTCCCATTTTCTTGGCCACCGCTGGAATTTCTGGAACCGCGGTGTAACGCTGCGGATTATCCGGCAGAGTCAGCTTCAGTTGATTGGTGACCGACTGATATTCCCGTGGCTGCTTGTCTGGAGTAACAACGATGAAGCGTTTCGGATTGAAGGCGTGGCCGAAGTCCTCATTGCGAGCCACTAGGGTTGAACCGTCGGCCGTCGCCTTTTTACCAGCTAAAATTGTTGTACATGGCATGCTAAGATCTCCTCGTATTCTATAAATATATCCTTTCGGATTTTGCTACTATACAACTTGTTTTCTGGTCACCGCATGATAACCTCTAATTATCATTGGCTTTGGTCAACTGGTATAGGTTAAATTCTC
>NZ_JAOVYZ010000063.1 GCF_026413145.1 Limosilactobacillus kribbianus | reverse complement strand
AATTGGGACTCGTTATTCTCCTGAGAATGCTTTATACTGTTCATAGCGTAAGAACTCCTTTACTTTGGTGTGAACAGTTAAAGTATAACGCAGGAGCTTCTTGCGTTTTTTCTATTTTTATAATAAGAAAGCCAGGGATAGCGGTGATTAGCCGTTATTCCTGGCTTTCAAGTTTCAGAATTGAATCAGAAAGTTGAATATTTCTACCGGGCTGACGTTAATGAAGGAATCCGGCGATTGAATTACTTGTATTTGAACAATCATGACTAGCAATGATGAAAATAGAAAACAAATAACAACTCAATACACAACAAAAACGAAGCAAAGCGCTTGCGTGAATGCCAAAAATCTGTATAATAATTCCTGTTTAGAGAGAACTATCCCTTAAGTTTCACATCATAATTGAAGTTTTTTCTAACAAGGAGAGCCGTCTGCATTTGTAGGAGAATGCAAACGGCTTTTTATCATGCAGATGTGAGAGGACTTCAAAAGCTGAAATAATATAGGTGAATATAAGTGATTCAAATAATTTTTGAATTAAATTGCATTAAAACTATAATTTTAATGACAGGTTGCTAAATAGAGAGAGCAGCAATTAGCAATTCCCTCTTAGACTAGAGATATTGCTAATTGCTGCTTTTATTTTAATTGAATAGTTTTCAAGGACTCTTACAATTTTCAGCATTTCTTCTAAGGTGATACTCAGCTGTTGTTGAGTCACTCTTCAATTTTCAGTTCGTCAACTGAGTACAGAACCGCATCCCCAGACAGCGAAACGCGGTCGCCCTGATCCTCACAGTACAAAACACCAGTCCGCGGCGAAGCTTGAAATGCCGTGATTTGCTGCTTGCCAAGCTGCTGAGCCCAGTAAGGAACAATCTGGCAATGCGAGCTGCCCGTCACTGGATCTTCTAGTACGTTTAACTTAGGAGCAAAACAACGGGAAACCGAATCATACTTGGGCTCGTCGCTTGCTGCGGTAATATTTTGTAGTAAGCCCGGTAACTTTGCTAATTCAGCCGCATCAGGCTGATAATTGCGCACGTCCGCTGCGCTTGGCAAGATACACATCAGGTCGCGGGCCAAGTAAGCTGCCAGCGGCCGCACTCCGAACGTCGCGGTCATTTCGTCCGTCACCGGAATTTGGTTGAGCGGATAGCTTGGGAAGTTCATTTGGTAGTGACCATCAACGTAAGCTACCGTCACCTCGCCACTCTTGGTCTCAAAACGCACCAGATTGGACGTTGGCTGGCAGTATTGGAAAACTACGAAGCCGCTGGCCAGCGTTGCGTGGCCACACAGGTCAATTTCACCGCCTGGTGTGAACCAGCGTAATTGATACTTGTCCGTCCCGTCCTTAACCAGATAGGCAGTTTCGGACAGCATGTTTTCCTTAGCAATATTCTGCAGGACCTCATCGCCCGGGAAATGGTCCATCAGGCAGACGTCGGCGGGATTACCCGCAAAGAGTTGATCGGTAAAGGCATCGACGTGGTACATTTTCATAATTGAATCCCCCTATTAATTGTTAATTCACATTCTAATCTGCTAAGCTTAATAAGTGAAACGAATAATTTTTATCTTACAATAAGGAGTGCTTATCATGAATCGTCTCTTAGCCTTTTTGGCGATTATCAAAACCGGTTCTTTTACCGCCGCTGCCAGGGAACTCGGCTACACCCAATCGGCCGTCAGCCAGATGATTAATGCCTTGGAGGAAGAACTGGGCGTTAAGCTCTTGGCCCGTTCTCAGCACCACGTTCAACTGACGCCCGCTGGCAAACAGCTGCTCCCCCTGATTCGCCAGGCAAGCAAGGACTGGCAGACAACTCAGGAGCGAGCTGCGGAAATTCGTGGTCTCAAGTCCGCCGTGGTTCGTATCGGAACGATCGAGAGCATCTCCGCCCACTGGTTGCCGCGCTTAATTCGTGGGTTTCGTCAGCTCCACCCGACCGTTCAGTTCGTGATGCTCCAGGGAGACTACACTACGATTCCCCAGTGGGTGGCGGACAACGAGGTCGACTTTGGTTTCTGTAATCCCCTCGCACGGCCTGATATCGACGTCCGCTACATCAAAAGTGGCGATTTACGGGCGATCCTTCCTGCAGATCATCCCCTCGCCCGCCGGGAATTCCTGACCCTTCAGGACCTCGCCCAGGAACCCTACTTAATGTTAGAAGAGGGATTGTACAGTGAGCCCCTGGCCGCTTTTGGTGCGGCGGGAATCGAACCGAATATCGTTACCCGAATCCACGATGACTTCACAATCATGTCCATGGTCGAGGCCGGACTGGGCTTCAGCATCCTTGCAGAGCTGGTCTTGCAAAAACAGAGTTACCATATCAGGGCGGTCCCACTCCACCCAAATCTGCAACGACAAATCGGGATTGTTCAGCGCAATCCAAGCCTGATGCCGATCGCCAGTCAGCAATTCATCGACTACATGCTGGCACATCGGGACGAACTGCCATAATGTTTGATCTATCGACTACAATAATTTTTCGTTATTTATAAATGAAATTGCATTGGATAACTAAAAAAGCCCGCCGAAAAGCGGACTTTTCTTTATGCTAATGAATGCTTTCACCTAGCTTGCGCGCTTCCTGAACGTGCTGCTGGAGCTTCTGGTTGTTCCAGGAGTCGGCAGCCAGGACCGAGCCGAACAGATCCCAACGCATGTACTTCAGCAACTGCTTGAAGTACAGATTGAGTGAAGCAAAGGCATCCTCCTGACCGTAGCCACTGACCAGGGTAATGGCCTGCTTGCCGCCATGCAGCTCGTGGTTATAACTGTAGAAACGGTCGATGACGGCCTTCAGCGCGGAATTAATTCCGTAGTAGTACAATGAGCTGACCAGAACGACGATGTCCGCGTCCAAGAGCTTGGGCATGACTTCATTTTTAATGACATCGTTTGGTTCGATTTCGACTTCTGCGCCGGTATGGTTATCTTCCAGCTGAATCAGTGAAAAGTCCTTGATCCGCCGCCCTGCGTCAAAGCGGTAAACCTCATTGCCGGCCGCCTTAGCCCCGGCAACGAAGGCATCGGCCAACTGTTCTGACGTTCCCGGATGGTGTGGACTCCCGGTTAAGACAACAATTTTCTTCATGTGCTGATCCCCCTTTTATTAGTTCTTACTTAATTATAGTAAGCGCCGAGTCAAAAGAGAAATATTTTATCTTGATGATTTTCCATGCCTTTTTTGCATATTGCTGATTCGCGCTGCCTTCTCTTGATCGGCTAGGTAGAGCTTGAAGAAAACGTTCATCGGCAATAAACAGGCGCCGTAGACCAGTGCCTGGCGCTTGGTCAAGTGCCCTTTCTTTTTCTTAGTCATTGAGGTCACTTTGCTTGATGAAGACACCGTCCGCAGTTGTCTTGCCATGACGGCCGGAGATCTCGTTGTAGGCCGCCGTCAGCGCTGCCTTGTGATCGACGCCAACCAGCTTGCTGAAGATTAGCAGAGCGACCTGAAGATCACCGATGCTGTCGATTAGCTTAGCGCGCTTCTCCTTATTGTAAGCGGCCGACAGCTCACCCAGTTCTTCGGCCATTTTCATGAATTCAACTCGCGGATCGGCCGAGTCAATCTGGCGTTCGTGCGCCCATTCCATGATTTTGGCGTTCAATTCTTCATAGGTCATTGTATCCATCCCCTCTTCGTTCTTGTCCTCTATCATAAGCAAGTGGGAGTAATTTGCCAATGCGTAGCCAAATCAGTTTGCTTTCTTTTTTACTATTGCCGGATCAACTTGGCACAAAATTTTCTTCACCTTAACCGCCTCCCGGTCTAGGGAATGGCTAACGAGCATCCCCGAGAGTTCTATAATCTCATGCTGAAGCTGGTGCTCATAGCGGTCAAAATGATCCTCGTCTGTAATGTCAATGCCAAACATCTCAGACAGTTCCTTACGATTATGGGCCGCGGAGCTTTTCAGCTTGCCTTTTTTGATTTCCTTATCGGCTTTTTTAAGTTGGTGAATCTCCTTTTTAAGGCCCTCTTGACGATACCCAAACCAGGACATTTCATACATAATATCAACCAATAGTTCATTCATGTAGTACTTTGTTCGCCAGGTCTTAATGATCAAGTATCCTAATGTTTCTGCCATTGGCGTCAGCTCATAGCCATAGGTCGGATACATCGCGCCCAACTGATCGGCCCGCTGTAAATTAAAACGGGGCGATACCATTAGGAGATCATTATCTAGCTTATGGCTAACGAAGAAAACATAATTGCTGTCATCTTCTGTGACCCGCGGTTTTTGCTTCAAGATATATTTCAGATATTTCTTTAGCTGTTTCTTGCAAGCTTTATGACCATACTTTTCAAGTGTCCGCGGCTGAATGTACTTATCAAGATACATGTTGATTAAGACTTTATGTTTAGCATGCTTAAAGGCTTGATAGACTGTCACCACTTGTTTCCCCATTGTCTCCCATCCTTCCTAGAAATCCGTTCATTCTACACTTTTATTGTAAAAGAAAAGGACCTCATTTCAAAGAACGAAGCCCATGTACTAATAAACTATTCCTGCCGCATCAACAGATCGATAATCTCCTCTTTGGGGATGGCACCGAAATAGTCTGCCAGATTCAGCTTACTCAGTGCTTCGGTCACCGCCGCACGGTCATAACGAGTGCCAATCAGTTGCTGCTCGAATTCGTCCATCGCCTTTTGGCCGAAGAAGTCCCCGTAGGTCTTGAGATACTTAATCCGACCGTTTTCGATTTGCAGGCGAAAGTCCACGGTCCCCTGGGCAAAATGTTGGCGGTGCTGAATGGCCGAAGCCGGGGACTTGCCGTAAATCCAATCCCAATTGCGATAAACATCCTCATTAAGCTTCTCGACCGCCTGCTTGGTGGCGTCGTCCAGGACGCATTCCTTGGCCTGGGAAAGGTCGCTGACCCCGAGAATCTTCTTGGCTAGGGTGTCCCTGAACTGCTCAATCGTCAGGTTTTGGTATTCTGGTGCGAAGTACGGCTTCAGGTTGGTGACCCGACTATGGACGGACTTAATCCCCTTAGAGACAATCTTGTCTGCAGGAACGTTTAGGGCCTTGCCGATCACGTCTAGGTCGACGTCGTACATCAAAGTACCATGGGAGAACATCCGCCCCTTCTCCGTCTTCATGGCATTGCCGGAAAACTTCTTGCCATTGATCTGGAGGTCGTTGCGTCCAGCCAGCTCGGCATCCTTGGCCCCCATCTCATGGAGAGCCTCCAAGACGGGCTCGGTAAACTTACGGAAGTTGCCGATCGAGTCGCCATCATCCTTGGTGATGAAGCTAAAGCTGACGTTGCCAAAGTCGTCGTAGACTGCCCCACCACCAGACGTCCGACGGGTCACGATGACCTGGTGCTGTTTGACGTAATCGAGGTTAACCTCTTCATAGGCATCCTGGTAGCGGCCCAGGATGATGCATGGGGAGTTGATGTAGAAATACAGGATTGGCTCGTCCAGTTCGGCGTGCTCCATCAGGTAGGTCTCCAGGGCCAGGTTATAGCGAATATCGGTGCTGTTGGTTACAAGATACTTCATTTTCTACGCCTCTTCTTCGTCAAAATTAAAGTCATCAACCAGATGAACGGTCAGATTGCCGCTCCCCTTCAGGAGCTTGTCAACCGGGCAGCGCGTCTCAGCCTTGTCGAGGATTGCCTGGGCCGTTTCCCGATCAACCTCTGGAATCTTGACCTGGCAGTCCAGCCAAAACTGGAAGCCGGGGTTATCGAACCCCATCTTAATCCCGACGCGGACAACACTGGCATGCTTCAAGCCGCGGCGCTTCTCCTCGGCCTCGATCGTTGCGTTCAGGCAGGTGGCTAGGGCCAAGCCAACCAGCTGCTCGGGATTTGTTCCCGGATCTGCGGAAACTGGGTTAGCGGTAGTGACTTGCAGGTCGCCGCCGTTGATCACCTTGGCAACTCCGTGGATGCCCGCACGGTTTTCAACAACGGTATGGTACAGAACTTTTTCAGACATTATGATCCTTCCTTTGCAAACGGCTTCAACTTATTCTAGACAGCTGAAGTTCGAATGTCCACTATTTTAGCTTGGTCCCCCTCGTATGCAGTAATTACATAATTAAGTGCTAAGATTAGGCATTTTACACCGGCTGTCGAACATGCTATATTTACTTACAGAAAGGAAGTGCTGAATATGGCAAAAACACTTGTACTTTATTACTCAGCAACTAACACCACCAAGAAGGTTGCCGAACAAATCGCCCAACGGTTGAATGCGGACATCGCGGAGATTCATCCCGCCCAGCCCTACACGAGTGCGGACCTGAACTGGCACGACTCCCAGTCCCGGACCTCGATTGAACAGCATACACACGATACCCGGGTTGCAATCAAGGATGATCTGCCTGACATCAGCGGCTACGACAACATCGTCATTGGTCACCCGATCTGGTGGGCAATTCCGCCGCGCTTCATCACGACGGTCATTGATCACCTCAACCTCAATGGCAAGAAGCTAGCCCTTTTTGCCACGTCCGGTGGGGCCTCCTATGACCGTTCACAGAGCAACATCGAGCGGGCCGTTAAGGAAAACGGCTATGATGTTAAAGTTGGCCAGGGGGCCGTTCTGAACTCCCCTGCCGCTATTGATAGCTGGATTAAGAATTTGAATTTTTAACTAAATAAAGGGATGACGATTTTTGCTTTCGTCATCCCTTTTTCAAACAGTTCTTAATCAAGATCGCCCTTCATGTAGTCTGGCATGGCACGGGTAAAGCCTTCGTACACACCGAGGTTATTTAAGCCGTTGTCGACCGTCAAGTCCTGACCGTTGACATAACTACTGAGATCACTGGCCAAGAAAAGTGAGGCATGAGCAATTTCAATCGGTTGGGCAGCCCGTTTCCCTGGCAAAGCTGGTTCCACCTGCTTGATAAAGTCATCAGGGGCCATTGGCGTTTTAACGCATCCCGGCAAGATTGCATTAACCCGAATATTATCATCCCCCAAGCGGAGCGCGTAGGAACGG
The DNA here is from genome assembly GCF_026413145.1 of Limosilactobacillus kribbianus. Classification (GTDB taxonomy): domain Bacteria; phylum Bacillota; class Bacilli; order Lactobacillales; family Lactobacillaceae; genus Limosilactobacillus; species Limosilactobacillus kribbianus. The sequence goes on along the minus strand of NZ_JAOVYZ010000063.1, from coordinate 1,668 downwards.
GTTAACCCCCGTAAACCCCACTTGGAAGTTGAATAGGCGGTGTACTGGCACCCAGTGGCACCGGCTCCTGAGCTGATGTTAATGATGGAACCACTCTTTTGCTTTTTCATCAATGGCAAGACCGCCTCAATTCCAAGCATGGGACCAGTCAGATTTATAGCCATTACATTATTCCATTCATCAAGAGTCTTCGTGGTTAACGGAGCAATCCCGGCATTATTTACCAAGACATCCACTCGCTCAAGGCTCCTAACCAGTTTTGCCCATGATTCCATGTTACGAACATCGAGATGCTGGTACTGGGCCTGACCACCGGCAGCTTGGATATTTTCGACAACCTCGCCACCGTGATCGTCATTAATGTCGGCGATAATGACTTGAGCACCTTCCCTAGCGAAGAGTTCCGCTGTCGTTTTCCCCATTCCACTAGTAGCACCCGTAATGATTGCCACTTTTTGATCTAACATTCCCATTGTTATTCCCCTTTTCCTTTCAATCTGTTCGCTTGATATTATGTGTTAAAATGAACAAGGTCTCAATGGACAAATCTTGCAATAATGTGGTGTGAAGTATGAATAGTAGAGCTAAAATTATGGCAGCTTTTAAACAGATGTTTACTGAACAGCCGCTTAACACAATTACCGTTACTGCGTTAGCGAGACGAGCAAACGTTAATCGCAAAACTTATTACCAGTATTTTTACACACTGACCGACGTCCTTCAGGCGATTGAAGATGAACTGCTGCAGGAGATTGAGAACGTAATTGCTAAGGTCCAGCCGTTAACAATTGAAAATCTCACATTGGGCCTGAATCAACTGGCACGTAAAAACTATCATTTTTGTAAGGCGCTTATTAAGAACAATCAAAATGATTTTTTCTTAGTGCGCGGCAAAGATTTGTTTAAGCAGGGATTAGCCAAGCGGATTGGTGCTGATCTAGCTGATCCAATTGTTGATTTGCGGCTGGAATGCATCAGCGCGGGAGTCACGGATCTTTATGATTACTGGATTGTTAATTATCCAGAATTGCCGGATAAGAAACTAGTTGAAGTCTTACAAAGCGTTTTAAATGAACTCTAAATAAAAGAAGTCTGCAACTCGGCTATAAAAATTGAATTGCAAACTCCTTTTTAGGAATGGCAGATTGTAAAATTTAAGTTGAACATTTAAGTGGACAGAAAAACCCATCAAGGTCTTTAATGGTGTTACCGTACAATCCATTAGAAAGAAGGACCTTGATGGGCACCACTATTTTATCATTCCAGAACCGTGTTGTCATTGAAACACTTCATAATGAAGGACGTTCCTTGCGATACATCGCTAACTACTTAGGCTTTAGTAAGGCCACCATCTTTAACGAACTTCACCGGCTAAATAGTGAGTACCGGGCTGAGCTAGCGCAAACTGACTTTGAACGCAAGGTTAGTCAACGGGGGCGGAAGTCTTCGCTCACTAAAAACCTTAAACACTTGATCGAGGAAAAGATTCAAGTCCAGAAGTGGTCCCCTGAACAAGTTGCCCATGTAGTTGGAATTGCCTACAAGACGGTCTATAACTGGATTGATCAAAAATGGCTTGATGTGCAGTTATCTGATTTGCCTGATCATGGAATACGTCGCCATCGCGCTAAAGAAAAGCGTGGTACATTCAGTCACGGCCGCTCCATT
>NZ_JAOVYZ010000062.1 GCF_026413145.1 Limosilactobacillus kribbianus | reverse complement strand
ACAAAAGAGGTCCAAGAACACTGTCATGCATAAGATAAAAGAACTCCCGATATGATCGACCGTCCAAGGATCGAAGCATATCGGGAATTTTGATTCAAGGCGTGTCGCCACGGCGGGCTTACTTTGCTGATATGGAGCTGATTCGAAAGATCCGATAGGGCTAATAAGTGATTATCGAAAACGGTGTCCAGCATCGCCTTGATTTTACCCGGCTTGATTGGCGCCCATTGATTGTCAAACGGCTCTTCCAATCGATAGCCAAGTTTCGACCTTCTCGCATAAAAATAGCGATTTTGCTGATAATTCAAAAGCCCAAGGTGGTAAGCCCGCAGTTCCAGTGCGGTAATGGAAACGTAGTATTTTTCCTTTAGGGGAAGGTAAGACAGTGGATTTGAAGGACGACTGATCGTTTGAAAATCCGTGACAAACTCTTTTTCGGGAATTAGGAACTGAGCCGCAAAATCATTTGCCTCTCGTTCAATTTGTTGATAGTCCTTTTTATCGAGCAATTCCATGTCAATGTTCCTGTGGAGCAGCAGGTGCCCCAACTCGTGTGCCAAATCAAAGGTTCTTCTGACAGCCGACTTTCTTTCCGTCCCCAATACAATAAAGGGGCGTTTATTATCCGCCAAAGTGCTGTAGGTATCAATCGAATGTTCCAACGACTTGCGTTCAAGAACATATATTCCAGCTCTTTCGAGGTCATACATCAGTTCGCGATTGTCCTGAATATTAAGAAATGACCGGGCCGTTTTGGCAACTGCAGAAATCATTTGCTGTCGCTTTATTGGACGACTAATGATTTCTTCGACTTGACGCTGTAATTTAGTAAAGTTGCTTTGAGGTACTTTTAGAAAAGATTCGAAATAGTCAATGTAGTAGTCAACAAAGTTTAGGTATTGTAGCTCAAACTTTGTCTTTTTTCGTGAATCGCGATCATCGGCACAGTGGGCAACATGTTTCGCGCTTGTAATGTATTGGGAAACATGATTTTCTGTAAAGAAATATTGAGAGTTAACTTTGAAAAGCTTGGTGAGCTGATTGAAGATGGCAACATTTGGAACTGCTTTGCCATTTTCGTACTGCCAAATTGTCTGTTCTGTAATCCCCACTTTCGCAGCTAGTTCTTTTCGTGAAAGGCAAAATAATTCGCGCAACTGGCGAATGTTTTCACCAATGAATTCCATGAATTTAGCCCCCTTCTTAAATATTGCTACATGAATTTTTTCAAGTGTTCCTGATAGAATGTGGTGTTTGCATTATATCAGTATTTTTTTAATATTTGGACATAAATGGGAATCGTTTATTTAGGATTAATGTGCACTTCTAGCGTCCCAGTTGAGGGAAGAAAAGCGGTCGTTATATAATAGAGAGCAGAGATTTTCGATGGAGGAAGACAAATGAAGGTTCAAGTACCAGTACACAAAAACAATGATTATCAGGGCACCGTGGTTGATCTGACCTACCAGGGCAACGGGGTGGTCAAGGTCGACGACTTCCCGGTCTTCGTGCCCAACGCCCTGCCCGGGGAAAAGGTGACGATCAAGGTGACCAAAGTGACGCGCAACTTTGCCTGGGGTCGGGTGATGGAGTGGCAGACCAATAGCCCGGACCGGGTCGACGTCAAGGACAAGACCTACATCCAGACCGGGATCGCGCCGTTGGGGCACCTGAAGTATGCAGCCCAACTGAAGTTTAAGCAGCATCAGATCGAGGAGCTGCTTGAGAAAGCCCACCTCGATGAGATCAAGGTGCTGCCGACGATGGGGATGGAGACGCCCTACCACTACCGGAACAAGGCCCAGGTGCCGGTCAAGATGGTGCGGGGCCAGCTGGAGACCGGCTTTTACAAGCGGGGCAGCCACACCCTGGTGCCAATTGAGGACTTCTACATCCAGGACCCGAAGATTGACCAGGCGATCGTGGTGGTGCGGGATCTCCTGCGCAAGTACCACGTGACGCCGTACGACGAGCGGACCGGCAAGGGCGTCATCCGGACGGTGATGGTGCGCCGCGGCTACTACAGCCACGAGGTGATGGTGGTGCTGGTCACCAACACGAAGCGCCTGCCGATGGAGGAACAGATTGTCGACGGAATCGTAGCCGGGGTGCCGGAGGTCAAGTCGATTGTTCAAAACATCAACGACAAGAAGACCAACCGCCTGCTCGGCGATACCGACAAGACGCTGTGGGGTGCCAGCGAGATCCACGACCAGCTGCTGAGAATCGACTTTGCGATTTCGCCGCTGTCCTTCTACCAGGTCAACCCGCAACAGACCGAGCGCCTCTACCAGACGGCGATCGACAATGCGGGCCTGGACGGCAGCCAGACGGTGATCGACGCCTACTGCGGGATCGGAACGATTTCGCTGGCGGTGGCTAAACATGCAAAGCAGGTCTACGGGGTTGAGATTGTCCCGGCGGCGATTGACGATGCCAAGCACAATGCCAAGCGCAACGGAATCAAGAACGTCAAGTTTGTCGTCGGTAAGGCGGAAGACCAGTTTGCCAAGTGGCAGGCGGCGGGCCTGAAGCCGGACGTCGTGATCGTGGACCCGCCGCGCAAGGGCCTAGCGGAATCGCTGATTGAGGCAACGGGTGAGATGGGGCCGCAGAAGGTGATCTACGTTTCCTGCAACCCGGCAACCCTGGTGCGCGACATTCAGCGCTTTGCCGAGGTCGGCTACCACGTGGTCAAGCCGATTCAGCCGGTGGATCAGTTCCCGCAGACTACGCATGTGGAGTCGGTAACGGTTCTTGAACGTACAGATAAATAAGCGAAAAGTGCCGGTGTGAAGGCATTATTAATATATTAAAAGTGTACTAATTCCTCTGTTGATGATTGGAATTAGTACACTTTTTGCTTATTGAGGTAGAGGGTCGAGTGGACAGCGTGCTGGATTTTCGGGTTGTGTAGGCCAGTGTCCATTTTGGGGAGTTGAGTTGGTTAGGGTGATGGAATAAGCTGGAAGCATTGAAATAGCAGGGTATAAAGGCGTGTGAAAAAATTGATGATTGTTATCGCTTTAAGTTTGGTTGACGAGGGTACAGCTTTAAATCAGTAATATCAACTTTTTTGAAGAATGAGTCGTGGACATTAGATTAAATTAGGAGGTTTAAAAAGTAACACTCAGCTGTGACTACTGAGTGCATACATACAATTTAATTCTTTTCTTGAAATATGACTTTTTAGTATAAGTTCTTAGGATAAGGCAGGCCCTTAATTTCGTGCTTGACGTGATTAAGCATATCGTCAATCATTTCGACCACGTGGGGATCGTCGAGAATGTAAAAGACTTTGTTGCCTTCTTTTCGGTTGCGTACCAGCTGGTAGCGGCGCAGAATTCCCAACTGTTTTGAAACCACTGGCTGTGCGATACCAAGCTGGGTGACGATCTCACTGACCTGAACGTCGTTTTCCTGATAGCGCAAGAAATATAAGATTTTTATCCGGGTTGCATTGCTTAGTACCTTATAAATTTTAGCTGCTTCATTTATTAAATTATCGGGAGTTTCCATCATGACTTTCCTTATAATAAACCAATTAAGTGAGTAATTAGACCACTATCCCAAAAGACGTAGAGTCCTACTCCAATATAAACAATTTTCATGAGAATTTCACTATATTTGGTCATAAAACCATTTACGACTGGGATCTCACCGATGACTTTAAGCAGAATGACAATGATAACGGTGAAAACTGCAACAAATAGCAGGACCTCGCCAAAATGGACAAGACTTACCCCGGTCAAAATTGGTAAGAAAATTGATAGATTACAACCGGAACAAACGGCTAAGTAGGTGATAAGGACAGTTAAAACAGGAGATTTTCTCTCTGCCTGATTGGAGTCTTCATCATTGTCATGAATTGCCATCCAGATTGGTAGAACCCCTAAGATTCCCAGTAGCCATTCCGGCATCAAGATCGCTAATATCTTTCCGACAAAGTAGCTGGCCGTTACCAACAACAGTACCCCAATTAGGTAGCCAAGGATCACGTCGCGTAGACGATACTTTTTAAGCAAAAATAGCAGTATAAAGAAAAAGTCTAAATTAACGCCAATAAAGGTCATTGCAATTATAAACCAATTCACTTGATCATCCCCATATATCAAATTCGGTATATAATATATTCCGATTTTGATATATTGTCAACGCAATTTGAACAAGAAACCCCAACACATATAGAAAAAAACTATCCGTAATTTGCTAAATGAAGTGACAGATGGTTCTTGTTAGAATGGGATCTGCATAAATATCCTTGTCGTGATTTGCTACTAACTTGTCATTAATTGCTATCCAATTGGCGGCGCTTGTTGTCTAGAATGAAGACATCAAATCTAAAGTAAGAGGGTATCACAATGACAAAAGTAGTATTACTGACCGGTGCATCATCTGGAATTAGTCACCAAACCGCGCAGAGCCTGACTCAAAATGGTTACAAGGTTTACGGAGCCGCCCGGCGCGTTAAATCGATGGAGGACTTAAAAGCAGCCGGGATCGTTCCGATTCAGTTGGACCTTATCCAAAAAGACTCTATCCAGGCAGCCGTTAAAGAAGTGATTGACCGCGAGGGGACGCATTGATATCTTGATTAGCAATGCAGGATACGGATCATATGGAGCAGTCGAGGATGTTACAATTGAGGAAGCCAAGCGGCAATTCGAGGTTAACCTTTTTGGCCTGGCCGAACTGACGAAGGCGGTATTGCCCTACATGCGTGCCCAGCAATCAGGAAAGATTATTGACGTTTCCTCCATGGGTGGCCGGTTAACCACCAAGTTTGGTGCCTAGTATCACGCCACTAAATATGCCCTGGAGGCTTTTTCCGATGCTTTACGGTTAGAAACCAATTATTGTCCAGCAGAGCTTGAAGCGAAAAAGTCCCGAGTTTAAATATTTGCATTTAATACAGTCATTTCACCATTTTTGAACTCCATGTAATGTTCAAAGATGGTGATTTTTTATTAGAGTTATTAGTTGAGCTCGTTCAGCTGCAGGCAGATTTGGTAAAATGGGGGCAGAAGTAGGGTGTTGACAAAACTAATCTTGGAAGAGGGAACAGAGCAATGAAAAAATTTTGGCTAGCTGTCCGTGATGTGGTTGTGATTCTGCTGTGGGTAATCGTCGCCCAGGTGCTCGCGCAAGTTGTGCTTGGCCTTCCGCAAATTGCCTTTTCCACGCTTAAGAACAACCATCTCTATATTTTAACGGTGTACGTCTTGGCGCCGCTGGGCTACCTCTTTCTGTTCTACTATGGTTTTGTTTGGCTCAAAAAGCACTTTTACCACCACGATTTTCCGGCAATCTCTTTTCCGGTCCGGATCAAGGGGCGGTACTTGGCTTACGGATTATTGCTGTACGCTTTAATCCTGTGCGGGTCGTGGATCGCCGGTCTGAAGGTTGCGATGCCGGCATTAAATCACTGGGATTTCACGCAAAATCTGGTGAGCGAAGCATTGATGTTCTTTGCGGCGCCGTTCGTGGAAGAGGTGGCCTTCCGGGGTGTCATCATTGAACAAGTCGCCCGCCGCTACAATCTCATCGCCGGCGTTATCGTGTCTTCGTTACTGTTTGGCCTCGTCCACCTGCTGAACGGTCCACTTAACATTATCAGTGCCATTCAATTGGTCCTCTCCGGTGCGCTGATGGGTTGCCTGCTATCATTGATCTACCTTTACGAGGGTTCGATTTGGGCAGACTATACCGTTCACGCATTTTACAACCTCTTTTTCACCTTGGTTCCGATCCAGGCCAGCGTCACCCACGACTGGCCATTTCAGCTGATTTTCAGCAGCCATCGGCAATTAATCACCGGCGGCCAATACGGATCCGATTGTAGCCTGGCCTTCAATGTCGCCTACCTGCTGATGATTGGGCTCTTTTTGTTCCTGTTGAAGAAGCACCGTGGAGCAATTCAGTCGAGATAGCGGGGGTGTGCAGATGCGGCAAATACCAGTGAAACAGGCACAGGCGGAACTGAAGCGGCTCGTGCGGGCACGGACTGACCAACGTGTGGTGCTGCTCACCAATAAAAAGGATCGTTCGCTAACGATTATGAATGCCGCGGGGCAGATAACGTTGACTGAACAGGGCTATATCAACCTTACGACAACTTATCCCAGCGGTAGCGACGCCAAGCACCAGTTGATGACAGCCTTTAAACGCGAATTTCCGCGCAGCCATCAGCTCTACATCAGTCGTGAACAGCTATGAGAAATTACGAGGCAAGCAAAATGCAAGTGGATTTTTATCAGGCGGGGTGCAAAAGCTTTTTCAAGAAGCATGCCCGGCAAGTTGACTTAATCCGGCGGCGGATTGCTGCGGCGGTTGATGAGGAACAAAAGACGGGGATGACCAAGGTTAAACTGGCCAGCAGGCAGCGGGTCGCCGGACATCCGGTATACGAATTTCGCTTGAACCTGGGCAAAATCGGCTCCGCCAGGGTGGCGTTCACAATTGATGGTGAGCAGGTGACGGTTTACTTCATCAGCAGTCAGCTGCAGAAAAGCAGTTTCAGCCATGACGTGGAACGAGTTTTGGATAATGTTATGTGAGTCGTGAGTCGGTTGGAAATGTGATTTTTGATAGTGACGATTCGTTAAAACAATGTATAATATATTATAAGATATAACAATTAATAAGCGCTATATTCGTATCTCGTCAGACACAAATTTGATGCTATAGGGGTAATAAAATGGTTGATCCTTCTAGAATTCAAATAGTTGTTAAAAGCATTAAAAACAGGCGTGATAAATGGTGTCTTAGTACTCGTCATAAAAACCTAGTAACACTTGTTAAACTTGGCGTTGATCAAGAAACAGTATTTGATGAAATTTATCAGCGCTTGAACTGGCGTGATTATATTTCCGGACCGGAAAGTGATAATCATATACCAGCAATTCCAGGTGATGTATGGGTGTTTGGAATGGAAGTTTGTGATCGACTTTGCTATTTAAAATTTCAAGATCGACCTAATGGTGTGATAATGTGGATTTCTCTTCACTGCGCTGAATACAGCCTCAATTTTCCATATTAATAATATGTTTTTGGAAAGTAGATGCGGGGAAAATTAAAGTATTATATAAATTAGAGTTAAACGCAGTTGACAGGTATACCGAAATTTGAATACCTTAATTTGGCAAAATGCTATTATAATTTTTGATCCATATTCTAGAGCAATTTTAACAATATTCACAGGTTCTTCTAAATAAGTTCCCGGTAATATGCCAATCATTAATGTTAGTAAGGCATTAAAACAATAGTAGAATAGGAATTAAAGTGTTCCCCATGTATATGGGGGTGATCCTATATTTTAAGAGTATTCGATTATTTTTTAACAATGCTATTCCTCATCCTTATGAGGGCTGGTTAAATACAAACTAAACAAAATTCGACTTTGTCAAAAAGATAAATCGTGTATTATTAGGGATCTTTTAGTGTATTCCCCATGCATATGGGGGTGATCCTACCATGCAAAAGTGGCTCGACAAATCACTCAAGTATTCCCCATGCATATGGGGGTGATCCTTCCGGTTGCACCATTGTCGTACTTGTCAGCCTGTATTCCCCATGCATATGGGGGTGATCCTCAATTCCGCATTGACCAGGGCTTTCTCCATGAGTATTCCCCATGCATATGGGGGTGATCCTTCAGGACAAGGTGGAAAAAGTAGTTAGGTGGGCGTATTCCCCATGCATATGGGGGTGATCCCTCGTCTAGTGTCAGTGATGAAACTTTGCCTGTTGTATTCCCCATGCATATGGGGGTGATCCTCAACGGTGCTAGTGGTTGGGGCGTATGTAATCGTATTCCCCATGCATATGGGGGTGATCCTTAAAGCGACAATCTAAAGACCACAAACTAACTGTATTCCCCATGCATATGGGGGTGATCCTGGCAAGTTCTATAGCTTCATCGACGGGAATTTGTATTCCCCATGCATATGGGGGTGATCCTAAAAAAGTCTCGACGGAAAGGATTGAGACGGAGTATTCCTTATCTATGGTGAGGGTATTTTCAAATGCAAGAAACATTGATGTATAATCGAATTGTATTTTTTTTGCAAATGTGTGGAGCCCTAGAACCCATCTGTGTGCTTCGTGCTCGTTATAAATAATAAGGGAGTTTTTTAGCTTTAATGGGTGAGGTTAACTAAAACTGTGATATACTTAGCATCATTAAGAAAGCGATTACATAGCGACGAGACTAACTTATCTGGAGGCCTTTAATGGGAATTAAAGAATTATCTGTGCGCGCTCAGTCATTATGGGCAAAAAAGGAAAATAAAGAAGGTCAGGAATTATGGCTTCCACTTATTGCCCACTTAATTGATACTAAAAATGTAATTAATTGGTTATATCAGAATTGGCTAGACGCCAATCAACAGAGGATTATCCAGCAAGACTTAACAGACGATGAAGTGGAATCGCTAGTAAAATTTGTAGGTTATTTTCACGACATTGGAAAGGCAACACCAGCTTTTCAGACTAAGGCATCCTATAATGGTGATCATGAGTTAGATAATGTTTTGATGGAAAAATTACTTCGAACGGGTTTCAACAGACTAAATGAGTTTAGCCCTGCTTCTCGTCGAAAATCACCACATGCACTGGCGGGTGAAACAATTATGGAGCAGGCTGGCTTGGATCCCACTGTAGGTGCAATTATTGGTGCTCATCATGGTAAACCTGTTGATGAATATTTTAACTTTCGGCGGCAATATAGCACTTATAGAGAGAATTATATCCAGTCTGATAAAGATAAGAAACTAGAAGAACCATGGGAAAACGTCCAACAGGAACTAATTGAATATGGCTTGAACCTTGTTGGTTATTTAGATATTCATGAAGTACCAAAGGTTACTCAAGCACAAGCAATAATTTTAACTGGATTGTTGATTATGGCTGACTGGCTTGCATCAAGTGAATACTTGGGTAACGATCACTCTATACCATTATTTCCATTAATTCGACTGGATCAGAATTTTTCCGATTTGAATATGCGTGAACGTTATCAAAATGCAATTATTCAATGGGATGTAAGTGACCATTGGACACCCAGAGCAGTTGTCAATTCAGCCGAACATTATCAGAAAAGGTGGGGATTTAAACCACGCGTAGTGCAAAAATTAATGTCAGAAAGTATTGGCAAAATTCTTGACCCTGGTATGTTGATTATTGAGGCGCCAACAGGGATTGGGAAGAGTGAAATTGCAATGACTGCGGTTGAGCAGCTAGCTAGTCGATGCGGGACAACCGGTTTGTTTATGGGTTTGCCGACCCAAGCAACAAATAATGCAATGTTTAGTCGAATTGATAAATGGGTCAATTCACTTGCAAAAGAAGATAATGAAAAGCTGGCAATAAAATTGATGCACAGCAAAGCGCAATTTAATAAGGCAGATTGCAAGAAATAACTTGAACGAATTTAATGACGTAAATTAAGCAGGAAGATCTCGATTGGTGTGCGCCAGTTAAGACATTTAAGTGGCCGGGAATTCAGATACCAATTGATTTGA
>NZ_JAOVYZ010000061.1 GCF_026413145.1 Limosilactobacillus kribbianus | reverse complement strand
TTGATTCTCGACGCTTAGCTTTTAAAACACCTTGGTACCAAGGCTTATTTAAGTGCGTCAAAAATCTGGTCAAAACAAGTTTGTCAGTGATAATTTTATCTTGACTTATTACCACATGACTTTAAGAAGTCCAGAGCAGCTTGATCTTCATCCATACTCTTCTTCAAAATTTCAGAAAAATGATCATGAAATTTTGTTTCAGCGTCAGCGGCTTTGATAACTACACTCCCATCATGGAAATTAAAAACCACATTAACTCGATCATCCACTTTTAAACCAGCTGCATTCATAATGTCTCTACTTATCCGAACAGCACTGGAATTCCCTGATTTAAAAATCTTCGTTGATGATTCAATAGTCATTGGCAAAGTTCATTCCCTTCAACCTTGTGTATACATTTATCTTATAAAATATATACATTTTGTATTGCAAACAAAGTCTCCAAAAAATTTCGTAACATTTTGATTAATTTACGTCTTTAAACAGTAGGGACCCTCACGCCCAAATGCTTAAAGGAGACAATCATATGCGAAAATCACTCAAGAATATTGGCGCCGCTACCCGCGAAAGATTTGTTGGTGAATTTGCCCGCACCGGCTATAAACGCGCCTATCAGACCTTCAAGCCGACGATCTTGTTGACCAACATCCGCTTGCTTAACACCGGGGGAGCTGATCACCAACCATCTCTGGTTTAACTACGGCAAGCAGTTTCTTCGCCTGGGCGAACTGCGCCCCGGCGACCAGCTGGCCTTCAATGCCCGGGTCGGCACCTACTATAAGGGGTATTGCAATGCGAAGAGCAAGGACTACCGGCTTCAATACCCGACGAAGGTCGAATTGCTGACCGCACCACCAAAGCGGCCACCGATGCCACTCGATAACGCCCCATTGATTGGCTACATCATGAAGCAGAATAAGAGCTTTTACCTAGCGAACAATCGTCCCTATGACGAATGGTATATCGAACGTTACGAGCACTACTTTAGAACGCGTTTGGCGATGTCGCACGCAAGTCAAACTTGATTTCGCCGAGCTGGAGCTTTTCTGGGTGCTTAGCCCCGGCAAAGATCAGTTCAACCAACCGATTGTCCGCACCGGGAACAAAGACTAACTGCTTGCCGCTAATGTTGATGTAGTAATTCTGGCCCTGTTGCTGGGCCGTAGTTTGAAGCATCGCCGCGAGCTGACTTGCGGCCTTTTGCGGGTCGGTAACTTTAAAGATTCCCTGCTCAACATAGATTTCACCCGCCGAGTGGGAATGGATCAGGCCCTGTTTTTTCAAGGTTACTTTCCTGTCCGCATCATTTTCACCCCACTGGATAAAGAATGGGGACGGCAGCCCAGCGGCCAGCTTGTCGTTGACATAGAAGATTTGCCACTGAATTAACTTGCCGGTCGGATCAACGCGCTTGCCACCAGTGATTTCGCCAACGTCAATGCCCTGCGCGGCCAGCCGACGATGCGTTGCTTCGATATCGGTCGTGCGAATGGCAATGGTCGCAAAACGTTGGATGCCCGCAAAGTAATCGCGGACGGCATCGTAAATTCCAGAATTATTTTCGTACGGAAATGCGCGGGCCTGCGTGGGGTCGGCCACCGTGAGCAGCTCGATGTAGTTCAGGCCAAAGTAGTCCAGGGCGTTCTTGGTGCCCCAGTACTTGTGGTGACCGCCCGGCCGAAAATCGAATCCCTTTGAATTAAAGTAGTCGATTGCCCGTTGCAAATCTGTTACGTCAATCATCGTGTGATCCCAGTTGAGTTGTTCGGTCATTAGTTGTGCTCCCCCAATTTCTTAGTCTTCTTAACGGCCGCCAGCACGGCGTTTTCAATCCCAGCTGCAAAGGAACTCTTGTCCAATTCGTGCTGAGCCGTGATGCCGACGCCCCCGGCGGAATTATTGATGTCCAGCAACTCGGCCGGGTGCTTGCCGCTCTTCTCCACGAAGGTCGCCGCGGCTTTCAGGTTCTCCAGGGCCAGTTTATTGGCCTGCTCACGGGGCATTCCGGCGAGAACACCGGCATTGGTAAAACTAATCAGGAAATTGTAAATGTAGTTTGGCCCCGCGACCCCGTAGCCGGTGAAGACGTCCAGTAATGATTCGTCAACGTAATCAATCTTGCCGAAGCTCTTCAGGAAGGCCTCAACGGCGGGCTGGTTGGCATGATCATTTTTAACCACGCCACTGTAGCCCATCGCAATGTCGGTCAGCGTGTTGGGGATGATCCGCGTCACCGCAAATTGATCATCCGGGGAGGTCAGCTGCTTAACCGAAACCCCGGCGACGATCGAAATCACATCACCCTGGTAACGATGTTGAACCAAGCCGGCCATAATCCCGGCCCAGTCGTCTTGCGGACGAACGCCAAGAATGACGAGGTCCGCCGCCAGCACCATCGACCAGTCGATCTCCTGACTGGCTTTAATGTGATAACGATCCTTCAGGTAGGCCACCCGAGCGGCGGAAATGTCGTTCACGCCACTTTCGTCGGCCGTGATTACCCCGCTCTTCAAGGCAGCCCGCAGCATTGCTTCAACCATTTGGCCACCGCCGAATGAATAGATTTTAAGTGTCATCGTGATTGCTCCTTTCGTTCCCTCTTATCCTTACTAGTATCTTAGTTAATTTGCCATTTTGAGGCCAGTGAAAACACTTCTCCTCCTGTTACTTAATATGGATGCTCATGAAATGCTCAAAGTGATCCGGGAATTCGGTCGGAACAAACGGTCGCTGGTAGATATACCTGAACAGGGCCTGATACTGGGAGTAAAGTTTTTGCTCCGCCCGGTTCGGTGCCGGAACGTAGTAATGCTTGCCGACCAAATCTTTGGGCAGATATTCCTGGCGGGCAATCTTGTGCGGCAGGTCAAACATGTTCTGCATCTCCCCCGCCCCGCGTAATTTGCCCGCTCCCTGGTAGTGCGAGTCCTGCAGGTACTTTAGCATCGGATGATTCGTCGGGTGCTCGGCATCTTTTGCCGCTTGGTAGTAGGCCTGCATCGCCGAATCGGAACGTGGCGCTACCGCCAACAGGATGGTTGCCATCGCCACGTGGGTCGACGCACGCGGGAGGCCGATCTCCAGGGCGGTATTTGCCAAGGTGATCACCTGGGTGGCGCGCGCCGGATCAGCCAGGCCGACGTCTAGTGCGGCCGCATCCTTGAGCTGGCGAACAACCGATTCCAGGTCACCAGATTTCAGGATTACCGCCAAGTAGTAAAGCGCCGCATCCGCATCCGAGCCCTCGATTGAATCCTGAAAGGCAGACAGGTAATCGTAGTGCTTGGTGGCGTCCTTGTCAAAGGCGAAGTGCTGGTTGCGGGCAAACTCCTCGATCGCCTTCATTGACAATTCATTCGGGTGCATTGCATGAAGGGCGTCCAGGATATTCAGGGAAACGCGGACGTCCCCGTTGCCGCTGTTGGCAATCGCGTGGGCCTGCTCCGCCGTTAATGTGAAGCCCAGGTGTTCTTTGGCCGCCCGCGTCAGCACCGGTTCAATCTCGTTGGCGGAAATCGGATAAAATTCAAAGATCTGGCACCGGGAGCGAATCGCCGGCTGAATCGCCATGATCGGATTTTCGGTGGTCGTTCCCACCAGCAGGATGTGGCCATTCTCCAGGTAGGGAAGCAGGTAGTCCTGGATGGGCTTCGTCAGGCGATGAATTTCATCCAGCAAGAGGACGAAGCTTTCATCCGGGTGCCGGTCGACTAGCTTCTGCAGCTGGCTCTTATTTTGGATGGATGCGTTGAACTTTTTGAAGGGTAACTGGAGCGTTTTCGACATTACATAAGCGAGCGTCGTCTTGCCAGATCCAGGTGGCCCCCAGAGCAGCAGACTGACCGCCAGATGCTCCTTAATAATTTGATAGAGCGGGCGGCCCGGGGCCAGCAAATGTTCCTGCCCGACCATTTCTAACTATGCATTTTCTACTTACTTATAATAATCTTAGTGGGGAATAATTGCCAGCCAGAACTACTGCTGCATTGGAAGAAATTTTATTTACTCAACTGCTATAGTACAAAAAAGTGATAACTAAAACTTGAAAGCCAGGAATAACGAGCAATCGTCGTTATCCCTGGCTTTCTTATGCTTGCTATTTTTATTGTCTCAAGTCGGTGTTTCTCACTTTTTCTCACACCTACACACGCCGAAAAGCTTGATATAGCAGATACTACAGCATTTCCCTAAAATTCTAAAACAACATGCCTTGATGAGTGTGAGTAATCTGTGAGAAATCAAATGACCTAACAATCTCATCGACCTCAGCCGAATCAAACACACAAACACACACTTTTTAAAACCAAAACGTTGATATATCAACGATCAGAGCCCTTCCTAATTTCTTTCAAACACACAGTTTAATTTTTTCAATTTTGTGTGGTTAAAATTGTGTTCAAAGCGGCATGTGATCACATTCACATAGCGATTAAAAATAACATAAAAGTCCACAAATCAAGCTTTAACGGCTTTCTCTGTAGACTTCTAACCGGCTATAAACCTTTAATTATGCTGACTAGAGATTCAGAGGAATATCCCTCTCAGCCCGCATCATGACAGGTCTCATTTTCCCCAATGCCTGCTAGTGTGTCTGGCTAGACACAACCAATTCCAGCATCGATTTATTCTTATCTTTGTCAGGATGGACATACGTTCGCATGAACATTTCTAATGTATGTCCGAAACGAGATGCCGCCCACGGATAACTCATTTGAGGGTTATTCCCCAGCTTTGAAGCTACCGTATGTCGGCATGTATACATAGTAATGCCCAATCCATGACTATCAATTTTCAATTGTTTCGTAATGGATTTCAGCATATCGTTCATTGAACGTTGTGCAACAGGATAACCAGCAGTGCAACGAGCAAGATCACTCAGTGTTAAGAGAATAAAGTTATTCTGATTGCGAATTTTCTTTCTCTCCAAGTACTCTGATTGCTTATGATGATATTCATGTAGGAAACGAATAGTCTCTTCTGATAGCGGAAGAGTTCTGCGAGTATCACCCTGCATCCGGTCCTTCAACGTCATGTTCAGTTCATGAGTTCTCTCATTCCAAGAATCATGAATCTCAAAAACTCTAAAACCTTCTTCATCATAAAACTCATTCCATCGTAATGCTTGAACTTCTTGCGGTCGCATACCAGTATCGAGTGCAATCAAAATACCAAGACGACTCCCCCAAGTATTAAAAGGCTTATTATTCAAGTCGTGATAGATTTGATGCCTAATCTGGTAAATTTCATCGTCACTAAAGATGTACTTTTCGTCCGGTCGAGTCATATCGCTGCGGCGAAAGAATTCTGACAAAGCTCCTTTGGGTACCGGATTAATTTTCAGCCCATACCGCTCCATTTTTCCAAAGTAACACCGTAAGTTCTGAAGCTGACGATCTACTGTTGAATGCTTGGCGACTTTTGTTTTATGGTCCCGCACATAATTATGTGCGAATTTATTAATATCGGTCTCACGAATATCTCTTATTTTTTGACGTCCAAAATAATGTTTTACAAGTTTAGCAGTATATTGCCAGTCATAGGCTGTTGAATCAGCCCATTTACCAAGTTCTTGGCACTCATCAACATAATGTTGGAATTCATCAGCCAAGGGTTGATCCAGTTTGGTTTCCGCAACTAACTGTTGACCATGAAAATCGGCCCACATATCTAATTCCAACTTTTGGGCATCTTGATAATTTTTTGTCTTCGTCACCTGACTTTTTACGCTAATTACTTTACCAGTAAGTTTATCTTTCGGTTGAATTCTAACTCTATATAACCCAGCAAACTTACCGCTTTTGATTTTAGAAATTGCCATTTATACTACCTTCTTAAAAAAAGAAGGAACCTTTCGACCCCTTCATTCTATCATGTATTTAACTATTGAACTAGCCATTGTTGTACTTCATCAAGGACATAATATTTGCGACTATTTGGTCCTAATTGATGAAAAGGGCATGGATCGCCCCTTTGATTTCTTTGTTTTAACATTTTAAACAGTGTTGTGTTGCACACTCCTAAAGCATCAGCGAGTTGACGTGCGTTAATCAATTTAGTACCGTACATAAAAGTTTGCCTTCTTTCTTTTATTCGTTAGACATGACATAATATTGGTAAATCAGTTTTCAAATGAATTGATTATTCAGGACTTTGCATTGCTTTGGTCGGCTGCAGAGTTCTTTTTGTATACGTTGGTATCGCACCAATCGTCATATTGATCAACAATTTCTTGGTCATACATATTCAAATTAAGCAACTTATCGCGGTTCACTTCCATAACATATCCAACCCTTAAATATTCACTATAAGGTACTGGATAGCGTTGCTTGATAAGCGGCTTAACAATTCTGAACTTGCTAGGATTCATTAATTGCCCAAGCGATGAGTAACTTATTGCCCCACCAACATATCGGGCTTTAAATTCAATTACCTCACCGCTAATCAATTGGCCTAGACCAGCAATTGATTTGGTATAGCTGATTTTGGCATCATTTCCTGCAAATTCAAAAAGCCCCGTAGTTGGGGCCCGGCAATAAATATTGGAAAGCTTAATTATAGGCTTCCAAACATTATCTTGTTTAGTTTTTGACCATTCACTATCCAGACTATATTCTTGAATAGTTGCATGAAACACATATCGTTTATTCAAATTAGCTAAGCCAAAGTCCATTGTTAGGTTCATCTCCTTTTAATACACGTCACCAAAATCAATAAGTTTGCCAAGCATTTCTCCAATAGCATCAATTCGTTCTTCAGGTGACAAGCTATAGAAATAGTCATATTCATCCTTACTAATTTTGTAATCTGAACGGGCTGCTTCAATTGTTTCTTCTGTGATATATTCATTCGGTTTTCCATCCCATAGTTCACCATTTACTCCGTACAGATTATCGGCCTTAAAACAAAGCCGATATGCTTGAAGGGCAACATTCGGTTCTGGATTACGTAAGACATTCAAATATACATAGCTATGCTTCAAAACCTTTACGATACAAAGATTCAAATCTAATAAATTTTTATTCATAATTAGTTCCTCCATAATTAAATCAGTGATTCTTGGTGTAACAAAACATAATTAGGTAATACTTTTACGTGCTTCTTCTGAATACGCCGTACGGTTGCCCTAAATGACTGTAACTGCGGTAAGTCATGTTCTTCAGAACCGCGTATATAAGTCCACCCGTTCTCATTAAACTTTTGAGTAATTAAGTTATATGCCGCTTTAGTGTCTAAGTCATTACGAGCAACATAGAAAGCCCAATTACGATAAACTTCTGTTCCTTTGTGTAAGTAACTATCACCGTCCTTATCTTTTTTATCAATCTTCCAGAACTTCATTGGCTTATAACCATCTTGAAGCTCTGTAAAGAAATGTTGAAAGTACAGTGCATAATCGGTAGAGTACCACACGCCATACTTCAGGACATCACGACCTGGTTGCCATAACCGTGCGAATTCATCTTCTGAGTTGTATGGTCTAGTTTCCCAGTAAACAAATTTTCCAGTTTTATGGTATTTAGTCGGCACCTGAGCCATATCAAATGAGAAATATAAATCTGTTGGTTGATTCCATGAGGTTTGCAAATGTTGGAACTTTGCCTCGTGCCGCATCGCAGTAATTCCAGTTATTTGATGATTTACAACATTAATAGTTGAACGATTTTGGTCAAGGTAATCAGAAAAGACTTGTTCCGGTGTGATTTTCGATAATCCTACCATCGCACTCAATTGATTATCACGACTAAAGGTCAATCGTGTTCGTAAGTTGGCCGTCTCTTGACTAGTACCATCCTTCCTTTTGATGTACTTACCATCAAAGTAGTTATGCACCATATCGTGATATAAAGGGTTCTCTTTGGAAGTGATCTGGTCCATAGATTGAATAATCTCATTAATATTCAGTGGTTCTTTCGTCCAAGTCAAGCAGCCATCGGTAACGTTGTTAAGGAAGATGGTGCTAGGATCAACCTTCCAAATTGCCCGTTGCAATGTAATAATGTGCAAACGAGTAATTGCCGTGAATTGGATAGCTTTCAACGGATTAGTAATCCTACTAAACGGCACGTAATAAGGCCGACCATTGTTATAATCAGGACTAGTTTTCTTCTTTAGTCCCTCAGCTGTTACCCCGTAGCATTGATTAACAACGTTTTTATTCATTTTATCTTCGGGGCTTCCGTGAACACACTTTTCGCGGCGCTTTTGAAAGATATCCTGAATATGTCCTTCTTGACTGACACCATCAAGGGTTCCGGGCCGAATCTTAGCTTGCTTAACGAAACTCAAACGATGGGTAAAAACTTTAGCACCGCAAATCCAAGCCGTATAAGCGTCAGTATAGGGAAGGGTTACTTGGTGAATTTTCCGGAAATAACGGGGGCCACCAGCAACATTCTTTGGTGTAATCACAAAGCCCTTATAGTCTTTGGGATATTCAATATCAAAGATACCCACACCGACTGTATATGGTCCGTTCATTTTTTCGGTAGCTTTTACAATATCGCCAAATCGACTAATAGGGAGATTGTGAAACTCCTTAAATTTTGCGGAACCAAGCCCCGGCGCAATATCTGGTATTAAATGACCAGCTTCTGAGTAAGCCGAACTAATATCCCAATCACGCTTTTCGCCACCTTTGGGAATAATACCCGTATCCTGTACAAGGTTATATCCGCCGTTATATGCATTAACAGCGTCCAAAAACATCTGGTTTAGTGGGACATCAATTTTGTTAGTCATATCATGAACTAAATGTTTATGACTCTTGTCGTCACTAATATCCGTTCTAGGAAAACAATAACCTTTACGAATCTTATCGAAATCGAGATGTTCGCCCAACCAATCACGTAACTCTTGTGATGTTGGATTATCAGGCAACTCATCAAAATGATAGTCGCGAATTACTTTGCCTTTTACGGTTTTAACTTCAGGTTTACAAATAGCTCTTAAAAAGCTCTCAAAGTTTTTAGTGTAATCTTTCTGACGATCAAGTTGATTTAGCAATTTAATTACTTCATCGACAATCCAAGAAGTCCATTTAGTATTCTCACAACCGATAATGGCAGCAACGATACTACCTAAACTTGGTTTAAGTTGTAACGGCTTAAAATCGCCGAATCCATCTTGAACTAATTGCTTTTGAAACTCTAAGATAAAAGTGCCATATTTTGCGGTTACAACAACGTCTTCTAGAGAATAATCAATGAAATCAGTTTGACGGTTTTTCCACAAATCCGTCATATGCGATTTATAGTAGCCCTTAGGTAAACCATCTTCCTGGTCCCATTTTTCAGTATCAATCTTGGGAACACCAATCAGTTTACCTAGGCCTGCTAAATTCTCTTTACCAGGTGCCAACTTAGTCATGTCACGAATTACTAACTTATCATTCTTAGAAATCCTAACAGCATTTCGATTTTCATCTGAAACGTCAAGTTTTACAGATTGACTAGTAAAGACTGTATTACTATGAATAGCGACAATCTTACTAGTATCCTTCTTGCTTTTAGAATTTTCAGTTAGTATTTTTTCGTAATCCTTAAATACACTAAGATCAACACCACCCCAAAATGTCCAAAGCTCGAGAGTAAATTTCTTGAGTTTACGGACCTCTTTATAAACACCAATCTTTCGCAAATATGTTTTGAGCAATTTCATAACATTACTAAAACGAAAGACCGGATCAGTTGGATCACGTTTTATAAAAGGCAGATTGCAAGAAATAACTTGAACGAATTTAGTGACGCAGATTAAGCAAGAAGATCTCGATTGGTGTATGCCAGTTAAGACATTTAAGTGGTCGGGAATTCAGATACCAATTAATTTGA
>NZ_JAOVYZ010000060.1 GCF_026413145.1 Limosilactobacillus kribbianus | reverse complement strand
ATGATAAAATAGTGGTGCTCATCAAGGTCCTTCTTTCTAATGGATTGTACGGTAACACCATTAAAGACCTTGATGGGTTTTTCTGTCCACTTAAATGTTCAACTTAAATTTTACAATCTGCCTCTTGCAAATCGCTGCTGTGGGGCTTGGCCGTCATCTGGAAGGTCAACAGCAAAGCGATCACCACGAGGACAATCGTAAAGTAAAAGCCCCAGTGTGCGCCGGTGGTGAAACGAGCAGCAGCGGATCCACTGGCATAGTGGCGACCCAACTCCAGAAAGCTGGTCGCCAAGGCCGTTGCCAGGGCGCCGACAATTTGCTGCATGGTGTTAAGAATGGTGCTGCCGTCAGCCGATTCCATTCCCGACAGCGAGTTGAGGGCGCTAGTCTGGGAAGGCGACATCGCCAGCGGGCAGCCGATCATCAAGATCACGTGGGCGCTAATCACGTAGGCGACCGACGAGTGAGTACTGGTGCAGGCCAGCATGATCGCACCGACGAGGGCAATTGCAAAGCCTAGCATTGCCGGCTTCTTGGCACCGATGCTGTCGTACAAGCGACCGGCCACGGCAGAGGTCAGCGCGTTGATCACCCCACCCGGCAGCATGATGATCCCGGTTAAGGCGACTGGCAGTAACAATCCGTTTTGGATATACATCGGCAGCAGGTACATGGCCGACAGAATGATCCCAAAGTCCAGCATCACCAGGGTCGACCCGATCGCAAAGGAGCGATTCTTAAAAACACGCAGGTTCAAGATCGGCGTTTCCAGATGCAATTGCCGGTAAGCATACAGGCCCAGAACAACCAAGCCGATAATCAAGGCAGCCAGAACGGGCACCGAGAGCCAACCATCGCGACTGGAGAGGCTGGCGCCGATGACCAGGCCGGAGCAGCCAACCGCGGATTCGATGATCGAGAGGACGTCGACGTGGGGCCGGGTGATCCGACCGACGTTTTCCAGGGAGCTAATCGCAAACAAGAGGGCAACTAGAAGGAATGGCACAAACAGCCAGAAGATCCAGTGCCAAGAAAGCTGGGCCAGGATCAGGCCGGTTAGCGTGGGACCGATGGCCGGGGCAAACATGATCACCAGGGCGCAGACCCCCATGACGGCCCCGATCTTCTGCGGCGGGAAGATCTGCAAAACCACGGCAAACATCAGCGGCAGGATTAAGCCTGTCCCAATTCCTTGAATCATCCGGCCAATCAAAAGGACGGGAAAATTGCCCGCTAACGCCGAGATAATCGCCCCAACGATGAAGTCACTGAGGGCGAAGATAATGATCTGCCGGGTGGTAAACCACTTCGAGATCAGGCTCGACAGCGGCAAGATGATCCCGATGACTAGCATGTAGCCGGTCACCAGCCACTGAATGGTCGCGGTGTTGATGTTGAGGGCCGTCATCAGTTTAGGCAGGGCGATGTTCAGCGAGGTTTCACTGAGCATTCCCACGAAGGCCCCCAGGAGCATGCTGACCATTGCCAGTTTGGGATGGCGAACATGCCGGCGCGCTTGAGTATTCATAATCAAAAATCACTCCTCCAATTAATTCTCTTTTAGACACAATTGGTTACTTTACCAGAATGAATTAATTTTCGTAAGTGAATTTTATTTTAGTTTGATTTATTAGGCTATTAAATTAATAAAATTAAGTCAGTGGGCTCTCACTTCATCAAATGATGCTTGACGAGCCACTTATTAAACACAAAAAAGACAGTCCCGTAAAGCAATGCTACCAGGGTGATGATCAGAATCCAGGTCAGCAGGGAATTACCGGTCTGCTGGTGGGGCAGGGCAAAAACAAGTGCCACTACTATTCCCGCGCAGCCAAATAAGAATTCGTTGTAAAGAAAGATCCGCGGCTGGTTGATCCGGGGAAAGAGGAAACGCAGGTAATAATCCTGAATCACGGCTAGCACACCGGTTGCCACCACCAGCCAGATAAAGCCCCGCGGCGGTGGGAAATCTGCTCCTAATAGGAAAAGGCAATTCCATCCAATAAAGAAAATGATTGCTTCCATTAAACGCACTTTTTTCATGGTGGTTCCCTCCGTTTTCCCCTATTATCCCCTTTTTGCGCATGAAAAAGGAAGAGGTTCCAGCAACTCGGCTGAGCTACTGAAGTCTCTTTTTCATTGCCCGCAACCATCCACCTGGTTTCGAATCAAGTAAATAAATTTGGGGAGGTTATTTACTCTTTGAGCAGACTCTGCTACGAGCAATGAATATTTAGTTTTCACGCTTCTTCTTGGCGGCGAGCCCGGCCAGGCCGAGTGCACCCGCTAACTCAATTCCGGCAGCCGCTAAGATCGCACTGGTGTCGGTATCGTTGCCAGTCTGTGGGAGCGTGATGTTGTTGCCACCATTGGAAGCAGCGTTGCTAGTGCCGCTGACCGTGCTTGCGGCTTGACCTTGCAGTCCATTAGCAACTGTTCCGGCGTAACCGCCACCGTTACCAGTCTGACCGTTCGTGCCAGTACTCAACTGACCGTTAGCAGCAGTGTTGCCGTTGTAAGTGCCATTACCAGCAACGGTTCCATTGCTGGTACCCTGTTCAGCAGTGGTGTTCTGGTTAGAACCCGTATTGCCATTAGCATTTTGATCGTCATTAGTGGTTGACGAACCATTAGTAGTACTGTTAGCGCTTTGACCACCATTAGTGCTCCCGTTACTATTCTGACCATTATTAGTGTTCTGACCAGTATTCGTCGTATTGCCACCGTTGGTCGTCGAACCATTATCACCGTTCTTCGTGTAGGTGACCGTCGTGTTCTCGCCCGGATTGGTTGGCGTGACCGTGCTGGTCGTTGGCGTGTAGCCGTTGACGGATGGCACAGTCTGGTTTTCAGCGATCTTAGTTGGATCGTTTGGATCATTCTGGTAGGTCTGACCAGTGCCGACCTGCTTACCGTTTTGATCTACCGGAACGATCTGGCCTAACTTCTGATAGGAAACCGTCGTTGAGATGTTCTTTTGAACCGTTGGTTGGCCGGTAATTGTCTTTTGCGTGGTGTAGTAACCATCGACAACCGGTACCTGAACATCGCTGTACTTCTTTTGACTTGGCGTCCAGTCCGTGCCACTGATGACTTTTCCAGTGACCTTGTCAACCGTGACGGTCCGCGTCCAGGTTGAAGTCTGCACGTTATCGCCGGTTAAGGTCTCACCATTTGGACCGACAAAGTGAACCGTGTAGGTGTAGTCCTTGCTGTAGGTATCCTTAGCAGGCCACTTAGGACTGTTTGGATCGTTCGGGTTAATTGGTGTACCAGATTCATGTGAATCATTCGGGCCGAGTTGGGCCGTGCCATGCTTGACCGTGACAGTGTAGGTTTGATCGACGGATGGGTTATTGTCGAAGTTTTGACCGGTCGTTGGGTTGGTGAT
Organism: Limosilactobacillus kribbianus; assembly: GCF_026413145.1. Classification (GTDB taxonomy): domain Bacteria; phylum Bacillota; class Bacilli; order Lactobacillales; family Lactobacillaceae; genus Limosilactobacillus; species Limosilactobacillus kribbianus. The sequence goes on along the minus strand of NZ_JAOVYZ010000060.1, from coordinate 6,671 downwards.
GTTCGTGACATCATAACCCTTGTTCTCCAAATCAGTGATCGTCTTGGTTTGGTCGTAGTTGATCGGCTGTCCACTCTTGCCGGTGACTGTGTCGGTTGTGATAGGGTTGCCATCTGGGTCAACGTATTTGATAACTACCTTTTCAGTGTCAGCGGTTGGAGTCTGAGAGCTTTGACTACCTTGACTCTGTGAGCCTTGACTGGTCTGGTTACCTTGACTCTGTGAACCTTGACTCGTCTGGCTGCCTTGACTCTGTGAACCTTGGCTGGTCTGACTACCTTGGCTCTGTGAGCCCTGACTCGGTTGACTGCCTTGGCTCTCTGAACCTTGACTCGGCTGACTACCTTGACTCTGTGAACCTTGGCTAGTTTGGCTGCCTTGACTCTGTGAGCCTTGACTCGTCTGACTGCCTTGACTCTGTGAACCTTGGCTTGGCTGACTGCCTTGACTCTCGGAGCCCTGACTTGTTTCACTGCCTTGGCTCTGTGAACCCTGACTAGTCTGGCTGCCCTGACTCTCAGAACCTTGGCTCGTTTCACTGCCTTGACTCTCGGAGCCTTGACTGGTCTGACTACCTTGGCTCTGTGAGCCTTGACTCGTTTCACTGCCTTGACTCTGTGAGCCTTGGCTCGTCTCACTGCCTTGACTCTCGGAGCCCTGACTTGTTTCACTGCCTTGGCTCTGTGAACCCTGACTGGTCTGGCTACCCTGACTCTCAGAACCTTGGCTCGTTTCACTGCCTTGACTCTCGGAGCCTTGACTGGTCTGACTACCTTGGCTCTGTGAGCCTTGACTCGTTTCACTGCCTTGACTCTGTGAGCCTTGGCTCGTCTCACTGCCTTGACTCTCGGAGCCCTGACTTGTTTCACTGCCTTGGCTCTGTGAACCCTGACTGGTCTGGCTACCTTGACTTTCTGAACCTTGACTGGTCTGACTGCCTTGACTTTCCGAACCCTGACTGGTCTGGCTGCCTTGACTCTGTGAGCTTTGACTAGTCTCACTGCCTTCGCTTTGTGAACCTTGACTCGTTTCACTGCCTTGACTCTCGGAGCCTTGACTGATCTGACTACCTTGGCTCGTCTCATTGCCCTGGCTTTGCGAACCTTGACTCGTCTGACTACCTTGACTCTGTGAACCTTGGCTCGTCTCACGGCCTTGACTCTGGGAGCCCTGACTCGTCTGACTGCCTTGACTTTGCGAGCCTTGACTCGTTTCACTGCCCTGACTCTGTGAGCCTTGGCTCGTCTCACTGCCTTGACTCTGGGAGCCCTGACTCGTTTCACTGCCTTGACTCTCGGAACCCTGACTTGTCTGACTACCCTGGCTCTGTGAGCCCTGACTCGTCTGGCTACCTTGGCTTTCTGAGCCCTGGCTCGTTTCACTGCCTTGGCTTTGTGAACCTTGACTTGTCTGACTACCTTGGCTTTCCGAACCTTGGCTTTCCGAACCTTGGCTAGTTTGGCTGCCTTGGCTCTGCGAGCCCTGACTGGTCTCACTGCCTTGACTCTGCGAGCCTTGGCTAGTCTGGCTGCCCTGGCTTTCGGAACCTTGACTCGTTTCACTGCCTTGGCTTTGCGAACCTTGGCTCGTTTGACTACCTTGACTCTGCGATCCCTGGCTGGTCCGACTGCCCTGACTCTGTGAGCCTTGACTCGTTTGACTACCTTGACTCTGTGAACCTTGGCTGGTCTGACTGCCTTGACTCTGTGAACCTTGGCTGGTCTGACTGCCTTGACTCTGCGAGCCTTGGCTAGTCTGGCTGCCCTGGCTTTCGGAACCTTGACTCGTTTGACTGCCTTGGCTTTGCGAACCTTGGCTCGTTTGACTACCTTGACTCTGCGATCCCTGGCTGGTCTGACTACCTTGACTCTGTGAACCTTGACTGGTCTGACTGCCTTGACTCTGTGAGCCTTGACTCGTTTGACTGCCCTGACTCTCCGAACCTTGACTCGTTTGACTGCCTTGGCTTTCCGAACCTTGGCTGGTTTGACTACCTTGACTCTGCGATCCCTGGCTGGTCTGACTACCTTGGCTTCCTGAGCCTTGACTCGTTTCACTGCCTTGACTCTGTGAGCCCTGACTGGTTTGGCTACCTTGGCTTTCTGAACCTTGGCTCGTTTGGCTGCCTTGGCTTTCCGAACCTTGACTCGTCTGGCTACCTTGACTCTGTGAGCCTTGGCTGGTCTCACTGCCTTGACTCTGCGATCCCTGGCTAGTTTGGCTACCTTGTGAATTCTGCTTACTTAACAGGATCCGATAGTTCTGTTGGGTATAAACATCATGGTCAAACATCTGTGGCGTCTGGGTATCAAAATTATTGGAAACAACCTTATAACCCTGAGCACCTAAAGCAGCTAGCTCGTTCTTTGTGCTGTAATTGATAACTCCGTTGGACTCGCCATAGATTGGGCCCGAGGTTGCCAAAATATTACCACTCGTAGCGTCAATATATTCTACTACCGCGACTTGTTCATTGGTGTAACGAACATTGGTGTTTTGAACCGGATCGGTCGGTGTAATCGTCGTCGACTGGCCATCCGCTGGCCGATAACCCGGAATCGTCGGAATAACTTCATCAGACTTAACTTTAGTTGGATCGGTCGGATCAGTTGGGTATTGCGGCGTTGGTGCGCCTTTGATCGGATTACCATTTTGATCAACTGGAATCAGGCTACCATTCTTTTTATAAACAATCGTGATTTCAGTATCCTTGTCACCTGGCTTAACGGTGCCACCGCCGACCGTCTTCTTAGTTGTCGTGTAGCCACTCAAAGTTGGTACTGTAACCATGCCGTATGTATCACCAGTCTTGTTCCACTTGCCTGGCGTGGTCTGGTTAGTCGTATGATTAATCGTATCTGGCGTCCGCGTAAAGCTAATTGTCTGAACATTATCTGGCAATAAAGTGTTACCATCCTGGTCAATAAAGTGAATCCGTTGCGTTGACTGCGAAGTCTGGGCATTTGCAGTCGTTACATCGTCCTTCACGTAGTAAACGTTAACGACACTATTTTCACTATTGTGATCAACTGCTAATGCCTTTACATTGGTCCCATCAGCTTGATTGTTTGGCGTTACCAAGGCAATGTGCTCGCCCGCTACAGCAGCTGGTGAAACCACTGCATCAAAAGTCTTGCCCGGTGTCCAAGTCAGTGTGCCTGGACCAGTAATTTGTGCCACACCTTTGTTGTAAGTGACGTTGACCAATTGACCAGTAGTCTTGTCATACATTCCGCTTCCGTTAAAGGTGACGGACTCGATCTCGGTATCACCAATCTTACCATTGCTTTGGACATAATTAATTGTCCGGGTAACGGTCTTTTGTAAAACATCCTTACCCAGATTTGGCTCTGGATTATTAGCATCTACCGGTACAATATTATGCAGGAAATGCACGGTATAGGTCTTACCGTCATACTTCAGGTCATTACCGTTAGTGTCATCCCCATTCAAGATGTAACCGGCCTTTTGCAGGCTGACGATTGTGTCCTTCGTGGTGTACTTGGCATCCCCGTTTTCCGGACCAGCTAATTGGACTTTTTGTAGAACCTTGCCACCTTCACTATCATCAAGGTAGTTAACTGTGACGCTTTGAATAGTTTGGTCAGGAGTATAGACAATTGTTTCCTTATAATTACCGTCACCTGGCTTAACCGTAATCGCTTGTGCACTGGCACTAGAAGGCGTATAACCAGCAACCAGTGGAGACTTAATCTCAGCAAAGGTTTGCGTGGCTGGCGTCCAAGCTAAACCGTTCGTGGTCAGCTCATTACCGTCCTTGTCAAACTTTGGATTACCATTGGAGTCGGTTTCAACATACTTACCCGTAACCAAATCGCGAGTTCCGGTTCCAGTGAATGTTACCTTTTGTTGCGCCGGGCTGGAAATATGATGTGCACTTAATGATGTTCCATCGCTAAAACTATAGGTAACGTCACGGGTGATCGTATTTTGCTGGCTGACGGGCTGAAGCTTGTGGACTAACTTGACATGGTAGATTTGATCTTTGGTATTATCATGGTCGAAAGTAATCGTGCCATAAGTTTTAACAGTACCGTCCTGATTAATTTGATCAATCTCATCGCTTTGAATTTTATAACCCTTTTGAGAAAGGTCCTTAATCTTGTTTAACGTTGTGTAGTTTGAAGAATCATCAGACGATCCAGTAACATCATCTTCATCCAAGTTTTTGATGTGATTTGAATCTGTTACATCTTGATAAATAACTTTTGCTTTTTGTTGCTCTGGTGCATAAAAAATATAAACGTTACTTACTTCATTTTCATTCTTGGGATAAGAAACACTAATTGTTTTAGCATTTTCTGTAATTGACGGTGCAATATTGCTATCATTTAATGTAATTGAACCACCATTTGCAAACGTCACTTTTTGTCCTGAAATAGGTGGATTATTTACTATCTTATATCCAGGGAATTTATTCGCGCTGACATCAATATTTGAATTTATTGATCCCGGATTATGACTGGAACTTATCCAGCCCAATGATTTGCCGTTCTTAATATTAATGTAATTAATGTTGAGAGTAGCCTGAGTCTGAGTTTTAGAATTATCGTGCGATGGCTGAACATTTCCAGAATACTTTTCATTACCATTACTATCCAAAACATGCATTGTAACTGTTGTGTCATAGTTTAACGGGTTATTAAATTCAAAGTTAATAGCTGAGAAAAATGTTGGGGCTTGATCCTTTAGCAAATTCTTATAGTAGTATTGATACATTACATTCTGGGCTTTAGACTCATCTTCATCAAACACCACCGTAGCCGAATTATTTAATTTATCTTTAACATCACTATTTGCGGATAATGATAATTCTTCCTTAGGAATATGAAACACGAAAAGATAACTACCATCATTTTGTTTTGAATAAGCAGCTCCACTAAAGTCGAGTTTATCCAATTGTGATAGGCTAAGATTATTTGCTTCTTCATATAATTTTTGTTGCTTAGCTGCCGCTATAACATATTCATCACTCATTTTGCCTTGACTAGTAACTGGATAAAACACTGGAGTAATGTATGCAGTTAAATCATGAATCCCATAATTAGAGTTACTAGGGTTTCTTAAGGTTAATCGATAATAAGCTTTATATGTATCTTGGAAATTAAGGTGCGAATTATCGCCGTTTTGAACCTCATTCTGAATTGTCTGATTCTTAATTAAATAGTGATGTTCATAGTCTTGCAATTGTGCACTATTAGTGCTCGGATATGGATTAACTGCATCTGTGCCCATACGCTTATCAGAATAAGAACTATGTTGAATAGTATACTTGTAAGTATTGAGTGTCTTACCATCATTGTCTGTCAAACTAATGGTTTCATAAAATGGTTCATCATTCTTATAAATATGTTGATCGGTTTGATAATTAAGTAGCGCAAAATCATCAAAATCAAAGCTAAGCTTCATTGCACCCTGAGCAACAATGTCATTTTTCACTACCAAACTAATATCTGTTTGCGCACCGTCACCAATTTTCACAACTTGACCAATTAGCTTATTATTTGCACTGTAATATACATTGTGCGTACCACCATGGTTCCAAAAATTAAAAAGTTTCCCATTGGAACTAGTAGATTTTATTTTGGCTATATTTATAGTTGTTCCAGCCTTTAAAGTGGTTATACCGGTTTTGGAAGTATCAGCATTGGCTAATGTAAGTGACATTTTAAGGCCAACAGTACCGAAGTTTTCACTTTTATAAGCACCACCAGCCCAATCGCCAGTGAAACTTCCACTAACATCACTAACAGTATAATTTGCGGAATTTTCTGCCAGTGATGCCTTCACCTGATTACCTGTCACCGGATTAGCTGAGGCAACGTTCAAGGTAGTGGTGTTGGCAGCTGAACTATTCGTGTTTTGCGCACTACTCCCCGCCGCAGAGCTTTGCAAGTTTGGCGTTGTACTTGCGCTCACGGGCGTATTAGTGACCGCACTGTTTGCACTTTGCGTGGCATTTTGGCTAATTACTGCCTGACTTGTTGGGGCCGTACTTGAACTTGCGGTCGCAGTTTGCGGCGCTACACTATTCTGGCTAGCTTGACCAAGCACCACACTCTGTCCACTTTCGACATTTGTAGCAGCACTGTTTGGCGTAACGTTGACGCCCGCATTGCCGTTAGCTTCGTTCCCGCTTACCGTATCAGCATTTGCAGCTGGCGCATTAGCACCGAAGTACAGCGTTGTTCCCAGTAAAACCGAGGTCACGCCAATCCCCAATTTCCGCAAACCATAGTGCGGAACCCGGTGCGAGTGCATGACTTTTTTCAAATATTCATTATTTTTTGAAACCATCTTCCCAACTCCCCTCAAATTTTCAATTATCGCTAATAATTGACTACAAACCCAATATAATTAAATTCATAGTTTTCAAGTCCATTTTAGAAAAAATAGCAAGTTTTTTCATCATCAAATTTATAATGAATTCAATGCTAGAACTTGCTTTTAAGGGGAGAATCGCCACGGGTCACACTTCACCTGAAAGGGTTTTAAATTAACTCGCTCACCCAAAGTGTCAAATTAATTGGTAGATTATAGAATGAAGTTAGCCACCTAATTGGTGGTAAATGCAAAAACGCCATTCGGCGTGACATCAGGTATCATATTAAGTGAATCAAACCTATATGAAAGGATGTCCGTCAAATGAC
>NZ_JAOVYZ010000006.1 GCF_026413145.1 Limosilactobacillus kribbianus | reverse complement strand
TGAAGGGGAACCAGAGTGGGAAGTACTAATTACTAATCTTCCAAAGGATCAGTTTCCGTTATCACGAATGAAGAAGTTATACCATTTACGGTGGGGAATTGAAACGGCCTTTTCTAAACTAAAGTACGCGCTAGGCGCCATTCAATTTCACTCTAAGAAAGATCAATTCATCGAAATGGAGCTTTATGCCAACTTAATTATGTTTAATGTTGTTAGTGCAACGATCAGTCAAGCTTATGTCCAGCAAACTAATCATCGCCACTGGTATGCCATTAATTTCAAGATGGCGACCAAAATTGTTCGATATTATTATCAGCGCAATCTGCAGGCCAAATTTTCAGAGTTATTAATTCAGATTCAAGCTTACCTGATTCCAATTCGTCCTGGTCGTCAGGACAAACGGAAGTTAAAAGCTAAAAGAGCCATCAGCTTTGTTTATCGCGTGGCTTAAATCAGCAGGGAACCCGAAATAACCCTTATTTTAGTATGCTTTAAATTAACTAAGGCCACCTAATTAGTAACCGCGATTACTACTTAGGTGGCCTTAAAATTAACGAATTACTTTTCAAACGACATCCTGTAAGAACCGACCACTAATTGTCAAGCTCTTAACTTAATGACATTGGACTGAAAATCCTGACCACTTTTTTTGATTGGCATGGTAAGATGGGACGTTGACTATTTTTTATCTTGATAGGTGGTTTAGCAATGTCTCTTATAAATACTTTATCAACAATTCTGGCATCCTTTAACGGTAACTATGTCGGTATCTTTTTATCCTTCATTCTCCAACCGCTCATCGCGGCCTTTGGGACTTATAAGATTTTCAATTTTCTGACCAACATCCGAATCCCCTGGTGGTTCTTGATCCTGACCTCGTTTTTCTATTTATTTGTCCCGGTTTCACTAGCACTCGTCATCCTGGCAACCTTCATCATCGCACTACTCATCTACTTTATCGTTGCCAGGTGCCACATCAGCTTTACCTATATCGCCAGCAACTTCATTTTTGTTATGGCAATTTATGAATTTACGATGGCAATCCTCGGCCCAACCGTTACGGCCATCTATGGTACTTTCTCGCCGAGTACTGTGATTGCCTTCAACAATTATGGTGCGGACGTGATTATCATCATTGAACTGCTCCTGGCCTACCTCTTTATCAAAAAATTCAAGGGCAGCTTTGACCGCTATTCGACCATGGTCATTCGACAGCGCCCCTTGCTCGCCTGGTTATTCAACCTCTTTTTGCTTTCGTTTAATGTTTTTCGCTTTGCTTTCCATAATCAGTTTCTCCACATCAATACATTCATGTTTGTCTGTATTGGAATCCTCTACTACCTCTTGACCGTTGCTTTTGTCAAACTCGCGGCAAACTATTTCTACTACTGTGGGCTCGCGCTTAGTCAAGCCACGGAACTGACTAACCTGCAGACCTACACCAGCCATATTGAAGAAATGTATGATGACCTGCGGCGTTTCCGTCACGACTACAAGAATCTCCTTCTCAGCTTAAATGATGCCGTTCACGACGGCACCATCGAGGAAGTCCGGCAGATCTTTGACCACGTTGTTTTGCCGACCAATTCCAACGTCGAAATCTGGACAGCAGTGCTTGGCCACCTCGCCAACATCAAGGACCTGGAGATCAAGAGTCTGGCCTACAGTAAGGTGATGGCGGCCATGGATAAGCAGATTGACGTCACTATCGAGGTTGTCGAACCGATCACGCTGGTAAAGGCCATCAACATTACCGATGCTCTACGGATGATCTCGATTCTCTTCGACAACGCCATCAATGCGGCCGCCCAGTCCGAAGAAAAGAAGATTAGCTTTAGCTACTTTAACAAGGAGCAGGAGCAACTGATTGTAATTGGCAACTCAACGAAGGACGAGCACGTCGATCTCAACCAGTTAAATGGTCACTTCACTGGTCTCACCACCAATCGGCATTCACTTGGCCTGCGAAACCTGCGGATGATCTTGAATAAATACCCGTTGATCGCCCACAATACCAAGTCCGCCAACCACTGGCTCGAACAAGTACTGATTATTCATCGCTAAAAAAAGCCGAAAAGCGCAGGAAAATTTTCCCGCCTTCTCGGCTTTTTTATTAGTCTGTACTGGTCCCAATTGAGATGACCTTGGCGTAGCCGACCTGCCTTGGCTTGCCCGCCCCGGTAAATTTAGCAGGGTGAAGCTTAGCATCAGGAATGAAACTATCATTCAGCGCAATAGTCTTCCGCTTCAGCCGCATTTGAATACTTACTTTCCGGGGACCGGTAAAAACAACCCTTCCGTGCCCCGTCTTGATGAGGTAGTGACGGTGCGTCCGATAAAGTTTATCAATGTGCCCAATCTCAATATTCTTTAAGTTTGCCGCTCCCGTCTGATTGCTGCCAACGTAGGCCGCCCGAAATTCATCATCTTGAGGATCAATATGCTCATTCACCACAAAGTACTCAGTGGACTGGTAATGATGACCTTGATCGTAGCAGACCACCCTTGCCCCGATATAGTGATTTGACTGTTGGGTCCGCTGGGCGCAATAGATCATCGCAACTAGGAAAACACCAACAATCAAAACGCTTAAAATTATCATCAGTTTTTGATTAGACTTTTTCGTTTTGATTTCCGGTGCCACCCGCCGCGGCTGCTCGTTTAACCTGGTATGGCAGACCGGACATTCCTTGGTCCCCAACGCACAGACTTTGCCACACTTGGGGCAGACCAGTGCCAACGTTCCCGGCAGCTTGGCCCCGCAGTTTTGACAAAAAATGTTAGCGTCAGCATTTTCTGTATTGCACTTCGGACAAATCTTCATCGTTTAGTTCCCCTATTGCTTATTAAAGCAAGTATAACATCAACGGGGTCCGATATTCACAATTGAATATCGGACCCCGTTGGTCACTTAATTATCAATTCTAGGCAAAAATGGTTCCAATGCTGCCGAGCACAATCAAGATGATTCCGCCAACGGTAAAGCCCATCTCGCGCCGCGTCTTTTGTTCATGCAAAACGAGAACACCACCGAGCGTCGCGATGATGACGTTCATCTGGGTGAAGACGAAAGCGCCGGTCACCCCGAGGGCCCGACCGGCGAAGATGTAAGCCAGCGCCGCAATCCCCCATGACAGACCACCGAGGATGTTTAGGTACTGCTCCTTCTGTTTGAAGGCGTAAGCATGGCCGGAAGCGATCGTGTAGATCACGGAGCCCAGCAGGATCCCCAGCATCTCTGGCAGTAAGACCCCCAACGCATCTTCATGGCTAACAACCGGCATTTTTGGAAAGGCCGAGTAAACCCAGTAACCAATCGTCGTGACCAGCAGGAAGAGGAAGTTCTGCATCGTCACCTTCTTGCCAGTCTTGCCGTCGGAAACGGAAGTCATCAGCGCACCGATGATCACAATCAGCAGGGCGATGAACCCAATCGTCAGGGCCCGGGCACCGCGCCATTCGCCGAAGATGATGACCCCGATCAGGGAGTTACCAACCAGCTGAAAGACCGTCGACAGCGGAATCGTGTTGGAAACCCCCATCCGCTTGAAGGACACGAACTGCCCGATCTGACCAATCGTCCACAGGGCCCCACAAAGGACCGAGAACCAGAAGCCAGTCGTGCTGACGCTCGGGTGACCAACCAGAAAGGCCACGATCCCCACAATTGAGGCCCCGGCACCAATTCCAAACATCTGATTAATTGTCGAACCACCGATCTTACCGGTGATCAGCGGCATGATCCCCCAGCCAAGGGCAGGGACCAGCGCAAGTAAATAAACCATAATACAATTCTCTCCTATCAATCAATACTACAAGAAAGTAATTTAGCACAATGCAAACGTTTACGCAAGCGCTTTCTATTCGTTAATCATTGAGCAAAGTATTATAGTTACTTTAAGATAGCGTTCTCAGGACATTTTAATTTTTTTGCTGGGGCTGGTGGTCAGCACTCCCAGTATGCGGTGCATGGTCACGGTCCGGGAAGAAGATTGTAAAGGTAGTTCCCTTTCCCTGAGTACTCTGCACATCGATCTTACCGCCATGCAGGCGAACCAACTGGTGGACAATCGCCAGCCCCAGTCCGGACTCGCCATATTTGGTGTTCATCCGGGAGCGGTCGGCCTTGTAGTAGCGTTCCCAAATATTAGCCAATTGGTCTTCAGTCATCCCGATCCCATTATCGGCAACCTGAAAACGGCTCCCCGTTTCTTCCAGGCGCCCGCTAATTTTGATGGTCCCGTTTTGGGTAAACTGAATCGCGTTTTGGATGATGTTAAACATGATCTGGACGAAGCGATCATAATCGGCGTAAACCCGCAGGTCGCTCGGCACATCCAGTTTCAACTGATCGCCCTGAGCGGTAGCTTTCTTTTCTAGTTGTTCCCTGAGATTCGTCAAAACAGCCGCGGCATCGAAGACCTTGCGTTCCATTGAGATTTGATTGGTTCGAATCTTCTCGTAGTCTAGATTGTCGTTTACCAGGCGAATTAAGCGCTTAGTTTCGTTTTGCATCAGCTTGATACTGTGCTTCTTGTCCTCTTCCGGAATGACATCATACTCCAGCCCCTCGAGGATCCCGTTGATCGTTGTCAGCGGGGTCCGCATCTCGTGAGCCGCGTTGGCCATGAACTGTCGCCGCCGTTCCTCCTGGTGGCGAATTTCCTTTTGCGAGGCATTTAGTGACCGGGTCATCGTGTTAAAGCTCTGCGCCAGATCGGCAACCTCATCCTTTCCGCTAGTGGCGACCTGAACGTCATAGTTCCCCTTGGCGACCTCGTGGGTGGCGGCCCGCAGGTGTTCAATCCGTTTGGTAATCGAGCGGGCCAGGAAATAGCTGACGATCAGCGTCAGCAGCGCGGCGATCACAAAAGCTACCAGCAAGTTTAGGATGATCTGGTGCATATTTTCCTTAATCGTCGAGATGAAGGTGGCAATTGAAACCACCGCCACCAGCTTGCCCTTGTAGAAATAAGGCTTTAGGACTTCGGTAATTTGCGGTTTATTCGTGTTGGCAACCTGGTGATTCATCTTAGCCATGGTCTCCCGGGTACAAATGATCTTGCCGTCCTTTAATTTGTGCCACTGTTCCTTAGTAATGGTGGGCGTAAAACCGTTGCTAGCATAGACCTGCTGGCGGGTAGCATCATAGAGGGCAAAGTGGACGTGCTGACGCGTCAAAAGATTGGCATTGCTCTGAAGCGACTGGGTGGCAAAACCAATAAACTGTTTATTTGCCGGGTCGTAGCGGATCGAGTCTTGAACCAGGCTATCCGCATAACTTTTCATCTGGTTCCAGGTATTATGGTAGAGCGTTTTGTTGGTTACTTGAACAAACGAAATGCTGAGAATTGCGAGTAAAACAATAATGATCGTAAAAAAAGTCAGCATCAACCGATACATTAGTTTCATGGCTTAGTTCCTATTCCTCTTCATCATCGAACTTGTAGCCAACACCCCAGACCGTCTTGATCACCTGGGGGCCGACCTTCTCCAGCTTTTGCCGCAGCTTCTTGATGTGGGCGTCCACCGTTCGCTCATCCCCGTAGTACTCATAGTCCCAAACCAGTTGGAGCAGCTGCGAACGGGTAAAGACCTGGCGCGGTTTGGAAGCCAAGGTCTTCAGCAGATCGAATTCCTTGGGCGTCAGATCGCTGACCGGTTGGTCGAAGAGGTAGACTTCCCGCGTCTTGGTATTCATCTTGAAGTGTTCGGTTTCAATGTCAAAGTCGCTGGTCGTCGCCGTCTGCTGCTGACTAAGTTTAGCCAGCTGAGTCCGGCGATAGAGGGCCTTCATCCGGGCAATCAGCGTAATCGGACTGAAGGGCTTGGTAACATAATCATCGGCCCCGATCTCGAGTCCCAAGACCTGGTCGCTTTCGGTGTCCCGGGCCGTCAGCATAATCAGCGGCACCGTTGGCGAAATCCGACGAATATCGGCCGCTACCTGCATCCCATCCTTCTTCGGCAGGTTGAGGTCCAGCAAAATGATGTCCCATTTGTCGGGAGCGGCCGCAAATTTTTCCTCGGCCGCGACTCCATCATAGGCGAATTCATAGTCCCAATTGTTCTTCTTAAAGAACATCGCCATCATCTCACAGACAGAGTGGTTGTCCTCAATCATAAGAATATTCATGTCATCGCACTTCCTAACTTTTAAAAAACTGCGCATTTTCTTTAGTTTAACATTCTCCAGGCCCCGGCGCCCGTCTTCCGATCGAGAAGTCATTATTCTTTCACATTTACCATCATGCAGCAGATGCATGGTCAGGTATTAGGTTTAAGTATTACAACTTTGTGAAGCAATCGGCTATAATGAAAGTGATTACAGAAAGGGGACCTTTTTATGAAATCTGCTGTATTTGCGAAGAAAGGTGAAATGAAGCTGGTTGACATTGAGAAGCCAACCGTTCAAGCTCCGGATGACGTCATTATCAAGGTCGTCCGGACCTGCGTCTGTGGTTCTGACCTCTGGAACTTTCGGGGAATCAATCCGCTAGAACCGAATGAAGAAAATTCTGGTCACGAGGCCATTGGAATTGTCGAAGAAGTTGGAGCAGACATCACCACGGCCAAGCCAGGGGACTTTGTAATTGCCCCATTCACCCATGGTTGTGGCCACTGTTCCGCTTGCCGGGCAGGCTTTGACGGTTCCTGCCTGAGTCACAGTGACAACTTCAGCAATGGCGTCCAGGCCGAATATATTCGTTTCCAGCATGGTCAGTGGGCCCTGGTTAAAATCCCCGGCAAGCCAAGCGACTACAGCGAAGGGATGCTCAAGTCCCTGCTGACGCTGGCCGACGTCATGGCCACTGGTTACCACGCCGCCCGGGTTGCCAACGTCAGCGCGGGCGACACGGTCGTCGTCATGGGTGACGGTGCCGTTGGCCTCTGTGCCATTATTGCCGCTAAGCTGCGGGGCGCCAAGAAGATCATTTCTACTAGCCGGCACGCCGATCGTCAGGAGCTGGCTAAGGAATTCGGTGCCACCGACAACGTTGCCGAGCGTGGTGACGAGGCCGTCAAGCAGATCATGGAATTGACCAACGGCGACGGTGCCGATGCAGTCCTGGAGTGTGTCGGGACGGAGCAGTCAACCGACACCGCCATGAAGGTTGGTCGTCCAGGTGCTATTGTGGGCCGGGTCGGTCTGCCACACACACCAAAACAGGACATGACCACCCCATTCTACAAGAACACGATTGTTGCCGGTGGTCCCGCATCCGTCACCACCTACGACAAGGAAGTCCTGCTCAAGGCCGTTCTGGACGGTGAAATCAACCCCGGCAAGGTCTTCACCAAGAGCTTTAGCTTGGACAACATTGACGCTGCCTACAAGGGGATGGATGAGCGTCAGGTTATCAAATCTTACGTGGTCGTTGCCGACTAATTAAATACGATTTGCTTAAGGAGCTGTGTCTCAGGACATGGCTCCTTTTTTGTGCCAAAATAAAAAAGTTGCTAAGCACTGCTATGACAGCGTTTAAGCAACCCTACAATGGAGATGACGACCATACACGACCCTTATATACCGGGCTTTATGGTACTTTTTTCCGCACTTTTTCCGCATTACTCATAATTCCGCTAACTTATCGATAATCAGCGTATCGTTTTTCGCTTTGTATTCTTCTATTAAGTAGGAATAAGTTTTCAACGTTACCGTGATATTTGAATGTCCCAGCCTTTTCGATATGGCGTAAATGTCTACGCCCTTGCCCAATAGATAAGCAACATGAACGTGTCGCAGTGAGTGAAAGTGGAAACCTTGCTTTTTTAACTTACATGACGCCATAATAGAACGTAAACATTTATTCAGAGCGTTACTTGTGGGGATGGTCCCCAGTACATTCTGAAATACCATAACCGATTGATTAGCTTTTAGATCAGCTAAGTGATTGAGTAACTCACGATTAACTTTGATCGTCCGTTTACTTGATTTAGTTTTAGTTGATTTGAAAGCTTTTTTCTTTTCGTCCCACGATTTACTTATGCTGATCGTTGCATGGAGAAAGTCTATGTCTTTCCAGGTGAGCGCTTGTATCTCACTCTTTCGCATTCCCGTGTAAATAGCAGTCAAGATCATATAGCGGCTGGTGTTGTAACGGTTAAGCTTGCCAATTACAGCATTTTTAAGAGTTACCAACTCATCATTGGTTAGGTACTCTACTTTGTATTCCCGTTCCTTGTTATTAACTAGCTTGACGTTGTGGGTAAAGTCTTTCGTTATTACATCATCATCAATTGCATAGCCCACACAGGAACGAATGGCACCGTTTAACTTAGAAACACTGGACATTGCGTGCTTGGCCCCGTACTCATTAATAAATTGCTGGTAATCAGAACGACGAATGGCCCGCAGCTTCTTATCACCAAAATAGTTACTGATTACCTTATGGAAAATCTCATATCTACTTTTAGAAATACCGGAAAGTCCATTCTGTTTGTAGGTTTCATACCAGCGCTGGTAATAATCAGCTAGTGATATATCCTTTAACGGTTGATTGATTGCATTAAGCTTCTTTTCCAATGCAACGGCAGCAGATACCGCTTCACGTTTTAACTTAAAGCACCCGGCAGATCTTTGCCGCCGTTTCCCGTTCTCGTCACGATATACCGCAACGCCGTAGTATCCTTTTTTAGCTTTCCTTACATAACTCATAAGATAACCCCTTTTCATTCGCACAGCTCCCCAGCGTGGCAATGAGAGGGGTATTTTTATGAGTGGACCAGGCTGGACGTGTACCCGGTCCAGTCCATGATACGAATAACATCCCCAGAAGTGTGGAAAATTAACGGGCGCAATTTTGAGCTGGTTGAAATTCCCGGCAGCATCTCAAAGGCGGAGATGGGTTCCCATATAATACCGTCGTGAATTGCGACGGTTGGTCAAACTATCGACACTTTATATTTATCAGCGATTGGTAATTTATTTGGGGCAATTTCCGAACCTTATTTCTTAATGAGTTTAATTTGTTGAAGGTCGGTATTTAACGTCTGGCCGTTTGAGAGATTAGCGGTAACATGAGTAACTTGTCCAGAGTCTGAATCAGATTCAGTACCAAGAATTTCGTTAACATCACCATCAGAAGTTGTTAAATTACCGCTACCTTGCATAGCTTTGATTTCATATCGGCCAGGCTTAATATCTTGGCCAACCTTCCATGAACCAGCAGACAAAGTAGTTTGATATTTAGGCTTTGGCGTTGGCTTGAAATCAGTTGACTGGATACCTTCTAGCTTAATGGTTTCGCCCTTGTGAAGGTCGGCAGTATATGAGGTAATCTGCCCAGCGTCATCATCTTCTGAAGTACCTAAGATTACGTTGATACTTCCAGACTTGTTAGTAAAATTACCGCTACCGTTTGTTGCCGTAACAACATATCGACCAGGCTTGATGTCTTGACCTACTTTATAGGTTCCTGCACCTAGCGTTACCTCTTTGGCTGTATTCTTTACTGGTTTGCTTGTGGCACTTGAACTACTGGATGAACTTGAAGAATCATCACTACCAGCTGCTGATCCAATAACAAATATTAAAATTACAACGAGTACCCAAACCCACCAGCGCTTATACCAGGGCTTTACTTGTACATATGTATTTCCATCTTTATCAACCATCTTTTTAGCCATAATAAAACCTACTTTCTAACTAAAATTAAAACACCATCAATTGCGTAGACTATTCCAGGAATGATGCCATATTCCCCACACATAAAAAGAATGATTAGCCCAAATACGAGAATGAGCCATCCAATTAATGTCCGCTTTTTATTGATAAAGAACACGAGAACAAAAGCGGCTATGGCGAGAACTAGCCCTAACATCATTTTAGCGGTATAGTATCCGCCGCCACCAAAGGCATCAGCAACGCTGGCAGCCCCAAAACTGCCACCGATGCACACAACAGACAGAACAATAGCAATAATTCCGATAACAATTTCGAGTGTACGCTTGCGATCAGAATTGCTTGGGGTTACTTGTTTATAGACGTTCCCCTCGTCGTCTTTGATCTTTTTAGCCAAAATAATCCTCCCAGTAGCTTTTAACGTCGATCACGTTTGGACGTAACTTCACAGTAAATAAAATTGAGAATAATTTGTTTCAATAAAGACAGAACGTACAAAAACATACGGTGAAAGTGTTTCATAAGAATTAATCATTTCAATTTATTTAGTTTTTCCTTAGTTTGATTTAGCACATCCATTACCCTTTGATAAACGTCAGCGCTAAGCCCTTCTGGCAACTTAGTTAAGTCCTCAGAATTGATAAAACGTTTCCCTTCACTAAATGAAGTCGTTGTCCCAAAAACGTCCGCTTTTGCCTGATTTATAACAAAATACGACAAATCATCGCTAACCATATCGATAAAAGACTTGTTATCCATACATTGCAAATACTTTTCTCTAACAGCTTCATAAAACTGAATGATTATTTTATCTATGTCTTTTCTAGTTGCAATCTGCTCTAGAGAACCTTTCTGGGAATATTTAGTAAGGATTCCATTCTTAATCTCATTCATGAACTCACCGAGCTTCACAGTATCCGAAAACTTTCGTAACGTATCGGTGGTGTCAAAAAGGCAAGCTCTTTCAGTATAGTTAAATGGATTACCATATTTTGGCCGAAGTCTTGGTATGTTTGGGATAACGTCATACTTGTTTCTACCAGCGAATGCATACATTAATTTGATAGAAGAATAAGTTAGAGAAATAATATCGCTAATGGTGTAGTGCTGCTTGTTAATCTCATTTCTGGAATTTTTGGATATTCCTTGTAAATAAGGGGTAGAAACGTCTAAATAATCAGCTAATTTAATCCAGCTCTTTAATGATGGCTCACGTTGTGCTTTTTCATAATAAGCAATTGCCTGTTCAGATACACCCAATAATTTTGCTAAATCTTTTTGCGTTTTATGCTGCGCTAATCGAACTTCTTTGATTCGATTATTGTTCATAGGCGCTTTTTTATTTTGTGACACAATACTCACCACTCTTTCATTAAACCATAATATGACTATTTAACACTTTTATCAACAAATAGTTGACCTAACAATTTGTTGGGTATATATTTAACTTGTAAGCTCAACAAGTAGTTGGGCTGTATTTTTAGACGCTAACCCAACAATTTGTTGGTAAAGCAAAGGAGATGATACCTAAATGTCTATGTACTTATCTGATAAGCAGGTAACGGCTATCAAGCGCAAACGTGGAGAGCTTAACTTATCCACAGTAGCGCTTGGCCGCCAGCTTGGTTTGAGCCGTTGGACGCTGGACAACATTTTCAAGCGTAACCATCGTAAGGTAACACCAGCTACATACAAAAAGCTAAGCGATTGGCTCATTGATGAATACGCAACGGCTGATATTAACGACAGTCGGACGGTAGCAGCACAGAGCAAGTAACAACAAAGAAAGAGGTATTTCAGAATGAAGAATGTTGACACTCAAAAGATTTTAGATGAATTGAACAACCGCAAGGCAGAAACGTTTGAACTACAAGACGGCGACCAAGTTCGCCTGGAGAATGGTATTTTCACCGCTGGAGAATATGAAGACGGAATGGGCTTTGATATGACCGTTGAAGATCACACCGCAGACATCCCTTTTATTGGTGAGATTTACTACGGTGGAAACCAGCCGACGGAAAGCACGCCGTTAGAAGATCGGACTTTCATTAAGGAACATGACATCATCAAATACGCAGACGTTTCCTACATGGTTGTTTGCCTACAACAAATGGGATTCAGAAATGGATATACTTTGATCGCCCTAGACAGCTTAAAAGACGCAGCTAAAGCCTTGCTAGACCGCATTTAGGGGGATGATTCAGCATGGATATTGGAGTAAAGCTACCGCCGGAATTAGAGCAGGCCACCCTTTCAATGGTCAAGGCTGCTATTGAACAGGTGGTGGCAGACACAAAGACAACGAACCACTGGCCAGAGTATATGAACCAACGACAGGCTGCTAAGTATCTGGGGACTTCACCAGGTACCCTCATCAAGTGGGAAAGAGCAGATATTGGCTTTCCTACCATCACAATCGAGGGTAGCAAGCATTACTGTAAATCATCCCTTGATAAGTGGATGAAGTCACAACAACAGCAAAATAACTAAAGCATGGCTCCCCAGCGTGCAATGAGTAGGGAAAACAGGACGGGTCCAATTCTGGACTGGCCAGTAAAAGTATGGCTCAACGCAATTTTGCGTTGAGCAGAGTAAAGAATAGCCGAGCGCAATTTTGCGTTCGGCAGCAGAACAGAGGTAATCATGATGAAAGCATTACGCACTATTGATAATCGAATACTGGCATTCTGGTATACGGCGCCAAGTGACCGCTTGTGGGCTTACCTGGCAACATTTGTACCAGTAGCAGCCTTTATTATTGGCACAGTTACTCAATTTACCAATTAGGGGGAACAATATGAAGCTAAGTAAGGACGCCAAGTTATTAAAGAGTTCGCTTCTTTCTGACATTGAAGGCAATGTCAAGACGCTAAACGGCACCGCCAAAACATACACCGACGGCCAAGAGGTTAGCGCCCTCACCTTGATTGATGAAAGTATCCAGGAACTAGCAGAGCTTAAAGACCTATTGAAGGGGGCCAAATAGATGGAACATTTAGACAAGGACGAGCAGCGAATTATGGAGCTACTACCTAAAGGGATGGAACGGCCCCGACCGCAAAAAGAGATTATGAAGATCACAGGCTGGAGCAGTCGTAAGGTTCGGATGACCATTAGTCGCTTAATCATACTTCATCACAAGCCAATCGGCGCAGTGTACCGGAAGCCCAATAATGGTTACTTCATTATCACTAATGACGAGGAACGACAGCTGGCATTGGAACCACTGGCCTCACAGATCGCTGAACTAAAGAAACGGACACAAATAATCAGAGACATTGAGTTTTAGAAAGTAAATGATGATTATGCTTCATGAAATAAAAAAGCCGTTAACGCTGGATAACTACCACATCACACAGCATTAACAGGCTCACAAATATAGGCATAGCGGCAATATGTGCCGCCTTGTCTATTCTATCATGAAGCGATTCAGTGGGGACATCCCCAACACAGAAAGGAATACGACAATGAAAAAAAGTAATTACAAATTCATGTTAGCAGACGACCACAAGGGCAATAAGGTACTCGCGGTTATTAAAGGTGAGTTCTCATCTAGCCTAGTTAGCCAAGCTAAGATCATCGACGACAGCCGTTTCAAAGACACCGCAGAACAGCTCAAGCGCATTATCGACGCTTCCAGTGTTAAAGAAAAGGATGGTGACAACTCATGCAACTAATTACCCTCACAGCGCCAGACGGCCACCGGGAGCAGTGGGACATTAACTTAACCACCCACGCCTTGCGGTTGCTAAAAAGGTACCTGGAGGACGCAGACGGCGGACACGCTATCAATCCCCTAGCCAAACAAGTTGAAGCCTTTACCGGGACTGACTTAACACGTGTCACTAATTGCTTAACTTATGCACTGGCAATTAAACATAATCTTTTCTACAAATTACAACTAATCACTAACGATGAAACACAGTTGCCACGAGTTTATATCATGCTAAGAGAAATGGACCAAACATCCCCTATCAAGCGGAATAATTCCAGACGGCTGGCAGCGAACCAGGACCTATTTACCGCAATTCAACAAGCAACCAACCGGGACCAGCAGATTATCAAGGAATTAGAAGCACTCGTCAAGCTTTTCATGGATGGTGAATTAAGCTACCCCAGTTTGGAAATGGCCAGCAATGGATAAGTTACAGAGCGCACTCAAATACGCAAGATTTGGCTATTCAGTTTTACCAATGAACGGTAAACATCCCCTAATCAAGTTCGCAAACCGCCCGGCACTTACCACAGATCAAATAGAGAAATGCTGGAGTAAGTACCCAAACGCTAACGTTGCTTTACGCACCACTGACTTCTTTGTAGTGGATATTGATACGAAACAAGCACACGGCAAGGACGGAATGGCTTCTATAAAGCAACTACCACCCGGCGTTATCTTACCTACTAGGACACAAAAGACCGCAAGTGGTGGCTATCAAATGTTTTACACGAAACCTCAAGGCAGCCACTTAAAGCAAGTGATTGGCCTACTTCCCGGCGTTGATATTAAGGCTCATCCTAACAATTACGTGTTAGTACCACCATCGACAACGGAAAAAGGTTACTATCGTTGGCTCAATGATGGGGCACAAATGAAACACCCCAGCGCCCTACTCTTAGAAATGATAGCAAACTATCAACCACAGTCGACCAGGAAGCAGCATGGCAGCTATCATCCCGGAAAGAAATGGACGGGCAGAGTGCTAGACAACATAGTTAAGGGCGCACCAGAGGGCCAGCGAAACGATTATTTGACCCGGCTATGTGGTCAGATGATTTACGCTGGAGCGGAAAACGACACCGTCTGGACGTTGATTAACTATGCTAACCAATTCAATACACCACCACTAGAGGACCGGGAAGTCGGAAAAATCGTTGCTAGTGTATTAAAAGAGGAGTTGAGAAAGTGAGCAAAAAAAGACAGGCGTTAGACACTAATAACCCCGTAGTTAAGGCATTAGGGCTTAACGCTTTATTTAATGACCTGGACCAGCGCCGCAGTCAACAAACTACGCCGCCAAAAACAATGAAAGAGTTAGAAGCGCAGTTACAGCAAGATGGTGAGCGGTGGCGAGATAAGCATAAAAAAGAGCTTAAAAACGGGAATACCAAAATCTTTCATCCCTCACCACGCACAGTAGCAGATATTCTAGAGAAATACTTACACTACGGAATTATTGCCGATGATGATGAAGAAATGGAACGGGGCCAGGTTTCGTTTTATGACCTGGACAGTGGGACATATAAGGCTAGTCAACGAACATTGGAAAAGCTTGCCACTTGTATTGAGCGTTCCTTAACCACCCGGCAGCTAGCAGAAATAAGACATTATCTGTTTTTAGATAGCCACCGTCTTACAGAAACCCGGACTAAATGGCTCATCCCCGTTAACAACGGTATTTACAATCAGCACACCCACAAGCTGGAGCCGTTCTCGTCTAAATACGTGTTCAGACACAAGATCATGACCAATTACAACGCCAATGCTACGGAACCATCATTCAATGGCTGGCAGTTGTCGGAATGGTTTCAGCAGATCGCAGGTGGCGACCGTGACAAGCTGCTACTGTTATGGCAAACCATATCGGCAGTGGTTAATCCTAATCTGACCACCGACGTTGCCATTTTCCTAGTGGACAACGGACAAGGACGCACTGGTAAAAGTACATTTGAGCGATTACTGGAAAACCTAGTGGGCGCTGGTAATTACGGCTCATTGAAACTAAAAGAGTTTGAAGATGATTTTAAGTTAGCAAGCGCCACTGGCAAGGCCCTATTAATTGGGGATGATAATAACCCAAACGACTATAACCGGACCAGTGAGAATTTTAAGAGCGTAGCAACTGGAGAAAACATCCTCATCAACCCTAAAGGACTTACACCATTTAACTATCGCTTTAATAACTTCATTGTTCAGTCGATGAATGGTATTCCACGTTTTAGCGACACTTCCGACGCCCTGTTCAGACGATTCCGGGTAATCGTATTCGACCATCAATACAAGGCCACCGCAGCCAACAAGCGTATCAAAGATGAATACATCAAGGACCAACGGCTGCTAGAGTTCGTACTAAAAAAAGCCCTTAGTATGACCCCAGACGTGTTACAAGACACCGCAGAAAGCCAGGAGATCATCAAGGACATCAAAGAAGACAACGACAGCGTAGATCACTTCATTGAGAACTACTTACCAGAGCTGGAGAGTACCCGTATTCCCGTTGCATTCTTGTTTAAGCTTTTCCTAGCTGCTATGGACTACGAGAACAACCCACAGAAAATCAAACAGCCCACCTTTACCCGTAGAGCCAAGCCACTAATGGCAGATAAGGGATGGGAATATTCCAGAAACAATTTAGCGCCACTTCTTGATTGGGAAAATGATGATATGAATAGGCTGAATGAATTAGATATTCACTACAAGTACGGCGTAAAGGTTAACCCTAGTAAAAAACAGCCGCTTTTTGTCAAAAGCAACAAAAATGGTAGAAAAGCAACAAACTGACTCACAAGTTTATAAATTGTTGCTTTTCGCCATCCATTGATACAACCACATTTACACACTAAAAAGCAACAAAGCAACAAAGCAACATAGAAATATTACATATAAAAGAAAAAACACTAAAATTAAGCTTTTTTCCTTAAAAGAGATTTTCTACTATAAAATCGTTGCCTTGTTGCCAGTGGCTTAAAAAGTCAGATATATCAAGGGGTTAGTAAGGTAACAAAACCTGGCAACATTCCTTTCTAGCTTGTTGCTTGTTGCCATAGGCACATTGGGCACCCTATAAAAGGAATGGCCAGGTACCATGTTCAGATTTTGCACCCTTAAAAGTAATGACAGATTAGTCGGACTATAAAAAGAGGTAATTACCATGAACCGTGAAGAAATTGAAGATCATTTATCTAGCGTCGTTCTGGGGCTTAATACTAATAAGATCAAACTGGTTCAGATTAAGAAGCTAGACAAGCAAATCGCAGAGAATGAAGCACAATTGAATAGAAGCCTAATCAAAATACCGTTCGTTCATAAAAAAGTACTGGACGACATGGGTATAATTAAACACCATGTTCCTACCCTGCTAGAGCAAAACAGGCAGCTTGTTGCCAAATACAATAAAACACTCAAAGAAGCGCAACAAATCGAGGGGCAGATAATTAATCACCTTAAAGCCGTTATTGATGATTACTCACACAGTACAGGTAAGAATAGGGAAACTAAGAAGAGGGTAATTGATAGCTATTTCAGTAACTACTCAATTAATGAAAAATTGTACGAATATGATCGACTAGAGTGATAAAAAGAAGCATCCCCCAATTACTGTTATATCAACGATAATCGGGGGATGATTTAATTTATTCGGCGGAAAAGGAACAGAATTGTAGTCAATCTGGAGAGCAAGGATAGACAATGACACTAACTAATAAATAAAGTTGGTCTATATAGTGGGACTACCTTTTTTTGACCTACGAGAACCAACATCCTAAGAATACTGTTAAATCAACAATTGCAAGGGTAATGAGCTTGTTATTTGTTGGAAAAGGATCTGAATTGTAGTTAATTTAGTGAGTGGTCAGAGCAAAGGATAGACCGTGTGTTCGATATGCTTAATTATTCTAAATATTCGGGCAGTTTTGAGGTAGCTAAGTGGTGAGTAATATAATTTATCGTTTATCACCTAAAAGCGCTTAGAAGAGCTTACAGAGCTAAATAAGAATATATTCAGAAATGGAGTTGATGATATTGGGTTGGTATCGTGGACGTTATATTTTTAGTAGACGCAGCCTGGCACGGATGATGGCAGAAAGTAAAACAGACTATCATTTCAGAGTTCGCAACAAGGACCAGGCAGACAAAACAGTAATTAGTTTCGTGTATTCGGACCAGGTGAAGAAAGACAGACGCTTTTATAGTGCTTGTCGTGTCGTCTATGATCGCTACAAGGAATATTGCAAGCAGCAAGGACTGGAGCCGCTAAGTTCCCGGCAGTTCAAACGCAACATGGAGTTATTGGGGTTCGTATACCAGAAGCACCATCGCTTTTATGCTGGATATTACAGTAATAAGGTTACGACAGCATACAAAAATATCGGTTTAGTGAGCGACTGAATGTTCCACCAACTTCACAACTTACCAATGTTCGATAATTGTTGATATAACGGTATATCTACTCAAAAATGGACTGGTCAAAACTGGACATTGCCGGGAATATTTGTAGTTAATCGAAGCTTAACAAAAGTTAACATTGCTTATAGTTTCGTAGTTAGATTGGTGGTGATAATGTGAAATTATTCCATGAAATGTGAAACGCTGGCAATTGCCGCAATCGTTGATTTAACAGTAATTATCATCCCCAACGATTGCCCAAAAGTTCCGCTTATGGGGATGATCGTAGTTAAATTGATGATGAAAAGTGATAGTAAATGATAGGACTATTAAGCTTCCCGGCTCATCCTTTAGCTGGGGCTAGAGCCTTACAAAACCTGACATTAAAGCCTATATTGACGTTGATTGCGTAGTTAAGGGGGGTGATCGTTATGGATAATCTCAATTTAGATAAGGAAATTGAAAAGCAACAAAAAGAAATTGATAAATCAATTGATGATTTATTACAGTAAATAAAGGCCGCTGCTCATTGAAATTCCAGAGCAACGGCCTTTACTCAAATAGGGGGATGACAACAAATGCTGCTTAATTCGTTTGATGATTATATGTTTTACAGTCTAGTGGCGCATATCTTTCATGTTTCAATGACAACGGCCTACTGGACCACCAACACGATTACGGCCGGGATAATGATTGCTATTGTTTTGATATGTTTGATTGAATGATAGCAATAAAAAAGCCCGTTGAATTAACAACGGACTAAAGATCGCACCAGGTGGCACGCCCTTCGATATAAAAAGAAACCAAATTTATTGTAATTGGAGTGATTGTCTCATGTCAACCATCCCCACAACTGGAGAAAAGACAGCCGCCACCGCAGCCAAGAACTACCTAAGACAATTCAAGGACTGGCAACTAATATCGCTTAGAGTGGACGACAGCAACCCCAGAGTGACCGACCAGGAACAACTGGAGCACACGAGGGCCATATCTGAACTAAAAACCCGGCAGCATATCGTTACCGTAGTTGGCAAGGTTGACCAGGCCAGTGGAATAATCTTAGAACAACGATTTATCAAGCGGCACCGCACCAAAACGACACTGGCAGAGTTGGCGGCGAACCATTACCAGATTACAGAGGGCAGCTTCTATCATCGACAACGTAAAGCATTGTTGATGGCTTACAAGCTTATGCACTAGCTGGGGATGATTCCGACATTTCCGACACCCTAAAAGGTATTTCTGACACTTTCGGCCCCCTTAAAAAAGAAAAGGCAACCCTCACATAGCCGCCTTTACACAAATTACCATACACACTCATATTTTATCATGCCACGAAGAGAGCAGCACACATTGCCGTCGTCTTACACACAAGGGATAATTTTTGAAATTTTAGGGTGCGGGGGGTATCATTCGCCAATTATTGAAAAATCAGTATTTAGCACGTTCAACAAGTCCATTATTTTGCCCATTTTAGTGTTTTCTACAGTTCCATTGGTCATTCAGACAACATGAAAGCGCCGCAGCTATACAATCGACCATCTTATTTACGCAGAGCAACCATCATTACTAGAAAAATCAATGTTTTTAACGTTGAAGCAGTCACTTTCCCGAAACTGGAGCATAATAGAGTTGTAAATGTTTACTATTGGGGGTATTTCAGAATGAAAAGATTAGGTTTAGCTTGTGTCACGATATTGGCCGGGCTTAGTTTAGCCGGGTGCAATAATCTGGCGTCGCAATCACACAAGGCGGCCAGCAGTTCGTCTACTACGTCTACCAAAGTAGTTAAGCACCATAAGTCACATAAGAAAGCAGCTAATAAGAACCACAAGGATAAACAGTCCTCGCCTAGCAGCAATGACAGCAGCCAGGTGGCCACTAGCAGCGCTTCTAATCAGCAGAGCGGCAATACTCAACAGGCAACCGCTCAATCTAACAGCGGCGGTAATGGTGGCCAGCAGCAGGCGCAGGGAAAGTCACAAGGTGAGATTAACCGTGAACGTGGATATGACCCAAACGGCGCCCCACTTCTACCAGGACAAGATCACGCCGCAGGTTCAAACCCGGACGGCAGCCCGGACGCTTGGGTACAGGCACAAGATCAAGAAGAACAATTTGACCAGTCACATGGCTTCATAGGGCCAGACGGTAGATTTAACGACGCCGGGAAAGCCTATTATCATTTAGACGACAATTACTAATAATTACTAAGTTAAATGGGGATGAACCAACAAACAGGCTCATCCCCTTTTGTCTATGCTCACATACCTAACACACTAAAAAGATGATTTTTCCGCAGAACAAAATAAAAAGCCGCCTAAACAGGCGACACCACGCTGGGGAGAAGCTCATTATTTTTCCGCACTTTTTCCGCAATCGTGGCAAAAAATACGTTTTTCAATGTTTTTCCAAAAATAAAAATGCCTTTATATCAACGTTTTGAGCTGGTATAAAAGCACTGAAAACCCTAAAAATGGAGATGACGGGAGTCGAACCCGTGGCACAAAATCTAACCTAATTGCATCGATAGTCAATTATTTGCGCTAATGATCCAGGCAGATTGAACAAGCACTAACAGGTGAATGGACCAACCAGCGTCCATCCCCTTCTGATTTTGTCTCAATAATTTCATACTAATCAAAATAGCTATTGCTTCTATCCCTACATATGTATATGATGTAGTTAGCCCCTAAGGAAAGGGGGTGGTTACCATGAATGGAAAAAGCAAAAACAAAAAGCGCTCGGTCAAAGCATACTCAATTGAGTTTAGCTTGGTCCCCTTACGCTTTAAGTTAGTAGTTATTTTTGATTAGTGGTTAACACACCGCCCAAAGGTTGACTCGCCAAAGTCAACAACCTTTGGGGCTTTTTATGTGTATATTATAGCATTTAAAACCGAGGTTGAGAATATGAGACGCTTCAAATACCAGTCAAAGAATAAACACGTTACTATTGCACTAGACGTGTATAATCCCCGTGAGATTATGGGGATGATTAAACAAGACGTTCATAAATTCAATGAGTGGCGGCACACCCCTAAGAGCAAGCGCCGCAAGCTAATAGAATTCAAAATCGAAAGGAAGTAGCAGCATGGCAATGACCGAAGCCCAACACCTGGCAATCAATAAGTATCGCCGAAAGAACAGAGCCCGTACTCAGTACATCAACCGCAAGTCAGTAGCTAAAAACTTTATTCTAAAGGACGCCACAGCAAACGACTTAACAATGCTATTAAACTGTATCAAGCAACGACAACATGAATTAAGCAACTAGACAGCCGACTATTATGTTGGTTGTCTTTTTGTTTATCAGTCAAACATTCTCAAAATTCATTATACTATACCCGACATTGCTGCCACCCTAAAAGGGCCCGGCAGCAAGCAGGGATGATTTTGCCGTCAAAGTTAAAATAAATCCGTTTTTCAGCGTTTCCGTAAAAACAAAAATGCCTTTATATCAACGTTTTGCGATGATATAAAGACACTCAAAATGCTAAAAATGGAGATGACGGGAGTCGAACCCGTGTCCAAGCATATCGCCATTTCGACCTCTACGTTCGTATCTCAGCTATTTAATTTTCACCAGTCAAAACGCCGCTGATCAGGGCAACCATGGCTAGCTAGCTTGAAAAAACTCTTCTGACAATCTCAAACGGCGACGGTCAGCGTAGTCCACTCAATATGAAACCCGTTACCGCATCATGGACGAACCCGGAACGGATTTACGGATGCTACTTGTTAGGCAGCAAGAGCGTAAGAGTTTGAATTATTGTTTGCAGTTATAATTTGAAAACTGAGCGTTTTTACGAAGACGCAACCTTCGAAACGCAGTCGAAACTCGACCTATACCTGTCGAATCCAAAAAACATCCCCAGGTACAATTAATAGTTTACCATAACCAGTCCCATTTAGATAGCAAAAAGCACTCCCCACCGGAAGTGCTTTTATTTGTTATCAAATTATTAATTAGTACCAACCATTGGCCTGCCAGAACTGCTGAGCAGCAGTCCAAGAACCATAACGACTAGCAACATATTGGTCAGCAACCCGTTCCTGGTTAGCGGCGGAGTAGTCGCCGCCCAGGTAGGAAGCGGACAGCTGGTACTTACCAACATATTGGCCGTTCATTGCGCTGTAGCTGCCGCCAGATTCGCGGTTCGCAATCCACGCCTTGGCAGCCGCTTCACTGCCACTAACGGTCGAAGTCGTGCTGCTGCTGTTCGTACTGCTAGTAGTCGTTGCCGTCGTGCTTGCAGTGGTATTAGTTGATGCTGGGGTGGCAGTACTCGTGCTCTGACCCGTCTGTTGATTGGCAACACCCTTGATTACCAGACGCTGGCCAACAAAGATTTGGTTAATGTTGGAAATGTGGTTGTCACGCGCAATGGAGTTAACAAGACTGTTGTTCTTAGCGAACTTGTAAGAAATGCTTGAAAGCGTGTCGCCACTCTTAACAGTGTAAACGGAGTCGGCGTTGGCAACCGTCGTCACTGCCGTAACACCTAAGGCCATGGCGCCAAGAGTCGTTGCTGCTTTTACAAAGTTTTTCTTAGAAATCATAAATTAACAACCGTCCTTTTTTATTCGTTTCTGATTAATTATCTCTATAATACACAATCAACATTACCGGACAGTAACAAAACCGTCGCAAATGAATTACATTCTTCAACGAAATGTAACAAAATCTTCACACAGCGAAATAAAAGCCACCGCTCGCAAACTAGGCAGCAGTGGCTTTTATTTATTTTAACAGATCGGCAAAATAACGCTCACAATACGTCGCCACCCCGTCGTCGTCATTAGAGTCGGTCAGCGCCGTTACTGCCGCTTTCACTTCGGGCAACCCGTTAGCCATGACGATTCCCTGGGCCGCATCCTGAATCATCTCCAGGTCGCTATCCGCATCCCCGAAGCTCATCAGGTTGCTAAAATCGTCGCCAAAGTGATCAAGCAATGCCTGCAAGCCGACACTCTTGTTGACACGCCGAGGCAGGAATTCCATAATCATCGCCTGGGACTGAACCGCATGGTACCGCTGTTTCAATTCTTCCGGCAGACTGGCAATGATCGGGGCCAGTCGTTCAGCCGGGATCGCCATGACGGCCTTGCTAAAGGTCGTCGTTGGCAGATCAGCCATTTTCGTATTGCGGAATTCAATATTCTTTAGAACCGTCCGGTAGATGGAGCCCGGATGATCAGTCAACTCGTACACCCGCTCAAGGTCCAAAACGTCCAACGGGATCTTTTTCTCTTGGACAAAGTCAAACAGCGGCTGCAAGTCCGCTTTTTGCATTCCCAGTTCAAAGAGGTGTTCCTTGGTGACGTTGTTGACCACCAAGCCCCCATTGAAGGTGATCGTGTAGTCGTCAGGCTGGGTCAGTCCCAGCTGCTCAATCATCGGCCAGATGGCGTTGATTGGCCGACCGGTGCACAGGACAACGTGAATGCCCTTTTCGTGCAGCCTTCTAAGCACTGCTTCGTTGCGCTTGGAAATCTCCTTCTCGCTGTTGAGCAGCGTATTGTCAAGGTCCAAAGCAATCATCTTAATCATTCTTCTCTTCATCCTTTCGGTTCAAGTCATTTTCTGGCTGAATTACCTGATGGTTAAATTCGTCCAGCAGCTGCAATAATTTTCGTCCCCGGTCTTCACCATAAATCTGGACCCACTTCGCAAAGCGGTGGCTGATCCGTGACTCAATGGTATGGGCCACCTGGCGGCCGGCCGGTGTCGCCACCAAGGAAACCTTGCGGCGATCATCCTGATCCTGTTCCTGGCGAACATAGTCATGCTTGATTAACACCCGGAGCTGGCGCGAAACGGCACTGCGCGTCACCTGGCGCTGGGCCGCAATATCCATCAGCTTCGTTCCCGGATTCGTTACGATCTCCTGGAGAATCAGGTATTGCTCAAAAGACAGCGAATACTGCGCCGCCGGCTGGGAAACAACATGTTCTAGGCGCTTTAATGCCGACAGGTAAATATTAATTGCCTGGTTCAACAGGTCATCATTTGCGGTCATTTTTGATTCCCCTTCTGGTCGGCTAGGATCGACTTGGCAATCAGGCGGGCGTAGTTAATGTTGCCCTGCTCGCCCATGTGCACATTATCCTTGCCAAACCAATCGCTGTGATTTTCACTGACGCTGTACCAATCTACTACATGAACATTGGAATACTTTTTACCCGCAGCCTTGATCTCGTCATTGACGGTCTGCTGCCAAGGCTTCGTCGGGACGTGAGCCGTCAGCCAGTAAATTTGCCGCTTCGGCCCCACTGCCTGCACAATATCATCGATCGTCTGCTGACTCATTGAGCCGTTGGTTCCGAGATTCAGCACCACGATCTGGTTCAAGTGTCCCTGTTTTGCCAACTGTTTAATTACCGCCGGAGCAGCCGATCCTTGCCGGCCCACCTGGGCATCGACATAGGCTTGGGGCATCAGTTTCTGGATGCTATCCGCCGCATCGGCCATGACTGAATCCCCAATCGCCGTGATCTTCAGCTTTTGGGCTGCCCGAGCCTCACTTGACGTCAAGGCATACTGTTTCACATTGGCGGCGGTGTCAGTCTGGACTTTCTTTCCAGACGCAATCGCCTGATTGTGTTTGCTAGCCTTCTTGTGACTCTTTTCAATCCGCTGCTGGACAGCCGTCTTTTGGGGGGCGTGATCTGGTTGGGCCATCCCAAAGCCGGCAATCGCCAGCACAACAACGCTTGCTCCCAGCCGCGTCCACTGCTGCCAGGTCCGTTTACTAGTAAATAGTTCTGACCAATGCCAATCCGCCAGCGGCCGTTCCCAAAAGCGATAGGAAAGTTCACTGATCAGCAGAATAATGGCTACTTCAATAATTGAGTTAAGAACCGGGTGCAAGCCGACCTTCACCAAGCGTTCATAAAAGACCATTACCGGGTACTGGTAGACATAAATACCGTAAGAACGCTGACCGACCCAGTGAAAGATTGGATTAGAAAACCAGGCGTTCATCCGTGAGCCAGGGTGCAAAATCGTCCCAATCAGGATCGTCCCAACCAGGCTGTAGAAGAACATCCCCCCGTGATAGGTTAGCGCCGCCTGCCCATTGAGGGTGAAAAAGCCCACGACGGTAATCAGGGTCATCAGGATCCCGATCGCGTTTAAGCCATGCTGCAGGCTCTTAGCCGGATGTGCATTCAGCCGATTCAGTGGCCAAGCCAGTCCCAGCCAGGATCCCAGCAAAAGAGAAAAGGCCCGGGTGTCGGTTCCGTAGTAGACCCGGTTAACATTTGCCGGGTCATACAAGATTGCCATCTCGACCGCCGAGGCAATCGTCAGCAGCAAGATCACCCGCCGCACCGTCTTTTTCTTGCGCAGGATCATAAAAAGCAGGGTGATAATCAGGGGCCAGAGCAGGTAGAACTGTGCTTCCACTCCTAAGGTCCACAGGTGGGTAAAAGGAGAAGCCCCGCCAAACTGATCAAAATAGGATTGTCCATGGCGAATCTCCCACCAGTTGTATACCCAGAGCAAGTTGGTCGTCACAATCATCCGAATGTTATGCAAAAGCTCGTGGGCAAAAAGCGTGATGTAGGCCGTTGTCAGGAAAAGCATGGCCACCAACACCGGATAGAGGCGCCGGAAGCGTTTGCGGTAAAAGTGCCAGATATCAATATGCTGCTGGTCGTCCAGCCGGCGACTGAATTGATAGGTGACAAAATAGCCCGAAATCAACAGAAAAAGGGGGACCCCCAAATAGCCCCCCTGCAACACGTTTGGCAACAGGTGGTAAATGATTACCCCTAAAACGGCGAGCGTCCGGAGCCCGTCGATTCCTGTAATGTATTGACGCTTTTCCCCAACTGGCTTCATTTTCTAGCAAATTCCTCCACAACAATTTTTCAAAAAAGGATCCTTAAATAAAGGGGCAGCCTTAAAATGCTACCGCCACGTCTAACCAATATGATTTTCTTTCAAAATATCGTTGACGACCTGGTCCATCTCGGGCGTCCGTTTCCATTCTTCCCAGTGATCCATCGATTCATCCTGCATCACATAATGCGAGTTGATGAAGTCCTCGTAGCGAATCACGTTTTTAGAATGGGGAATATTTAACTGCAGGATCCGCACTTCTTTGATGAAGCCGCGTTCGGCCGCCAATTCGGCCCGGCCATTATGAACCATATTCCCAATTTCAAAATACTTGCTGCCGTCATTGCGGGTGATTTCCTCAATGAGGGTCAGCACTTGATGTTGTTTTTCCACGCAACTCATCCCTTTCAACATTAAATATTATAGCGACTTTAAACCAAAAAATCATCGTCTGGACGACGATGATTGGCATAAGAGAGAAAGAGAATTGATTAGAAGGTAAATACTTAATACCTTGCGACTATTATGATAGCGGTTTCAGGACGGAATGTCAATATTAATTAAGAAACTCTTTAACTTTTTACTAAAAAATGTCAAAGAGGCCCCAGGGCAAGCGCCCCGCAGCCTCTTTGACATTTTATTTTATTGAACAGTAACAGACTTAGCCAGGTTCCGCGGCTTATCAACATCCAGGCCCTTGCCGAGGCTGGTGTAGTATGCCAGCAGTTGTGCCGGTACCACGGACAGCAGTGGCGTCAAGTATTGATCGACGTCTGGCAGAATAATCGTGTCGTCTTCCTGAGCCAGGTGACGAGCAACGATCGTAATCGTGTTAGCACCCCGCGCCCGGGTCTCATCAAGGTTGCTCCGGGTCAAGCCGGCAGTCCGGTCCTGGGTAATGATGCCCAAGACAGGTGTTCCCTTCTCAATTAAAGCAATCGTTCCATGCTTCAGTTCACCAGAAGCAAATCCTTCTGCTTGAACGTAGGAAATTTCCTTCAGCTTCAGGGCTGCTTCCAGAGAAACGCTCCAGTCGATTCCCCGACCGATGTAGAAGGCATTCCGTGGCTTGGACAGGTAGCGAGAAGCCACTTCTTCAATTTCCTTCTTGCTGTCGGTGATTGACTGCATGCTGTTGGCAACCAGGCCGAGCTGGTGCTTAACGTCGAAGTTCTTGGCGGCTTCCTTGCCCATGTATTCGCCCAGGGCCTTGGCCAGGATTGCTTCTACGGCAATCTGAGCGGTGTAGGCCTTGGTAGAAGCAACAGCAATTTCCGGACCGGCGTAAAGCAATTCCGTAAAGGTTGCTTCACGGGACAGGGTGGACTTGTCGACGTTGGTGATGGTCAAACTTGGCCACTTGTGTTCGTTGACTCCAACCAGAACCTGTCGACTGTCGGCCGTTTCACCACTCTGACTCAGGAAGATGAAGAATGGCTTCTTGGACAGCAGTGGTTGTTCGTAGGCAAACTCGGAGGAAATGTGAGCCGTGGTTGGGATGCCACAGAGCCGTTCGAAGAGCCGGGCACCGACCAGACCAGCGTGGTAACTGGTCCCGGCACCAATGATGTACAGGTGATCGGCTTCGGCCAGCTTTTGGATCAGGTTCGGGTCAATCTGCGGATCGTCGCTGTCCCCAAAGTATTCCCGAACCAGCTTCCGCATGACAGCTGGTTGTTCGTCAATTTCCTTCAGCATGTAGAATGGGTAGGTCCCCTTGTCGGCAGCACTTGGGTCCATGTCAACCGTGAAGCTGTCACGGCTCTTCTCATTGCCGTCAAAGTCCTTGATCGTGACGTGATCTGGCTTAACAATGACCAATTCGTGATCGGCGATTTCCATAAATTGGTTCGTCTCCTTGATCATTGACATGGCATCAGAACCAACCATGTTGTAGCCGTCGCCCAGGCCGACCAACAGTGGACTCTTGTTCTTCGCCACGTACAGCGTCTCTGGATCTTCCCGGTCGATCATCACGAAGGCGTAGGAGGAGTCCGCACTGATCAGACGCAGGACTTTCAGCATTGCCGCCTCGGTGTCCATGTGGTCCTCCACAACAAAGTGGTCCACCAGTTGAACAATGACCTCAGTGTCGGTCTGGCTGTTAAAGTGAACGTCCGCCAGGTATTCCTTCTTTAATTGCGCGTAGTTTTCAATCACACCGTTGTGAACCAGGTAGAAACGATCATCCTGGGAGTACTGCGGGTGTGCGTTTGCCTCAGTTGGGGCACCATGAGTAGCCCAACGGGTGTGGCCAATCCCGGAGAGTCCGTGAACATCATCCGTCAGGGCTGCTTCCAGGTTGCTGATCCGGCCTGGCCGCTTAACCAGGTAGTCGTGGCCATCATTATCATTAACGTAGACCCCGGCAGAATCGTAACCACGGTATTCCAACTTCTTTAAACCATCGATTAAAATTGACAGGGTCTTATCGGTCCCCGTTACACCTACAATTCCACACATAATTTTTCCATCCTTTTAATTTTAATTGGTATAGATCAATAGGATAACCTAATGGTCTGCTGCAACACATAAGTATAATACAAGCTTCGGCAGTCCATGTCAATTAAAGGCACCAAATTGGTCTAGGTCAAATTTGAGGTAAAAAGAAAAACTGGTCCACTTCAATTCGAAGCAAACCAGTTTTAACTTCTTTTTACTACTTAACTTCCAGCTCGGCGCGGGCAACATCACCAATTTCTTCAACATATTGGTGAACGAGCTCCGGTGTTGGGGCCTCGGCCATAATCCGCAATAATGGTTCCGTCCCGCTTGGCCGAACCAGGACCCGACCGTCACCGTGCATCTTGTCCTCAACCGCCGCAATTACCTGCTTCAGCTTTGGATTTTCCATTGCGGCAGCCTTGTCTGCCACCTTGATATTCAGCAATTCCTGTGGATAAGTCTGCACATCTCTGGCCAATTCCTTCAGACTCTTGCCGCTTTCCTTCACTACCGACAACAGCTGCAGGGAGGTCAGCATTCCATCCCCGGTCGTGTTGTGGTCGAGAAAAATGATGTGACCGGACTGCTCACCACCCAGGTTGTAGCCGTTCTTCAGCATTTCTTCGACAACGTAACGGTCACCGACCTTGGTTTTGACGCTCTTCATGCCGTGAGCTTCTAAGGCCTTGTACATCCCCAGGTTGCTCATCACGGTCGTTACCACCGTGTCCTTCTTCAGCATTCCCTTGGCGTCCAGGTACTTACCACAGATGTACATGATCTTGTCACCATCAACAATGTTTCCTTCGCTGTCGACGGCGATGCACCGGTCACCGTCACCGTCAAAGGCCACCCCAAGATCAGCGCCATTTTCAACAACCGCCTTCTGCAGTCCTTCTGGGTGAGTGGAACCACAGTTAAGATTAGTGTTCAGGCCATCTGGCTTGGCATTGATGGCGGTAAAGTCGACGTTCATATCGGCAAAGAGGTTGGAAACAAAGGCACTGGTGGCACCATTAGCGGCATCCACCACGATCTTCAAACCAGACAGGTCGGTTGAAACCGTCTGCTCAAGGAAGGAAGTGTACTTCAGTGCTCCTTCGTGGTAGTCAGCAACCGTTCCGAGGCCTTCATCCGACGGCCGCGGCAATTCGTCTGTCTCAGCGTCCAAGAGCTGCTCGATTTCGTATTCCAGGTCGTCGGATAATTTAAAGCCGTTGCCCCCGAAGTACTTAATTCCGTTGTACTTGATTGGGTTGTGGCTCGCCGTGATCATCACCCCGGCGTCGGCTTCTTGAGCCCGAACCAGATAGGCAACCCCGGGGGTCGTCACAACACCTAAGCGCAGCACCTCAATGCCGACGGAAAGCAGCCCAGCAATCAGGGCGTTCTCCAGCATTTGACCGGAAATCCGTGTATCCCGGGCCACCAATACCTGTGGCTGCTTGCGTTCCGAGTGGCGCGTCAAAACGTACCCACCCGCACGGCCAACCCGAAAGGCCAATTCTGGACTCAAATCTTGATTTGCAACTCCCCGAACACCGTCGGTACCAAAATATTTCAGTTTCATCATATACTCCTTATTCATTAAGACTGACTACTGCTCGATTCGGTCGAGCTCGTATTGTCATTCGTATTATTACCTATGCTACTACTTGACGAACCGCTTTGCACCTTTTTCTCGCTAGAAGAGCTCGTCGAAGACCGCTCATCCGCATCCGCCGAACTGCTGCTTGAACTCTCATCGTCGTTATTCTTGGAGCTGATCGGTACGGTGACGTTAGTAGTCGTCGGAACAATTGAGACGTTCAGGATCTGGCCGTTCTTATCAAGGGCCTGGAGGGTCACCTGCCGCTCCAGGGTGCTCTTCGCATCCCGTGGCACAACGACGTAGGCCACCACCCGGTTAACCCGCGAGACTTGGTCCTGAGCACCGGTGACCTGAACGTTGCTGACGTCCGCGCGGGCCCGACCAACCTGGTAATCGTCGGCCAGGTTCCGCGAATTGACCCGGACCGTAACCTTCATGTTGACCGTCCGCCGTTGCTGGATCCGGACATTGATGTTCTTCGGTACCACGGTTGCTTTGAGCTCCGAGTTTAAACCGCTGGTCTTAATCGGCACCTGGTGCTTCCCGGGTCCCAGCTTACCGAGGTTAACATAAACCTTGAAGTTCTGCGTGTTGGTAGTGGTCGTCACTAGCGCGGACGGTCCGGTAATCTTAACCTTGACGTACTGCGGATAACCCGTCACCACGTACTTGGAATTGTCGATCGTGATGTCTAAGGGCATCCTGATCGTGGCCAACTTATTCGACATTAAAGCACTGTTACCGTTGCTGCCCCGGGTCGTCTGACGTAAGAAGCCGCTCTTACTACCGTTAACATAGGCAAAGAGCATGATTGCCAGAATCAGTGAAGAGAGCCGCAGCACCCATTTTCGGCTAAAAAAGCCCTTATTGTTGTCCATGCCGGCCACCTCCATGTCCTACAAAAAGCGAGAAGATTCGCGCCAGAATGCTCTCGTGAGCTGGTTCGTGTGTGCACAATTGGGACCGCAAGAACTTTAGATAATCGTTCTGTGACATGTTACGGATCAATTCATTATCCTTGGTAATCGAGACCTCGCCCGTCTCCTCGGAAATCACAATCGTGACGGCATCCGTGACCTCACTAATGCCAACCGCCGCCCGGTGCCGGGTCCCCAGTTCCTTGGGGATCAGCTTACTATCCGACAGGGGCAAGTAGGCCGCCGCCACCGCGATCCGGTTATTCTTGATAATCACGGCCCCATCATGGAGCGGCGTGTTCGGAATAAACGTGTTAATCAGCAGTGCCCCGGAAATATCCGCATCAAGCGGAATCCCCGTTTCAATATATTCCTCCAGCCCCGTCTTCATCTGAATACTGATCAGGGCACCAATTCGCCGCTTCGACATGTACTGGATCGCACTATCAAGCTGTTTGATCATTTCCTCCTCGGTCTCGTTGGTCGACTGGTTGTGGCTCAGGAAGGTCCCGCGCCCCAAATGCTCCAGTCCCCGGCGAATTTCGGGTTGGAAGATGACCACGATGGCAATGACACCCCAATTGAGGATCTGATCCATCACCCAGGAAACGGTACTGAGACCCGCATACCAGGAAATAATCTTGACCAAGATGATGATCAGAATTCCGCGAAAGAGCTGAACAGCCCGTGTCCCGCGAATCAGAATCAGCAGTTCATAGATCAAAAACCAAATGACCAGAATATCAATGAGGTGAATCAGATTTTGCCATGTCAAAAGCGAAGTTATAGACTGCATCGCATTCACCATCCTCTAAATTCACGATCATATTATATCATTTTTTACAATTGGCGAAAGGAGCACACTAAATTCATAAATATTTGGTATGATTGTCATAATTATTTCTGATTTATAAGGGGGGATTCGATGGTTAAACGTCTTTCACCGACTTGGCAGATCCGGCTCTTTTTCTGGGTCTTAATCATCTTGTTAAAACTGTTCATGAAAGCCCCCTACGACTTCATGGCATTAAATACTTTTCTCGGTTATGTTCCAATCGAGCTCAGTTTCCAAATGCGGCGTTTCAACGATCGGCGCGCGCTGGCCTTTTGGCTCCTGCTCCTTATCTGGATAGCCTTTTACCCCAACGCCCCCTACGTGATGACCGACCTCTTCCACCTTTCCTGGCTCCATCCCCACACCAGCATCAATGGGATCCTGCGTTCTGATCCGTATATCTGGTTAGTCTTTGCCATCATGATGATCTGCGCGCTTAGCTGTCTTTTGGTCGGTACCATCACCATGGAACGGGTCGCCCGCCAGCTGACGGAGCTAACGACACCGCACCATTCTTGGCTGCGCTTTGTCTGGATCGGGGCTTTCACCTTCTTGGCCAGTGTCGGCATCTACATCGGTCGTTTTCTGCGCCTGCATTCTATCTACCTGCTCTTCACCCCGTCCTGGTTCTTCCGCCATCTCTGGGGAATCTGGCAGCCCAAGATGCTGGCCTTTGCCGCGATCATGACCGCCCTTCAGCTGATTGTCTACTGGTTTATCAAAATTTGCCAAGCCTATAAATAAAAACCCAACTTCCTGAAATGGAAATTGGGCTTTTTTTGACCAAATTTTTAATTACTTTTCCGCCAGGGCTGCCTTGACCTTGTCAGCCGTTGGGATCGATGGCATTGCACCCATTCCCTGAACGGTCAGGCTGGAAGCACGCTGGGCGTAAACCAAGGCGTCCGCCACGTTGGACAGGTCGTCTTCCAACTGGGACGAAAGGGCCCCGATGAAGGTATCACCGGCTGCCGTGGTATCAACGGCATGGACCTTGAATGCTGGAACCAGGCCGTACTTATCGCCTGGGCAGGAGTAGAAGACCCCCTTGGAACCCAGGGTGATCAGGAGGTGCTTAACTCCTTGCTTGCGGAAGTAGTCGGCGCTCTTAAGCATCGAATCCTCGTCGGTGATTGCAATCCCCGTCAAGAGGGCACATTCACTTTCGTTTGGTGCGATCACGTCGGTGTACTTCAGCAGTTCCGGCAGAATGTCGTGCGCCGGTGCCGGGTTCAAAATCGTGGTAACGTTGTGCTCCTTAGCCTTCTTAAATGCCGCCAGGGCCACATCCTGAGGAGTTTCAAACTGGCTGATCAGGAAATCTGCACCATCTAAGACATCGCCAATGTCGTCGACCAAGTCAGGAGTCATTGCCTGGTTGGCACCACCATAAATCATGATGTCGTTTTGCCCTTCAGCGTCCAAAGTAACGGCTGCGGAGCCGGTCCCGTGGTACTTGTCAACTGTGATGTGGTGAACGTCAACACCGTTATCCTTTAAGGCCTCCAGCATGTACTCACCTTCGCTGTCGGAGCCGACCGCACCGATGAAGAAAGTCTTGGCACCAGACCGAGCTGCCGCAACGGCCTGGTTAGCACCCTTTCCACCAGGAGCCGAGCTCTTGCTCTTAGCAGAGATCGTTTCACCTGGTTGTGGGAAACGTTCAACGTGGTACGTCGTGTCAACATTGATGCTACCTAATACAACTACTTTTTTGCTCATGTTTTGAGCCTCCTTATTTTTCCGAATTCCTAACAGTATTTATTCTAGCATACCCATAAAACGATTACAAAGCCTAAGAGGACAAAACGTAAAACGTTTTATAAAGTAAAGAACAAGTGGGGCCCGGCCTAACTAGCCCAAGCCCCACTTGTTCTTTTTTAATCCCGACCGATAATCCGCACCTCAGTTTCCAGGTCAACGCCAAACTTGGCTTTAACCGTCTCCTGGACGTGGTGAATCACCGCCAGATAGTCGTTAGCCGTCCCGTGGTCAATATTGACGATGAAGCCTGCGTGCTTGGTGGAAACCTGGGCTCCACCATGCGTGTAGCCCTGTAGGCCGGCATCATGAATCAGTTTTCCCGCGAAGTAGCCCTTTGGCCGCTTAAAGACGCTTCCGCAGGATGGCAGATCCAGCGGTTGCTTGGCGGCCCGGCGTTCGTTGAGGTCGTCCATTTTAGCCTTGATTTCGTCGTGCTTCCCCGGCTTCAAGGTAAAGGTGGCGTCCAGCACAATCCCGTGGTTATCCTGAACGCTGCTGTGCCGGTAGCCAAAGTCCAAGCCCTGGTTGTCAAAATGCTTGATCGTTCCGTCCGGCAGCAGCACCGTCGCGTCGGTAACCACAAATTGGGTCTCACCACCGTAGGCTCCGGCGTTCATGAAGACTGCCCCACCGATGCTGCCAGGAATGCCAGCCGCAAACTCCAGTCCCGTCAGGCTGTGGTCCCGGGCGACAATCGTCGTATCGATGTAGGAGGCTCCGGCCTGGGCGATCACCTGGTTGTCCTTGACCGTGATCTTGTTCAACCGGGTCAGGATGATCGTCAAACCATCGATCCCCCCATCACGAACAATCAGGTTGCTGGCGTTTCCCAAGACCGTCAGCGGCATTTCGTGTTCCCGCACGTAGTCAACCAATTGCTTGACCTGGTCGACGCTTTCCGGGAAGGCCAGCCAATCCGCTGGTCCCCCCGTGTGCGTATAAGTATAGTTCATTAAGGGTTCGTCCTGCTTGATATCAATCTCCGGAAATTCATTCATTAAGTTAGCCATTCAATAAGCCTTCCTTTTCTTATCCTTTAATTTTGACTCTGCTCCTAATTGTATCATGATTTTTGCAGAACTTTTGCGAAAACGCCTCAAGCCCGCTAGAATAATATGGTAATCATAAGATGAAAGGTGGCAGATTCATGAACTTCATCGCGATGGACTTTGAAACCGCCAGCGGCAAACGCTACAGCGCCTGTTCGTTGGCCCTGACGATCGTCCGTAACAGCCAAATTGCCGACGAGTTCTACACCCTGATCAACCCCCACACCGACTTCTTCTGGCGCAACGTCCAGATTCACGGAATCCACGAAAGAGACGTCCAGGATGCGCCCGATTTCCCGGCGGTCTGGGAACACATCAAGTCTTTTTACACGCCCGACAAGCTGGTTATTGCCCACAACAACCGCTTCGACAACAGTGTCTTAAAGAGTACCCTGGAACACTACGGAATTGAGCCCCCGGCCTACCAAACTCTGGACACGCTACGCTCAAGTCGCCAATTGCTCCCTGGTCTCACCAACTACAAGCTTAACACGGTTTGCGACGCTCTCAACATTGACCTTCACCACCACCACAACGCCCTTGACGATGCCCAGGCCTGCGCCAACATCCTGCTCTACCAGGATCAGCATTTCGGCGATCAAAAAATTAAGCCCTTCATCAAGATGTTTGGCTAAGAAAAAAAGCTTCCGGAATTCGCTTCCCGAAGCTTTTTCTACTTAGTCGGCCGATACTCCATCACCAGAGCTGGTCGACCCTCCTCAGTCGTCGTGCCCGTCTGGACAAAGTGGCAGCGCTGGTAGAGCTTAATTGCCGGCGTGTTGGTGGTGAAGACCGTCAGCACCAGCGACTCAAGGCTGCTGTAATTGTCAAACCAGTATTCGGCTTCCTCAACCAGCAAGCAGCCGATCCCATTGCGCCAGTATTTTTTGGCCACCACCACGCCGAGTTCACCCGCCGTGGGTTGGGACTCCAGCACCATCACCGTGACAATTCCCAGAATCTCCTCTCCCAACATTGCAAGCATGATTACGCAATCGTCGAACTGGTTGATCAGGTCGATGTTTTGTTTTTCCTGATCAACGGTTACCTGAGCGAGGTGGGGCACCGTCACGGCATCGCTCTCGGTCGCCGCTTGGCGCAAGAATGCCAGCACCCGTGCCGCGTCATCGGCCGTTGCCAGTTTGATTTCTACCTCATCCGCCATCAGTTTGTCACCTGAGCGACCAGGGTCGTGAAGTGTTCGCCGTGAGGTTCGAATTCCAGTACCCGGGTATTTTCGTCGTCCGTCCGCTTGAAATGAATAGCTAAAAAGTCACTTGGCAGCTCGTCTTCCACGAACTGAGCCCACTCAACGACGCTGACCCCGTCGCTGTCAAAATATTCTTCCAATCCCAGATCCTCGGCCCCGCCGTTTTCCAGGCGGTAGGCATCCATATGGTAGAGCGGTAGGCGCCCGTCTTGGTACTCTCGAATAATCGTAAAGGTCGGACTCTTGATCAGGTCCGGAATATCCAACCCCTTTGCCAGGCCCTTGGTAAAGGTCGTCTTGCCGGCACCGAGATCACCATCTAGGACTAAAACATCCCCGGCCTTCAGCAGGCGGCCAATTTTTTCACCCAGGGCGATCGTCTCGTCCCGGCTCTCTAAGGTTAATTTTTGCATTATGTGCACCTCGAATAATCAATCTGCCCCTATTTTAACTTAACCGGCCCGAGATGACAAAGCCGACCGCTCAGTGGTGCCAAGTGTAGCGGTAATAATTGCCGGAGCGCGATTGCCCCAGCACCTGGTGACCAGCCCGGATCGTCACCACCAGTCCCGGAGCTACCTGCTTTTTCGTCCGCACTCCTTGGTCGACTAAAACCATCTTGGCCAGCGCCTGAGTCTGGTTGATGACGCTGGTACGAGCCGCCGCGGACAGGCCCTCAAACGTTGATCGGACCTGAATCGTGCATTGGTTGCCCCCATCATAATTGATCCGTCGCAGGTATTTCGCATAGCCATAATTACCCGGATCGCTGTCGGCATAGGTCCGCACTTGGACCACGTTCTGCTGCAAGGCGGTGGCGACCGCTCGCCTACTTGCTGCCTGGACACCGTTTCCCGTCACCACAGTTCCTAGACTAATCAATACCGTTAACAGGATTTGCCAATCCTTTCGTCTCACTATTTCCACCCGTCCCCATTTTAGCAAAATTAAAAGGGTCGTCCCCCTCCAAGTCAGGTGAGGACTACCCTTTGCTTAAGTGA
The DNA here is from genome assembly GCF_026413145.1 of Limosilactobacillus kribbianus. GTDB lineage: Bacteria > Bacillota > Bacilli > Lactobacillales > Lactobacillaceae > Limosilactobacillus > Limosilactobacillus kribbianus. The sequence goes on along the minus strand of NZ_JAOVYZ010000006.1, from coordinate 24,488 downwards.
TTAAGTTATTTTTCTGATGCTTCCAGGGCCATGATCATCGCAGCCTTGTAAACGTCGTCTTCATTGCAGCCCCGTGACAGGTCAGAAATTGGGGCGTTCAGGCCTTGCATCAATGGGCCGATCGCGGTGAAGCCACCGAAGTATTGGGCAATCTTGTAACCAATGTTACCAGCATCCAGGTTCGGGAAGATAAAGACATTGGCGTGCCCGGCAACCTTCGAACCTGGAGCCTTGGCAGCAGCGACCTTTGGAACAAAGGCGGCGTCAAACTGAAGCTCACCATCGGCTGGCAGATCCGGTGCCAATTCGTGAACTTTAGCAGTTGCATCAGCCACCTTGGTTACCGTTTCGGCCTTTGCGGAGCCCTTCGTGGAGAAGCTCAGCAGGGCAACCTTTGGATCAATTCCAAACATCTTGGCAGTGTGCGCACTTTGAACGGCGATTTCAGCCATCATTGAGGAATCAACTTCGATATTGATGGCACTGTCGGCAAAGATGTACCGCTGATCACCCTTCAGCAGCAGGAAGTAGCCACTGATCAGGTGAGCATTCGGCTTGGTCTTTACGATCTGAAGGGCTGGACGAACCGTTGCACCAGTAGAGTGAACAGCCCCGGAAACCATCCCGTCAGCCTTGCCCATGTAAACCAGCATCGTTCCGAAGTAAGAAACGTCCTCAAGCATCTTCTTGACTTGTTCTGGCGTGTTCTTGTTCTTCCGCCGCTCCAGGAGGGCATCGAACATGGCCTTCTTGTCGGCTTCTGGGTATTCGGCTGGATCAATAACTTCCAAGCCGCTGATATCAAAGCCGTTATCACTAGCGGTCTTGTCGATCTCAGCACGAGGTCCCAGCAGAATTGGCTTTAACATGCCGTCATTTTGCAGCCGGATGGCAGCACCCATGACCCGCTTATCTTCACCTTCTGGGAACACAATCGTCTTGTTTTGTCCCTTGATCTTTGTCGCAATTTCATCAAATAAATCCATTATGCGTACCTCCTCTAGTGATTATTAAGTATCTACAATCCTAGTTTGCTACTAGCTCGTCAACCACCGGCTGGGCCGGTAATTGCCAATCAATCGGCTCTTCTCCCATTGCCTGAAGTGCCTCATTGGTCTTAGAAAATGGCCGGGAGCCAAAGAATCCCCGATTAGCCGAAAGCGGACTCGGGTGGGCCGATTCGAGAACAATATTGGTATTCAGGTTGATCAGCTTCTTCTTGTCCCGCGCAGCCCGTCCCCACAGGATAAAGATTACCGGCTTGGGACGCTCGGATAAAGCATGGATTGCCGCATCCGTCAGCTGTTCCCAACCGTGCCCCTTGTGGGAAAAGGCCTGGCCATCGCGGACCGTCAGAACCGAATTCAAAAGCAACACACCCTGGTCGGCCCACTTTTTCAGGTAGCCGTGATTAACGGGCGTGCAGCCGACGTCGTTTTGTAGTTCCTTGTAAATATTCTGCAAGGATGGCGGCACCGGCACCCCGGGCAGCACTGAAAAGCTGCAGCCGTGGGCCTGATGTGGGCCATGGTAAGGATCCTGGCCGAGAATGACGACCTTGACCTTATGGAATGGCGTCCACTCGAAGGCCTCAAAAATATGGTGCATCTCCGGATAAACCGTGTAATGCGAATATTCTTCCTTTAAAAACCGGCGTAGCTGCGCATAATATGCACTTTCAAACTGTGGTTCTAGAACACCCCACCAGTCATTATGAATTAATTGTTTCATGACTATCAGCACCTCGTTCCTTATTTTAGCATATCTGTCCCCGCTCTGCTCGCCAAAATGAAAACGCTTTGTCGGTAGGCAATTTTACAATAAACTGGTAAAATATTATTGAATAGGCAGAATGGTGGTGAAATTATGCGCAAACTCTATCTTCGTGACCACGCCACGGATCTTCACGGCACGACCGTCATCCGCGACCACCAGGGACGGTCGTGCTACCTGCTGGTTGGCAAGTGGGGAATGCGTCTCGACGTCCTCTCCCTTTATGCCATCAGCGGGGAGCTGCTCGCCGAGGTCAAGCAACAATCGCTCGGGCTCTTACCTAAGTTTTCCCTTTACGTCAACCGAGAAAAGGTCGGCACCGTCGGTAAATCCCTCGGTTTTGTCCGCCAGGTGATCTATATCCGGGGCCTCAACTGGATCATCGTTGGCTCACCCCTTGCCGGCCGTTACCGGGTCTTTCAGGGGAGCCACAAGGTCTTCTCCATCCAGCCCGTCGAATTAACTTCTAATTACTACCATGAACTGACCGTTGAACACCAGGAAGAAGAGCCGTTAGCAATTCTCATCGCCAGCGTTCTTGACCACTGGGCCCGCCGCGGTCAGCGCGAACCCGGGCGCCTGCGTTTCCGCAATCCACAGACATGCGGCGACCTTGGCATGGGGATCAGCCTGCGCCGAAGTCACTCGGACGTTTTATACTAAAACAAAAGGATCAAGCATTTCTCGTGCTTGATCCTTTTTGATTAATAATGTTTCATTACCCGCTCGATCTCGCGATTCTGCTCGCGGCGCTTAATGTCTTCACGCTTATCGTACTGGTGTTTCCCCTTGGCAACCCCCAGCAGAACCTTGGCATAGCCGTGCTTGATGTACATCTTCAGCGGAACCAGGGTGACCCCCTTGTTCTGCAGCTCGCCGGTCAGCTTGTGAATCTCCTTTTTATGCAGGAGCAGCTTGCGGTTGCGCAATGGGTCCTGGTTGAAGTAGGTTCCGTTGTCGTACTCGCTGATGTGAACGTTCATCAGCCAGGCCTCGCCATTTCTGACCTGGGCAAAACCATCCTTGAGGTTGACCCGGTGCGCCCGGACCGACTTGATCTCGGTCCCGGTCAGCACCAGTCCCGCCTCGTAGGTGTCCGTCACGAAGTAATCGTGGCGGGCCTTTTTATTTTGGGCAATTAAATTATCGTTGTTCTTTTGTTGGGATTTCTTTGCCATCTTATCCCTCCATTATTTTAGTGACGCCGGTTCCGTCGTCCCTCCTGGTGGTGATCCCGGGAGTTATTGTGGTGCCGACTTTGGCCCCGGTTGATCTGCCGATTGTTGACGTGACCATTGTGGGCCCCGCCATCGCGACGATTGTTATTGCGACCATGGTTATTATTGCCACCACGCCGCCGACCACCGCGGTGATCATCATGCGGGATCCGGATCTTGGTGGTTGGCGTGTTCTCCGGGTGAACCAGCTTAAAGTCGACCTCGCGCAGGTCCTTATCTACCCGGATCAGTTTGACCTGGATTGGCTGGCCGATCTGGAAAATCCGGTGTGTCTTGCGGCCGATCAGGGCCATGTGCTTTTCGGAGTATTCGTAGTAGTCGTCATCCATCACGCTGATGTGAATCAGACCCTCGACGGTGTTCGGCAATTCGACAAAGAGACCGAACTTCATCACGGAGCTGACCACAGCGTCAAAGGTCTCGCCGATGTGGTCCTCCATGTATTCTGCCTTCTTCATGCTGTCGACGTCCCGCTCGGTGTCAATGCCCCGTCGCTCGGTGACCGAAGTGTGCTCGGCGATTACCGGCAGCTTGTCACGCCAGTGAGCCTTAGCCTTTTCACCCTTGCCGTGCTCGTGGTACCACTTGATCAGGCGGTGCACCGTGTCGTCAGGGTAACGCCGAATTGGTGAGGTGAAGTGGGTGTAGTATGGGGCACCCAGGCCGAAGTGCCCGACCTCTTCGTCAGAGTACTTGGCCTGTTGCATACTCCGCAGCATCATGACCTGAACCATCTGCTCTTCGGGCTTACCGGCAACTTGCTTCAGAACGTTCTGCAGCATCTTCGGCTTTACGTTGTGAACGTCGCCGTGGACGGTGATCCCAAAGACGCTTAGGAAGTCAACAAAGGATTTGATCCGGTCCTCATCCGGCTTTTCGTGAATCCGGTAGAGGAAGGGCACCTTCTCCTTGAAGTAGTGCTCGGCAACGGTTTCATTGGCCGCCAACATAAATGACTCAATCATCCGCTCGGCCAGGCCCCGTTCCCGCAATTGGATGTCAATCGGGTGCCCCTTGTCGTCAACGATAATCTTAGCCTCCGGTGCATCAAAGTCGATCGCCCCGCGACGGTGCCGGTTCTTCAGCAGGATCCGGTGAAGCTCACCCATCGTTTCAAACATCGGCACGAGGTCCTTGTATTCGTCAATCGTCTTCTGATCGTGGGCCTCGAGGATTCGGTTAACCGCCTTGTAGGTCATCCGGGCGTGGGAACGCATCACGCTTGGGAAGATCTTGTGGTTAACAATCTTCCCGTTTTCGTCGATTTCCATCTCACAGCTCATTGCCAGCCGATCCTCGCCCGGGTTCAAGGAACAAATCCCGTTTGACAGGCGCTTCGGCAGCATTGGGACCACCCGGTCGGTCAGGTAGACCGAGGTTCCCCGTTTAAAGGCTTCCTTGTCCAGTGGCGTTCCTGGCTTGACGTAGTGGCTGACGTCGGCAATGTGGACCCCGAGGTGGTAGTGACCATTGCCCAGCTTCCAGGCAACAACAGCGTCATCCAAGTCCTTAGATTCGATGGCGTCGATCGTAACCAAGGGCTGGTCAGTGATGTCCTTGCGCCCTTCCCGTTCTTCCGGCAGGACGTGCATTGGAATTTTGTTAGCCTGGTCGATTGCCTCTTGCGGGAATTCATGGGGAACGTCGTGGGCGTAGATGACCGACATAATGTCGATGCCGGGTTCGTCCTTGTCCCCGATGACCTCGGTAACCGCCCCGGTCAGGATCTTCGGTGATTCGTCGTCCGGGTAGGTGGCGACGGTCGCCGTAACGACCTGACCATCGAGTGGCTTGAGGCCCTGGTCGGAAATGAAGAAGCGGTAGGTGTTGAGCTTCTTGTCCTTGAGCAGGATTTCACCGATGTAATTGCCGATGGTCTCCTGCTTGAATTCACCGACGACCCGTTCGTAATTATGCTCGACAATTTCAGTGACCTGACCCTCGGGCCCCTGGTCACTGCCCGGCTTGCCCGGTCGCAGGACCTTGACCGCCACCTGATCACCGTTTAGGGCGTGCATGGTGTGGTCGGGATTGATGTACATATCCGGCAGGTCTGGATCGTAGTCAACAAAACCGAAGCCCTTGTCGTTGCCGTGGAAGGTCCCGACCAGTGGCTCCTGCTTAATGATGGCCTCAAATTCGCCCCGATCAGTAACCTGGACCTTCTTCTCCCGCTCTAGTTTGGCCAGAGTCTGAACCACCGGCGTGAACTGGTCGCCATTGTCCATTCCAAAGTGGTAGGCAATCCGCTCGGCGGAGTAACTCACCCCCGCGTTATCGCGTAAATATTTTAATATTTGTTCTGCTAAATCTGCTTTATTGTTCATTTGATACCTCGAATAAATTTTGTAGATAATTAGTAACGTCCGCAAAGAGCTGACGGTGAGCCGAATTAACCGTTAAGAGGTGCGTGGCCTTCGGGTAAAAATGGTAGTCGACCGGAGTACCTTGCGCCCGCAATTGCTCCGCCAGCTGCTCACCAGAAGCAGGGTTAATCATTTCGTCCTGGCCGCCCTGGCCGATGAAAAACGGCTGCTTGATTTTTTCCAAGTTGATGGCCAGATCATGGGCCATTTCCTGAATCTGCGTTAGCTGGGCCGGCAGGTGCTGGTCAATCCAGGCCAACTTGGCTTTTTCCTCGTCCGCGGGCATTTTGACCTGTCGGTAGTATTTGTCAGCTAAGCGCGGAAAGTATTCCGGCACGTTGGATTCACCCCAGGTCGTGATCGGCGAAGCAAAAACACCCCCACCGGCTAAATCCGGGTCGGCCTCCAATGCCCACGTCGCCAGCAATCCGCCCAAAGATAGGCCGAAAACAGCAATTTGGGTAAAGCCGTTGTCGCGCAACCGCCGGATGGCCAGCTGCGTGTCTGCCCACCAGTCATCTGGACTGCCCTTTTGCAAAATCCGCACCGGATCGCCACCGTGACCACTAAAGAGCGGGCCCAGTACCGTGTAGCCGTGGCGCTGCAGTTCCCGGCCGAGCATCCGGACATCGTTGGTATTGCCCGAATAGGCGTGGAGCAATACAACGGCTTGCCGACCGCCCCGGAAATAAAAAGAGTCTCCCGCATAGTTTTCCATCTTAAGTCATCCCTTCACGAAAAAAGCCCCCTGGAACTGGTCAGGGGGCACACAACTGAAAGTCTAATGTGATGATACGTAAACTAATGCCAACGCCAGGATGAAGAAGAGCGCCCCACAGATTGTTGTGACAATTTGCATGACCGCTTCAAAGCCCCGGGCCTTGCGCCGGGAGAACAGGTCACCGGCACCACCGGTCAGGGCAGACATTGCATCGTTATCGTTCTTTGCTGGCTGCATCATGACACAGGCGATTAGCACAACGCAATCGATTAAAAATAAAGTCATTAATGTGTTATACAAGGAATCTTCCTCCTAATACTTACCCACTATATCTTTAATATCATAACATAACCAGGCAGCGATTGCTATACGTCCGCTCGGTGGGCCGCATTCATAATCTGACGATAGGCACGCTTATCGGGCGCAAAGTTAGCCCGAACCAGGATCGTGTCCCCGGCCATCAGCTTTGTTTGGCCGTTGGGAATCAGCTTATCCTCCCCGCGGTAAACCAGGGTCACAATGCTATTGGCTGGCCAATCGAAGTCCCTGATCAGGCGGCCATCGAGGGCGGCCCCCTTGTAAATCGTCACCGGCACGGTCGCACTGTGCTCACAGCGCTGCGGGTGCTTGCCGATGAAGGCGTTAAACATCGCCGTGTAGACCGGCTCCCCGTGCAGTGAGTCCACGACCAGATAGGCGATGACCGAAACCGTTGCCAGCGGCATCAGGTGGGCCAGGGAGCCGACCATCTCGGTGATCAGCAAAATGGCGGTAAAGGGGGCCTTGCTGATGCAGGCAAAGTACCCGGCCATCGCGTAAATGACGAAGTTCGGCAGATAGCGGGCCGGCAGGAGCCCCAACTGAACCATCAGGGCGCAATAAACCGCCCCGAGGACCGCCCCCAGAGTCAGGATGGGCAGGAAGATCCCCCCGGGCAGCTGGGAGGCGTAGCTAATCATTGAAAAGACGAAGCGCAGCACGAAGAGGCCGACAAAGAGCCAGAGGGAAATCGGCAGCTGGTGCAGCAGTCCAATCAGCTGGTTTCCCCCACCAAGGGTCTGCGGCCAGTACCAGGCAATCGGCATCACCAACAGGAAGGGGATGACCGGGTAGGCAAACGGTGGCAGCCACTTCAGCTTAGCGGTCCACTTGCCCAGCCGCAAAATCACCAGCTGGTAGAAGCGCCCCAAGAGGCCGAGCAGAAGGCCGAGGACGATCAAATGCCAGTAGTACCTGGTCGGCAGCATGTGATTATAGGGCACATCGAGGACCGGGTGCAGGCCGAAGAAAACCATCGAGACCAGGTTGGAGCAGAGGGCCGAGACAAAGGTTGCCAACCAGATCACCGGCGAAAAGTTATGGTAGACTTCCTCTAAGATGAAGATCGTCGAGGCAATCGGCGCGTTGAAGGCCGCTGAGAGCCCGGCCGCGGCCCCGCTGGCGATTCCGACCTGCCGATCCAATTGGTTGGCGTGCATCGTTTCCGCCACCCCCTGGCCGACGGTGGCACCGAGCTGGATTGACGGGCCTTCCCGTCCCAGGTAGAGGCCGGAACCGATTGCCAGGATCCCGCCAACAAATTTGCGCCAGAGCACCGGCCACCATTTTTCATCGAACTGGCTGGTCAGCTGGCCTTCCACCTGGGGAATCCCAGAACCCTTGATATTGGGATTGCGCTGGGCCATGATTCCAAGAGCCAGTGCCAGAATGATCGAGCCGAGCGCCCAGGGAATCAACCAAACTGGGTGGGTATGGAAGTACTGGAAGCTATAGCCAACGAATTCCAGCAGGTGCTGGATTGCGAGGCGGAAAAGGCTGACCACGATTCCCGCTAGGAGGCCAATCAGAATGGCGCGGAAAAGCTGTTTAGTTTGACTATCGTGCTGAATTTTCTGCATATCGTTCTCCCTCAAATTACTTGACCAAACCATTCTATACCAAAACTGTCCGGCGCGCGAAAAATTTCCGCGGACCGGACAGGCAAGTTTAGGATTTAGTTTGTAATTGACCGTGATGCCGCACCAGGTAGACCAGGGTTGCCACGATCAGTACGGCCGCCCCGACGATGACCGAAACCCGGGTGTCCGGGTTGATGAACATGAAGATCACAATCACGATCAGCATCAGGAAAGCAAAATAGTTTGAGAACGGGTAAAGCGGCAGCTTAAACGGGTGGTAGGTCATCAGGTCTGGATTGTTGCGCCGGAACCGCATTTCCGCCAACAAAATCACAAACCACGGGATCATCCCCGGCAAAACGGAGGACGAGAAGACAACCACGAACATGTCGGCCGTTGACTTGCTGTAAATTGAGGCCACCATGTCGATGATAAAGCCCAGCAGGATTCCGCCAGAGATTCCCAGGATCGCCGCGTCGGGAACCACCCGCTTGGAGAGCCGGCCGAAGATCTTCGGCGCGTCCCCCTCGTGGGCCAACTTGAAGAGCATCCGGCTGGAACTGTAAATTCCGGAGTTGGCGCCGGACAGGGCCGCGGTCAGCACCACGAAGTTTATGATCGAGGCGGCCGCCGTGATCCCAACTTTGGCAAAGGTCGAAACAAAGGGTGAACCAACACTGCTCAGTTTGTTCCACGGGTAGATCGTGACGATGACAAAGATTGCCCCAACGTAAAAGATCAGGATCCGGAAAAGCACCGACTTGACCGACTTGACGATCGCCTTTTGCGGATCCGCCACCTCCCCGGCGGAAATGCCGAGCAGCTCGATTCCCTCATAGGAGCCGACAATGATCGACATTGAGAAGAAGAAGCCGGAGACCCCGCCAGTAAAGAAGCCGCCGTGAGCCCAGAGGTTGGAGAAGCCGGTCGGGCGTCCGCCGTTGCCAAAGCCGAAGAAGATCACCATGAAGCCCAGCAAGATCATGAAGATGATCGTGACCACCTTGATCATCGCAAACCAGAACTCCAGGGAGCCATAGGCCTTGGCACTCGCCAGGTTAGCGAGGACCAAGAAGACGATGATTACGATTCCGGCCACCCAGGTGTGCATGTGGGGCCACCAGTACTTCAGATACTCGGTCGCTGCCACCACTTCGGACATGCCGACCACAATGTATTCAAAAACGTTGGCCCACTTAGCGAGGTAACCGGCCAGTGGATGGACGTATTCGGTCGCATAATCCGCAAAGGACCCCGTTCCCGGGTTGATATAAATCATCTCCCCGAGTGCCCGCATCACGATGTAGAGGATCAGGCCGACGAAGGCATAGGCCAAAAGCACTGACGGCCCGGTCCACTTGATTGTCGAGGTGGCCCCCATGAAGAGGCCGACCCCGATCGCACCACCAAGAGAAATCATCTCCATCTGCCCCGCCGTCATTGACCGCCGGAGCTTTGGCGCAGTATCTTTCATTGTTATCAGATTCCTTTCCCTATTTGCTTTTCAGATTATAGGACATTTCTGACACAAATTCCATGTTTTTTCTTATCAGGAGATAAAAATAGAGCCAAGCCTTCGTCCGGCTTGGCTCTCTCTACTCATTTAATATTCAGACTGTTGCGCACCAAGGACTTGACCTCTTGGCTGGTGGAGCAATTGGTAATGGCGTCGTTGACCACGTGGCGGCATTCCGTTGTATCGAGGTGCTTCATCATGCTCCGGGTCCGCAGCACGCCGGATGAGGACATCGAATAGTTATCCAGGTCCATCCCCATTAAAAGCGGCAGCGCCCACTTGTCGCCGGCCATCTCACCGCACATTGCCACCGGAATGTCATACTTGTGTCCGGCCAGGATGATGTGCCGCACCAGGTTCAAGAAGGCCGGATTCAGCGGCTGGTAGAGGTAGGACACGGCGTCACTGCCCCGATCGGCCGCGAAACTGTACTGGATGAGATCATTGGTACCGATGCTGAAGAAGTCGACCTCCCGGGCCATCTTTTCGGCATTGACCGCCGCCAGCGGGATCTCAATCATCATTCCGAGACGGATGTCGTCCCCAATGCCAGGCTGCTTTGCCTGGAGTTCCTCCTTGCAATCGTTAAAGATCCGCTTGGCCTTGCGTAGCTCCTGGACCGTGGCAATCATCGGGAACATGATCGACAGCGGTCCGTATTGGGAGGCCCGGATCAGGGCCCGCAGCTGGGGCTTGAAAATCTCGGGGTGATCCAGACAAATCCGGATGGCCCGGTAGCCAAGGAAGGGGTTCATTTCCCGCGGCAAGGGTAAAAACGGCAGGGGTTTGTCCCCACCGATATCCAGGGTCCGGACGACCACCCACTTGCCCTGCATGTTGACGATCACCCGCCGGTAGGCCTCGAACTGCTCGTCCTCGGTCGGCAGATGATCACTGCCCATGTAGAGAAACTCGGAGCGGAAGAGACCAATCCCCTCGGCCCCCTGCTTGATCACGTCGTTGACATCATCCGGGGTGCCGATATTAGCGGTGATGTGGAATCGCTTGCCGTCCTTGGAAACGGATGGGGCATCGACCAGCTGGGCCCACTCCGCGCTCTGTTCGCTGTAACCAGCCGCCTTTTGCCGGTACGCATTGATTTCGGTATTCGACGGATCAACAATCACGTGGCCGCTCAAGCCGTCAACCACCATCCGCTGACCATTTCTGACCTGCTCAGTGATAACGTTGGTGCCGACCACCGCCGGAATGCGCAGGGTCCGTGACATGATGGCGGCGTGGCTGGTCCGGCCGCCGGTGTCGGTAACAATCCCCTTAATCAGCCGCGGATCCATCTGGGAGGTATCCGAAGGGGTCAATTCGTGGGCCACCATAATCACCGGCTCGGTAATTGCAGCCAAGTTTGGCAATTCCTTGCCCAGCAGATGGCTGAGGGTTCGCTGGGCGATGTCCCGCACGTCGGTCGCCCGTTCCTGCATGTACTTATTATCCCGCATCGCCGCAAGCATGTTCGCAAAGTTACCGGTTACCTTAGACACAGCCTCCTCCGCGTTGACCCGCAGATCATTGATTTCGTTTCTGATTTGCCCAAGCATTTCTGGGTCCGACAGAATCGTGATGTGGGCATCAAAAACATCCAGCTCCTTGTCGCTGAGCCGTTCTTTGGCATTTTCCTTGATCTGCTGAAGATCGGCGATGGAATCCGCAAAGGCCTGCTTGACCCGCTGGTACTCCTGCGTTGGATCGTCAATCTGTCGTTTTTGATACGATAAATCAGGCGGGGTCAGTAGATAGACCGGCGCGATGCCGATGCCGTCACTGGCTGCAATTCCCTGAATGTCTTGAGACATGTTATTTCCCCCTTATTCCGTGTACCTGCTGGTGCTGCTGGGCAAATGCACTCTTTTGGTATTATAACATCTTTAGCGCAAGCGTTATCAAAACTCGGGAAACAAAAAGAGCCGTGACAATTTGTCACAGCTCTTTCGTCAATCGCTAATAAATTAACGGTTTTCGATGTCTTGACGAGCTTGTTCACTCAGGTTGTAGAATGAGTGAATGCCCTTGTATTGAGCAACATCGCCAAGTTGGTCTTCGATCCGCATCAGCTGGTTGTACTTAGCAAGACGGTCAGTCCGGCTCATGGAGCCAGTCTTGATCTGGCCGGCGTTCGTAGCAACAACCAGGTCAGCGATGGTCGTGTCTTCGGTTTCACCAGAACGGTGAGAAACGATGGCAGTGTAGCCAGCTTCCTTAGCCATTTCAATAGCTTCAACAGTTTCGGTCAGCGTACCGATCTGGTTGAGCTTGATCAGGATGGAGTTGGCAGCACCCATGCGGATACCCTTCTTCAGGTAGTCGGTGTTGGTTACGAAGAAGTCATCACCAACCAGTTGAACCTTCTTACCAAGCTTGTTGGTCAGGGTTACCCAGTCATCCCAATTGTTTTCGTCGATTGGGTCTTCAACAGAAACGATTGGGTACTTTTCAATGATCCCGGACAGGTATTCAATCCATTCGTCAGTGGTGTATTCTTCACCAGTGGACCAACGAAGCTTGTACTTCTTGGTGTCGTTGTCCCACAGTTCGGAAGCGGCAACGTCGAAGGCAATGGCAATGTCCTTGCCTGGCTTGTAACCGGCGTCCTTGATGGCCTTGATCAGGTATTCGAATGGTTCTGCGTTGTTAGCAAAGTCAGGAGCAAATCCACCTTCGTCACCAACAGAAGTTACCTTACCAGCGTCTTCCAGTTCCTTCTTCAGGGCGTGGAAAGTTTCTGAGCCCCAACGAATAGCTTCACGAACAGTTGGTGCACCAACTGGCATGATCATGAATTCCTGGAAGTCAACCTTGTTATCAGAGTGAGCACCACCGTTGATAACGTTCATCATTGGCGTTGGCATAACGTGAGCGTTGAAACCGCCAAGGTAGTTGTACAAAGGAACCTGCAGTTCGTCAGCAGCAGCACGGGCAGCAGCTAATGAAACGGACAGGATAGCGTTGGCACCAAGCTTACCCTTGTTAGGCGTACCGTCCAGCTTGATCATGGCCTTGTCGATAGCGATTTGGTCAGTAACTTCCATGCCGACGATTTCCTTGGCAATGATGTTGTTAACGTTGGAAACGGCCTTCAGAACACCCTTGCCGCCGAAACGGTCCTTGTCGCCGTCACGCAATTCAACGGCTTCGTGTTCACCGGTTGAAGCACCTGAAGGAACAATTCCACGGCCAACACCGCCAGCCTCAGTGTAAACTTCGGCTTCAACGGTTGGGTTACCACGTGAATCAAGAACTTCACGGGCGTAAATATCTGTAATAAGTGACATTTGATGAATCTCTCCTCTGTCTTATTATTTGGATACATTCCACTTTAATATTGTATTATCTTGCACAACTAAAAACAAGCTTTTCGCCACTAATGATTGACGATTTGCAAAAAGGTTTGCGGATCAAGGCTGGCGATCCCGACGAGGGCCCCGTCGATATCCGGCTTGGCCATCAACGCGTTGACGTTCTTGGTCGTCACGCTGCCGCCGTAAAGGATCCGGACCTCGTTGGCAATCTGCTCACCGTACATGTCGGCGATGGTCTGGCGGATCAGTTAGCAGCCCTCCTCCGCCTGGCTCGGATCGGCACTCTGGCCGGTGCCGATTGCCCAGCTCGGTTCGTAGGCGATCGTTACCTTGACCACCTCGTCCTGGCTGAGGTCCTTGACGTCCTCCAGGATCCGGTTAACCACCCAGTGAATCTTCTGGTCATTGGCCACTCGCCGGCCCATCGTATCATCACAACAGACGATCGGGCACAGGCCGTTTTTCAGGGCTGCTTTGACTTTCTTATTGATCAGCTCGTCGGTCTCGTGAAAATAAGTCCGCCGCTCCGAATGGCCGAGAATGACGTGGTGGATTCCGGCGGCGTAGAGAGCCCGGGGGCTGGTCTCACCGGTGAAGGCCCCCGCATCTTGGTAGTAACAGTTCTCTGCCATCACCTTCAGGGGCGAACCCACAGCTGCCTGCACCATCGGCACCAGCGACAGGGTCGGCGCCGCTAGTGCCGTCTCCTGCTGATTGGCAGGTGGCAATTGGCCCTTAATCTGGTTGACAAAGCTGACCGCCTCATCGACCGTCTTGTTCATTTTCCAGTTTCCGGCAATCATCGGAACCCGCATCATCCTCGCTCCTTTCAAAAAAGCGGAATCATACCATTGGCATGTTCCGCTTAAAATGATTTTAGATTACTTATCAGAAATTGCAGCAATTCCTGGCAAAGTCTTCCCTTCAAGGTAGGTCAGTGAAGCACCACCACCAGTGGAGATGTGGGTCAGCTTGTCAGCAACGCCTAATTGCTTAACAGCGGCCGTGGAGTCACCACCACCGACGATCGTAGTTGCATCCTTCAGGGTACCAAGGAACTTACCAATTTCAAGGGTTCCCTTGGCAAAGTTTGGCTTTTCAAAGACACCCATTGGGCCGTTCCAAACAACCGTCTTGGCATCCTTCAGAACGTTTTCGAATTCGGCAATGGACTTTGGACCGATGTCTAATGCCATCCAGCCATCGTCAATGTCGCCTTCCACAACCTTGGTGTTGGCGTCGTTGTCGAACTTGTCAGCGACCACGTTGTCGATTGGCAGAACCAGCTTATCGCCGGCCTTGTCAAGGATTTGCTTAGCAACGTCGATCTTGTCCTTTTCAACCAGGGAGTCACCAGTCTTGATGCCCTTGGCAGCGTAGAAGGTGTAAGCCATCCCACCACCGATGATGATCTTGTCAGCCTTTTCCAGCAGGTGGTCAATCACACCGATCTTGTCAGAAACCTTCGCACCACCCAGGATGGCAACGAATGGACGTTCTGGGTTGTCAACGGCGTTACCCAAGAACTTGATTTCCTTTTGCATCAGGTAACCAGCGGCAGCCTTGCCTGGCATGTTAGTAGCGATGCCGACGTTGGAAGCGTGCTTCCGGTGAGCAGTACCAAAGGCATCGTTGATAAAGACATCACCAAGGGAAGCCCAGTACTTGCCCAGTTCAGGATCGTTGCCGGATTCGCGCTTGACGTATTCGCCATCCTTAACGTCTTCGTAACGGGTGTTTTGAACCAGCAGAACATCACCATCGTTCATTGCGTTGATGGCATCTTCCAGCTGCTTGCCTTCCGTTACTGGAACAAAGGTAACTGGCTTGTTCAGCAGGTTGGACAGGCGTTCTGCAACGGCCTTCAATGACTTCGCAGGCTTGTCTTCTTCCTTCTTGATCCGGCCAAGGTGAGAGAACAGGATTGCCTTACCGTTGTGCTCAATCACGTACTTGATAGTTGGCAGAGCAGCAACGATCCGGTTGTCATCTTCAACCTTCGTACCGTCGTCACTAATCGGGACATTGAAGTCCACCCGCATTAATACCTTCTTACCTTCTAAAGGCAGGTCTTCAACAGTTAACTTAGCCATGAATTATGTTTCCTCCTTCTCTGTTAAGAAAAAAGGTGGTTGGAGTCTCCTCCTCCCACCTTTTGAAAAAGCTTATTTAAGCAATCAGATTACAGATTTGCAAAGTGAAGCAGAGTCCGAATCATGTTGCAAGTGAAGCCGTTTTCGTTGTCGTACCAAGCAACGGTCTTAACTAATTGAGTACCGTCTTCGCCTTCCATGATTTCAGTCTGGGATGGGTCAAAGACAGAACCAAAGGTTGAGCCGATGATGTCGGATGAAACGATTGGGTCTTCAGTGTAACCGTATGCTGGGTTGTTTTCAGCAGCCTTCTTCATAACGTCGTTAACTTCGTCGACCGTAACCTTCTTGTTCATAACAGTAACAAGTTCAGTTAATGAACCAGTAGGAACGGCAACACGTTGTGCGTGACCGGAAAGCTTACCGTTCAGTTCAGGGATAACCAGGCCAATAGCCTTAGCAGCACCTGAAGAGTGAGGAATAGTGTTCACAGCGGCAGCACGGTTGTTACGGAACTTCTTGCCACGTGGTTGGTCAAGAACGGCTTGGGAACCAGTGTAGGCGTGAACAGTAGTCATAGTACCAACCTTGATACCGAAGTTCTTGTTCAGGAAGTATGCCATTGGTGCCAGGCAGCTAGTGGTGCATGAACCGGCAGAAACGATCTTGTCGTCAGCCTTCAGAGTGTCCAGGTTAACACCAGGAACAACAGTTGGGATGTTGCCGGCAGGTGCGGAAATCAGAACACGCTTTGCACCAGCGTCCAGGTGAGCTTGTGACTTTTCAGCAGAAGTGTAGAAACCAGTACATTCAAGAACAAAGTCGACACCGTCGTTCTTTACCCAAGGAATGTTACGTGCGTCACGTTCTGCGTATACAGGGTATTCCTTACCGTCAACGACGATGCCCTTGTCGTTTGATGAAACTTCAGCATCAAAACGACCCTGGGTGGAGTCGTACTTCAGTAAGTAAGCCAACATTTCTGGTGAAGTCAAGTCGTTGATAGCAACAACTTCGATGTCATCAGTGTTGAGTTCGTGAATACGACGGAATGCCAAACGACCAATACGGCCGAAACCATTAATACCAATCTTTACAGTCATACTGCAATTTCCTCCTTTAGGAAAAACATAGTTAGTGCACATGCTTAGTTTATCACATTCCCTTTTCGGCGCCAATCAATTGGATTGATTCTAAAAAGGGAGAAAATTGTAATAAGTCTAAGCAAGATACAAACCTTACGAGTCTTATAATACTCACCTTGCGAGCAAAAGTCTATTCAATCGCCCTAGAAATTTCGCATTTTCTTGTGAAAACGTTATCTTGATTAAAAAGTTCAAATAATGGTTGCATTGGAAAAAGAATTGAGATATTATAATAGACGTTGATTGGTTCAACGCAATACAACTTAACTTTGCGCCCTTAGTGTAATGGATCGCACGTGAGATTCCGGTTCTCGAGATCCGGGTTCGACTCCCGGGGGGCGCATTTTTTATTTAACAGGGTGCTGTGACTTTTTGTCCGGCACCCTGTTTTATTTTGTAAGTATTAAGCATTAGGAGGCATTTCATGGCGATGAATAATCCTTACCAATCCCAGCTCTGTCATGCTGTTTCCCTTAACTCAACTGAACAGGCCATCAGCAAGGCTTTTCTTTACTTATACCAACGAATGGATTTTGAACACATTTCGATTACCGCAATTTGCCGGCACGCACAGATCTCCCGCCCGACTTTCTATCGCTATTTTAGCAACACGTGGGAGATTAAGGAGGTCTTGGAGAGTAATTTCGTTGCCGACTTGCTTCACGTAAGCTATCAACTCAAATTCTTTGACTTTGCTAATCCTTCCTATCCCCACTACTTAAAGGCAATGCGGAATTTCTTGCAGGCCAATCGTGAAACCTTTAAGGCGTTTTTGGTTACTAACCCCTCCCCCACCTTTATTCACAAGTACAAAGTCAGTATCAAGTATCATTATTTCCGCGAACACTATTTTTCTGATTTGGACCTCGAAATTATTGCCAGTTATCTGATCACGGTCTTCACCTATACCCTTGCTAACAATATTCCAATTACCCTTGACCAGGCGGATCACTACGATCGCCAGCTCGGCAGGATCATTGCTGCTCTTTAAGGATTACAGTTAGGCTTTGCATTGTAACGCCTTCCTTGGATTCTTTCATTATGATTGAGTCATCAAAGAATGAAGGGATGATTCATAATGAAGAAAGTTGCAATCGTTACCGGTGGTGCCAAGGGAATCGGAGCTTCGATCGTTCATCAGTTAGTTGCAGACGGTTTCCAGGTTGCAATTGGCGACTACAATTTGGCAAATGCCCAGCAATTCGCTGCCCAGTTTGCTAACAACCAGGTTAAGGCCTTTCAAGCAGACGTTTCACAAAAGGAAGATGTCGATAGTCTGGTTAGCCAAACCGTTAATGAGTTTGGCCAACTGGATGTGATGATCAATAACGCTGGGATTTCAAAAGAATACCCGCTGCTTAAAATGACAGAGGAAGAATTCGACCAGTTGATTGCCGTTAACATCAAGGGCGTCCTCTTCGGCATCCAAGCCGCTGCCACGCAGTACATCAAGCAAGGGACCCCCGGCAAGATCATCAACGCCTCATCGGTCGGTGGCTACAAAGTTTCACCAAACCATGGCGGTTATTCCGCAACCAAGTTTGCTGTCCGTTCGCTGACCCAAGCTGCGGCCCGTGAATTCGGCAAGTACGGCATCACCACGAATTGCTATTGCCCAGGTTACACAATGACGCCGATGATGAAGCAGATCGTAAAGAACTACAGCCAGCAGCTTCATATCTCGCCAGATGAGTTAGCAAAGCAAAAGAGCGCCGAGGTAGCTCTGCGGCGTCCTGCCCAGCCGGAAGATATCGCTAACGTGGTTTCATTCCTCACCAGCGACAAGGCCAACTACGTAAATGGTCAGGCGATTGTGGTTGATGGCGGCTTAATTTACAAATAATCAGATTTCAAAAACGCAAAGACCGGTGAGAACTTGGCCTTTGCGTTTTTTGATTTTCATTTCATACGCTGACGTCCCTCTCGCCGACGAAGAAGCTTCTGTAGGCGCGTACGATTATAGCGCTGGAGAATAATGAACGGCAGCTCAACCAGGCTCACGATAACGGACGTGCTGACAAAAATCGCCGGATCGCCAAAGGGCACAATCAGGACGAGTGGCAGATAGGTCAAGGCAAACATCAATTCGTGATCAAACTCGGCGGCGACCATCGTCTGGACAAGCTGGGACAGCGAATGCCGGCGCAGGTCATACTTTTCTGGCGAATAGGTTGGCAAATAGTTTTTCCACTTTTTTACCTTCAGCAGTCGGTAAGGGCGCTGCTCGCCCGCGCTCACCTTGAACCAGCACCAATCTTGGCCAAGCTTCAGCCGCGGTTCGATCACGTTGCCCACGAAGAGCCGCATCCCCAGCTGATAAAAGGTTACCAAAAAGGTAAGCGTGAGCCCGAGCAAAACCTTCTGTAAAAAGATCAGGTAGAGAATCGTCAGCGTGAGTAGGCCAATTCCTGACCAAATCGTTGCCCGCTTCATCAAGCTTTCCATTGCACGCACCCCATTCCATTTTAATGAAAGAAAAAAGAGAACTACCAAGCAATTGCTGATAGCTCTCCATATTAACGAATTACTTTTCGTCAGCTGGCTTTTCCTTAGCCCACTTACGAATAGCTTCGATCTTCTTTTCTTTTAATGCTCGCTTGTACTTAGGAGCAACTGGGCGACGGCCTTGTACGCCGTATGGGTGTGCTTTACGCATGAGTTATATGCCTCCTTTAATATCAAACGTAAAATAATTAACGTTCCAATTATACCGGGCCCCGTCCCAAAAAGCAAGTCTTGGCCAAATTTCACTTACCGATTTTAATTGACCATTCTTCACGCACATAAAAAATCAAAAAGTTTTTACTCTTTTACTAAAATTGATAAACGTTCCCAATCACTCTAGTCGTATCTTCAGGAAGCTTGACTAGACCAATTTATGAAAACCCTTTACAAAGATTGTTAAATCGGCGCTTGCAAATCAGACCAATATACGGTACAGTATAAGTGTTCTTAAGGGGCTATTAATTAATTTATCAAATAAAGCTAACTAAAATTTATCGGAGGTATTTATCATGGAAGACACTAGTAAGTTAAACGTATTCAAGACCGCTGCTGATTGGAAGGAACTGGACCAACAAAGCGCTGCCGCTGAGCTTGACATGCTCGCCGAAAACCTGAACGAAAAGTAAACTAATTTAATTAGAACATTTACTCAAGAGGCTGGGAATTAACCCAGTCTCTTTGCTGTTATATGGCTATAAATGCTACAGCGCGGTAGCTGGCTGGATCCTGAACGTTGATAAATCAACGTCCAGGACGCCTAGCCAGCCTCGCGGGGGTGGGAAGACGAACTCGCAGGCGAGTTCTGTCCCACTCCCTTTTTATCTAAAATAAAAGAATAAATCATTTGACCTTTTTTGACCAATCGGTTATAGTATTAATATCCGTTAGCAATACCAGCTAGCGTGTGCTAATTTAAGTAAGGAGGCCACACTATGAACTTAGTTCCAACAGTCGTCGAGCAGTCATCACGTGGCGAACGTGCTTACGACATTTACTCACGGCTTCTGAAGGACCGGATCATCATGCTTTCTGGTCCGATCAATGACGACATGGCTAATTCCATTGTTGCGCAACTGTTATTCTTGGATGCGCAAGACTCAACCAAAGACATTTACTTATACATTAACTCTCCTGGTGGTGTTGTTACCTCTGGGATGGCGATCTACGACACGATGAACTTCATCAAGTCCGACGTGCAGACGATCGTGATCGGGATGGCAGCATCAATGGCCAGTGTCCTGGTATCATCCGGTACCAAGGGCAAGCGGTTCGGTCTGCCACACTCTCAGGTTCTGATTCACCAGCCATCTGGTGGTGCTCAGGGTCAGCAAACCGAAATTGAAATTGCTGCCACGGAAATCCTGAAGACGCGGAAGATGCTGAACGGCATCCTTGCCAAGAATTCTGGGCAATCCCTGGAGCAGATTCAGCACGATACGGAGCGTGACCACTACTTCACCGCTCAAGAAGCCGTTGATTACGGCCTGCTTGACGGAGTAATGGAAAACAACTCCAAGCTGAAGTAATCATAAATGAAAAGCGTTTCAATTCCTCGTTGGGTCGAAACGCTTTTTTCTATCAAAAAAGGTGCAGCCAGCAACGGTTGCACCTTTTTTAGTTTATTCAGCTTTGCCCATCCGCAGCTCGTCAGCATAGGCGTTGAGCTTGCGCAGGCGGTGGTTAACCCCCGACTTTGAGATTGGCCCTCCCGGAACCAGCTCACCGAGTTCCTTGAGACTGACCTCCTGGTGGGCCAGCCGCGTCTCGGCGATTTCCCGCAGCTTGTCGGGCAGGCTTTGCAGGCCGACCCGTGATTCAATCAGACGGATGTTTTCAATCTGCCGGGTCGAGGCGTTGGCGATCTTATTCATGTTGGCGTTCTCGCAGTTGACCAGCCGATTGACCGAATTGCGCATGTCGCGAACGATTCGGACGTTTTCAAACTGAAGCATCGAATTCGTCGCCCCGATCAGCGACATGAAGTCAGCAATCTTCTCGGCCTCCTTCAAGTAGACGATGAAGCCGCTGCGCCGAGCCGTCGTCTGGGCGTTGAGGCCGAACTTATTCATCATCTGGGCAATCATCTCGTTGTGTTCCTCGTATAAGGAATAGATCTCGAGATGGTAGCGTGACGTTTCTGGATTGTTAACCGAACCACCGGCCAAGAAGGCCCCTCGCAGGTAAGAGCGGACCATCCACTCATCTTTTAGCAGTTCCAGCGGCACCCGCTCCTTGATCTGAAGGTTCTGCAAAATTCCCAGGTCGTCGAGGACGTGCTGGGCCGAATTACGCAGCCGAACGATGTACTGGTTGTTCTTCTTCAGCTTCATCTTGCGCCGCACTACGATTTCACTCTCGACGTGGTAGAACTCCTTGAGCAGGGAATAGATCCGGCGGGCAATGGCCGGGTTTTCGGTTTGGATGTTGAGGACCAGCCCCCCCTGACCCAGGCCAATGCTCCCGTTCATCCGGATCAGAGCCATCAGTTCCGCCTTGGCATTATCCTGGTGAACTTTGATGGCGGTTAATTCCTTTTTGACATCACTCGCGTACGACACAAAAATCCCTCCTAGTCATGGACCTGATGCAGACGGTTAATCAGCTCCGCCACCACCAGATCGCGATCGTGAAAGGCCCCGTTATCTTTGAGGCGCAGGAAGTTGGAACTAATCACCCGGCAGCCTTGGTCCCGTAAGCCCTGGAAATCATGGCCAACCGGCTGAGAAATTTCGTTCCATTCCTGAAAATCAATGTAGTTTTTCGGTACCGGTCGGATGTTGACCAGGACCGTATCGATAAAGTTGTGACCGAGGTGCTGGTTGAGCACCCGGACGTGATCGGCGTCGGTAAAGTGGTCGGTCTCGCCCTTCTGCGTCATGATGTTGCAGATGTAGACGACCTCGGCCTTGCTCTCGCAGACGGCCTGGCCGACCTCCTTGATCATCAGGTTCGGCAGGATGCTGGTGAAGAGACTTCCGGGCCCGAGGACGATCTGGTCGGCTTCCTTAATTGCCTGGATCACTTCTGGAACCGGCTTGGTGGTGTGCCCATCCCCATCGTGGGTTGGGGTCACCCAGACCCGCTTAATCTGCTTGTGGGCCGCCGTGATCTCGGACTCACCGCTCAGGGTGGTCCCGTCCATAAATTCGGCATTCAGCGTCAGCGGTTCGTTGGCCACCGGATAGATATGGCCGCGAATTTTCATCATCTCCGAGAGGTCCTGGACGGCGGTGAAAATTCCTCCCTGCATCTCCGACAAGGCCGAGATGATTAGGTTGCCGATCGCGTGCCCCGCGAAGAATTGATCGTTACTGTTAAAGCGGTACTGGAAGACATCGAGCTCCAGCTTAGGCAGCTCGGACAGGGCCACCAGGCCGTTTCGAATATCACCAGGCGGCACCACGTTGATGTAGTTACGCAGAATTCCTGAAGATCCCCCGTCATCGGCAACCGTGACGACGGCAGTGACGTCAACGTCTTTGTCACGCAAGCCCCGTAAGATGACCGGCAGGCCGGTTCCACCGCCGATCACAACAATCTTTGGTTTTCGAAACATTAAACTTCTTCCTTCCTACTTTGCCTTGTCCACGTCCCGGTGAATCAGGTTAACCTGATAGCCGGCCCCCTTGAGATCCCCCGCCAAACGGTTGGCAATGGTGACGGAACGGTGCTGGCCCCCCGTACAACCAATCGCAACGGTCAAGCTGCTTTTGCCTTCCTTAATATAGCCAGGCATGGCGCTCTTGAGCAGGGCGATCAGATGCTTGTAAAAGTCTTGGGCAATCGAGCTCTTCATCACATAATCCTGGACCGACTTGTCATTACCGGTCTGGTGCTTTAATTCTGGAATATAGAACGGGTTGGGCAAGAAACGGACGTCCATCACGATGTCGGCGTCCAGCGGCAACCCATACTTAAAGCCAAAGGACATCACTTCAATGTAGAAATTGCTGCCCTCGCCGTGGCCAAAGAGCTTGTTGATCCGCAGCTTCAAGTTGCGCGGCGTCAACTTGGTGGTGTCAATGATCACGTCGGCCCGGCTCTTTAATTCGGTCAGCAGCTTGCGTTCGAGCTCCACCCCGTCCAGCAAGCGTCCCTGCGGTGCCAACGGGTGCGCCCGCCGAGTTTCCTTATACCGGGAAATCAGGGTGACGTTGTCCGCGTCTAAAAACAGCAGCCGCACGCTCAGGTCTTTGCGCTGGCGCAGCTTCAATAGGCTCGGCAGAACCTGTTCGTGGAAGCCTCGCGAACGCAGATCCATCACCATGGCGACCTTGTCGAATTCGCCCGAGTCTTTAATTACGTCGACGAATTTCTCCGCCAAGTTTGGTAGCATGTTGTCAATCACGAAGTAGCCGAGGTCTTCAAAGCTGTGGACAGCCACGGTCTTGCCGGCCCCGCTCATCCCCGTAATAATCACTACCTGCATAGAATCAGCCATTTATTTTCCTCTCTTCTCTATCAGGACTACCCAAATATTGTAACACATCAAGCCGGGTGTGTCTTTATCGACCATTTTCCAGAAGCAATGGCCAAACCGCCGAATCCACCCATGGACGGACCCGCTCCCGGCTGAGCTCCTCATCGCCAAAGACCTGGATACCGTGCTGCCGCAGTAGGGCCGCCGCCACTCCTATTCCGGCAATCTTGTGTCCGGAGAAATGCCCATCGTAAATCAGCTGGGTCCCACAGGCCGGACTCTTCTGCTTCAAGAAAGCTGCCTGGACATGGTAACGCTGGGCAATCCCCAGGGCGAGCTGGGCGCCCTGGAGATATTGCTTGGTCACGTCCACGCCACGGCGATTGACCACCCGGGCCCGACCGACGATAACATCCCCACCATTGCCATCCTGAATTTCGGCGGGTTCACGGGGCGTCCTCATACCACCCATCACCTCGGGACAAATTGTGACGGCTTGACCTAGGGCCACTAATTGCGCCGCTAAATCGTTTCTGGCGTTGCCGCCGTCGTAGCGAACATTAAAACCCGCGAGGCAGGCACTCAGTAAAATCATTCGATCACTTCCTTATCTATAAGGATACACCCTAGCCAATTATTATTTAATTCATTACCAGAAGCTGAAAGTTGCAGACTCTTCGCTGAAAAAGCCATCTCAAGCAATTCTTTTAGTGTTAAAATGCAGCTGACTGCCCGATGTAAATTTTCCAGGGCACGAAAAAACATTTAGGGAGGATTTTGTAATGAAGGAACATAAAAAGCTTTACAAGGCCGGTAAAAACTGGCTGGTCGCAACGCTCGCGGTAACAACACTGGGAATTGTGGCAACGCAGCAAAACGTCCACGCCGACACGACCAATGCGACTCCGGTAGTGGCAACGACTGCTAACACCGCTACTGACATTCAGAATGCTCAACAGGAAGTTACCACCCAAACGGCCAACTTGCAGAGCGCCCAGGCCAACGCCGACAAGGCCCAGCAAGCCGTCACGACGCAAAACAAGACTGTTAGCGATGCCCAACAAGTCGCTAACCAGGCCAGTGCTGCTAACACCCAGGCCCAACAAGCCGTTACGAGTGCGCAGAGCAACCTCGACAGTGCTACGAAGGCACAACAGGCCGCTCCTTCTAAGGCGGACATTGATTCTGCTGCTCAAGCCGTTAAAAACGATCAAGCAGCACAAAAGACTGCTAATAATAGTTTGGCTCAAGCAAATGCCGATCTCAAAGCTAAGCAAGTTACAAAGGAAAAGGCACAGGCTGCTTTCAACCAAGCAAATGACAATTTGCAAAATAAAACAACAGCACTTAATGATGCTAAAAATACTTTAAAGAAAGGCAGATTGCAAGAAATAACTTGAACGAATTTAATGACGTAAATTAAGCAGGAAGATCTCGATTGGTGTGCGCCAGTTAAGACATTTAAGTGGCCGGGAATTCAGATACCAATTGATTTGAAC
>NZ_JAOVYZ010000059.1 GCF_026413145.1 Limosilactobacillus kribbianus | reverse complement strand
TGATTCTCGACGCTTAGCTTTTAAAACACCTTGGTACCAAGGCTTATTTAAGTGCGTCAAAAATCTGGTCAAAACAAGTTTGTCAGTGATAATTTTATCTTGACTTATTACCACATGACTTAATCCGATATCGGATTTACTTTAGTAAAACAAGCGGGTGAGAAAACGGCAAGTCAGGATGGGACGCCGGATTTTGGCAAAAATCAAAAGGCACGAAAAACAAACATGTGCGTTTGTTTTCCGTGCCTTAACTGTTACTTAACAGGCAGGTAATTCTCACTTGCAGCATTGTACTTGAACGTCCAGCGGCCGGTGCTGGTTTCAACGTAAATGTAGTCATAGGTTGGCTGGTAGCCGTGCTTATTCAGCTTGACGGTTACCTGACCGTCCAGGGAAACGGCGACATAGTATTCGTTGTATTCGCCGTCTTGGTACTTGAAGTCCTGACCGTTATCCTGGTAGTGCCGGTAGGAGCCGCACTCGCCGAAGAGCCGGAAGGTCATGACCTTTTCCGGCTGGTCGCTGATGTGCTTGACCTTATTACCCCATGGCAGGATGGTGTCGGCCTTGATAAACATCGGCAATTTGTCCAGCGGAGCGTTGACCACGATGCTTTGCTGACCAGAATATTCGGCATTGTTCCAGAAGTCCAGCCATTTGCCGGCCGGCAGGTAAACCAGCCGTTGCGTGGCCCCCTGGTTAACAATCGGGGCGACGAGGATGCTGGTACCAACCATGTATTCGTCATTGATTTGGCGAACTTGCGGATCCTGGTCATAGTTCAGCACGAGCGGCCGCATTACCGGCAGCCCGGACTCGGTTTCGTGGTGGAATTGATCATAGAGGAACGGTACAAAGCGGTAGCGCAGGTTGAGGTAGTCCCGATAGATATCCAGGGTCCGGGCATCAAATTGCCACGGCTCCTGGTAACGGGTCCCCATTTCGGCATGATTGCGGAAGAGGGGTGCGAACAGGGCGGCTTCAATCCAGCGGGTCAAGAGCTCCGGGGTTGTGTCTTTTTGGAAACCGCCAATGTCGGTTCCAGCAATGGCAATTCCGCTCAGGCCGAGGCTGGTCAGCTGAGGAATCGACAGTTGGAGGTTGGACCAGATTGACTGGTTATCACCCGTCCAAACGGTCGAATACTTTTGAATGCCGGCGTAAGCGGCCCGGGTGATGACAAACGGCCGTTTTTCGGTGGCCTCCCTCATCCCCTCGTAAGCCGCCTGGGCCTGGAGCTGACCGAAGACGTTGTGCATCTTGGCGTGGGTGCTCTTGTGTTCGCCATCGCTGAAAATCAGGTCATTCGGCAGCTCGCCGTCGAATGAAGCCGGCTCGTTCATGTCGTTCCAAATTCCGGCCGCACCAAGGTCGGCGAAGAACTTGATATGCTTGGCCCACCATTGGCGAACCCGCGGCTGCCCGAAGTCGGGGAAGGCCGCCTTACCAGGCCAAACGCGGCCAAAGTAGGTCGTCCCGTCCGGATTCTGGACGAAGTAGCCGTTTTTGACCCCTTCTTCATAGATGTCGTAACCATCCTCATCTTTCTTGACCCCGGCATCGAGGATCGGGATCAGCCGAATGCCGCATTTGCGCATCTCAGCCACGAACTTCTTCGGGTCGGAATACTTGGTGGTGTCCCAGGTGAAATCGCGATAGCCCCGCATGTAGTCAATATCGAGGTGAATAACGTCCAGCGGTAGGTGGTATTTCGCAAAACCATCGGCGATTTCTTCAACCCGCTGTTCGCTCGTGCTGTAGCCCCAGCGTGACTGCTGGTAGCCGAGCGTCCATTTTTGCGGCAGCGGCGTCGTTCCGGTGAGGTAGGTGTAGTTGGCGACGACGTCTTTTAGGGTGTGACCACCTAAGACGTAGTAGTCGACGTTCCCATCAACAGCGGAGTAATAATAGTAGTTCTCACTTTCTTTTCCAAGGTCAAAGTGGCTCTTGTAGGTATTGTCAAAGAAGAGTCCGTACGGGTGGTTGTCCTTAATCCCATACATGACCGGGATGGACTTGTAGATGCACTTAACCGATTCATCGTGGACCTGGCCAAAGTCGACGTTCCAGTTGTCATAGTCGTAGCCCCGCTTATTGAGGAAGCCCGGTTTGTCCCCGAGTCCGTAAAAGACTTCATCGGGAGCCAGCGACTTGATTACTTCATAGTAATGCTGGTTGGTCTTGCCGAGGAGGCTAATGTCGTGTCCCTCCGCCAGGACCGTCTGCTTGTGCTCGTCATCGAGATCGTTGGGCAGTGGGGTGCGTTCACCGCGGAAATCAATCACCAGCGGGTTCCCCTCCCCATCGTAGAAATCGACGTGGTGCCCGTCATAGGCCCGGACGATCAGCGCAGCGGTCCGGACTTCAACGTGATCACCCTTGTTTTCGACTGTGAAGCTGGTCTGGTGATGCTTGTCACCGCTGATTGCATAGGAATTCGTGGTCCGGCCACGATCGACGAAGACCCGAATAATTTCACTGGTGTAGACGTCGAGCAGGAGATCCTGCCCGTCGCGATAGTGGAGTTTGATTTGCGAGCCGTCTTGTTGATAATCGGTTAATTCTTCTGTCATTTTCTATCATCCTTCCGCATCATGCTTTACTTATGATTATATTACTAATTGGCGGCTTTGACGGAAACCCCTTCGTGAACAAAGTGAACACAGAAGGCCGCGCAGATCAAGGAGCAGCCGGCAATGGTCATCATCATTGGCTGACTGTGACCGACTATTGGGAAAATTGCAAAGCTCATCAGCGAGGCGACAATCTGCGGCAGGCAGATCCCAATGTTGAACAGCCCGATGTAGGCCCCTTCGTTTTGCCCGTTGAGCGAAGAAGTCAAAAGGGTAAACGGCAGGGTGTGGATGGTGAAGTAGCAAATGCCGAAAAGAATGAAGGCCAAAACCGTCAACCACTTGTCATGGGCAACGGAGACCAGGATGAGGCCAATCCCGCCGAGGGTCAGGCCGAAAGCATACCAGCGTTTCCGCGTCGTTGTTTTGGCGTGGGAATAGAGGAATCCCCAGCAGATGCCGGCGACACTAAGGATCGCAGTCAAAACACCGTACCAGTTACCGGCAGCTTGGAAGCCGGCGCTGGTCGGGTTGGTCGTGTGCCAAACGTTTTTGGCCAGGGTTCCGGTGGAGTAGGTCCAGACGTACATAACGGCAACCCAGGAGAAGAATTGAACCAAGCAGAGTTCCCAAAAGGCGTGCGGTGCAATCTTGATCAGGTGTAGCAGACTGACGCTCTTTTTGTTCGCCTGCGGGTCAATGCCGTGATACTTGGCGTAAGTTTGTGGATCGTATTCCTTTACATTGAAGACCGTCCACATGCTTGTGACGAAGAGAACGACTGCGGCGACGATATAGGCCCAGATAACGGTGTTCGGAACGACACCCCGTTTAGCGGTATTTGACATCCCGCAAGCCGTGAAGATGAACGGGAGCAGGGATGCCAGGATCCCACCACCGTTGAAGAAGATCTGTTGGAGGGACCAGGCAAAGTTCTTCTGCTTGTTGTTGACCATGTCGCCGACGATCATTCTGAACGGCTGCATGCAGATGTTGTTGAACAGGTCCATGAAGCAGACTGCAAAGGCCGCAAAGACCATTGCCGCCATGGAACCGTAGCCGAAGCCCAGGGAACCTGAAAATGGCAGCATTAAAAGCACCAGGGAAGCAATCGGCGCACCGAACAGCAGGTAGGGCATCCGTCGACCAAAGCGGTTCCAGGTCCGGTCGGAGTATTTCCCGATCAGCGGCTGGACAATCATTCCCATCAAGCCGGGAAAGATAAAGAAGAAGCCGAGGTTATTCGGGTTGGCACCGATGGACTGGAAGATCCGACTCATCTGGGAGCTCTGCAGGGAGAAACCCATGTTGACGCCCAAAAAGCCAAAGGTAATCGAAAAGATGACCCATTTCGACAGGTCCGGGAGCCCGGAATCCAGGTTGACCTGTTTGGTCGTCGATTTTTGTTTGTTTTCATCCATAATATGCGGCCCCCTTAGTTCTTTTCAGCGGGCACCTTAAAGTTCAGCAGGCTTTCCAGCGGGTGTGCGGCCCGGGTAAACAGCGGAATGGTGTCGATTGGGCATGGCACCGTGACGGTCTGCCCGCCCTGATAGGTGTGCTTAGTTTGAACGTCGATCCAGTCGGCCCCGGCCGGCAGGTAGACCTGTCGTTCGGTTTGGCCGGCGTGAATGATTGGTGCAACCAGAACGTCTGGACCAAACATGTATTCGTCGGAAACGTCCCAAGCCTGCTCATCCTTAGCGAAGTCGTAGAAGAGTGGCCGCATGACTGGCGTTCCGTCGGTGTGGGCCTTCTTCATCTGTTCCATGACGTATGGCCGAATTGCCTCCCGCATGAAGAGGTACTTACGCAGGATTTCATAAGTAGCGTGCGGGTACTTGTAGATTTCATTGAAGGCCCCGCTACCGAATGGCTGGTTAAACATCCGATCCGCATGCTCAATCGTCTGTTCGGCCGGTTCCCGGAAACCATGGAGCCGCATTACCGGGCAGAAGGTCCCAAATTGGAACCAGCGGGTGAGCAGCTCATGGAACTTCGGATCCTTGACGTTGCCGCCGGTGAAGCCACCGATATCGGTCGTCCACCAGGAAATTCCGGAGAGCCCGGCGTTAAGACCCGCGACGATCTGCTTTTGCAGAGACTCGAAGGTTGAGTGGACATCACCGGACCACAGTACGACCCCATACTTCTGACTGCCGGCCCAGACACACCGGACCAGGTTGACGATGTCCTTTTGTCCAGCTGCCTTTTGGCCTTCGTAAAAGGCCTTGGCGTAGTCCAGCGGGTAGATGTTGGATAACTTGAGGGCCGGACCCTGGTAGTAGCGGAAGTGGTCAAAATCGTAGAGGAAGCCGTATTCTGGTTCAGCTTCATCTAGCCAAAACATCCGCACGCCCTTGTCGTAGTAGTTTTGCTTGGCCTTGTCCCAGACAAACTTGCGGGCACCGGGGTTGGTGGCGTCGAAGAAGGTTTCGTTCCCCATGAAGTGGTAGGAGTCCTGATACATTCTTTCGGCCCGCACGAGGTAGCCACGGTCGTTCATTTCATCGTAGTTTTCACTATTAACGTCGACGGTTGGCCAAATCGAAACCATCAATTTGATTCCCATTGACTTCAGTTCTTTGACCATTCCTGCCGGATCCGGCCAGTACTTCGGGTCGAACTTCCATTCACCCTGATTTGGCCAGTGGAAGAAGTCGATCACGATGACGTTGATTGGCAGGCCCTTATCCTTGTATTCATAGGCTACTTTGAGGAGTTCATCTTGGGTCCGGTAGCGCAGCTTGCATTGCCAGAAACCGCTAGCAAATTCTGGCATCATTGGTACCTTCCCAGTCGCGTCGGTGTAGTTTTCAACAATCTTGGCCGGGGAGTCCTCGGCGGTAATCCAGAAGTCGATCTGATCGGTGTCCCGTGCTTCCCACTTGGTTTCATTGTTGGCAAAGGTGACCTGACCAATAGCCGGATTGTTCCACAGGAAACCATAGCCGCGGTTAGAAAGGACGAATGGCACGGTCGCCTGGGTGTTGCGCTGGGCCAGTTCCAGAATGCAGCCCTTGTAGTTCAGCTGCTTTTCTTGCCGTTGCCCCATCCCGTAGATCTTTTCGCCGTCGTGGGCTTCAAAGCGCATCGTCGCGGAGTAGTCGCCGCCGATGATCGGTTTGAGCTCACGGCCGGGGATCCCCAGCGGACTGGTCTTTTCACCGCCCGGCTTGACCTGCCAACGCTCTTCGACGAGGACCTTGCCCGCAGCATTGGTGACCTTGAGCCAGCCAAAGCGGTTGATGGCTGCCGTGATGTTGCCGTTGGTGATGGAGCAGGTGTTCTCCTCATGATTGATGGTGATGTCGTCTGCCTGCCCGGCCTGGTCTTTTGAATACGTCAATGCCCAGTCCTGGTTGGGTGTAAAATCATTTTTCTTAGTAACCCGGAAGCGGAGACTGTTTGGTCCCCACGGTTGGATTAGTAATTGCTCCGCTGCGTGCTCCCAGTAGAGTCCGTTGTCTCTTTTTTCAATAACTGCCATTGCAATCTTCCTTCCAATCAATCGATGTTATAATTGTTGAGTGAATTAGTTAGGAATACCAACTTTCAACACCTTTTATTAAAGCGCTTTCCATTTGCGCTGATAACTGTCTCAGGGGCCAAAATGGTATCTCTTCCGGCAAGAGTTGCAACCGAGGTGCCACTTTTGACAGACCCGGAGGACTAATGGTGGACAAATGAGGAGGAATTTTGAATGAAGGTAGATGAAAGTAAACAAGATATCAGTAAGGTGTATCTTTTTAACAGTGACCGGCCCTTCCATTACTTTGCGGGTGGTGAGAAAAACTTCGCCCACGGTCACGAAAAGGAATTCAAAATTAAGACCGCGGCTTACGAACTGGTTCTTTGCGCTGCCGGGCGACTGTCCATTATGGAAAATGAAGCGACAACAACACTCAAGCCAACCGAGTATTATCTGATTCCGGCCGAAACAGTGGTCAAAATTCAACCGGCTGGTGACCACGGCCGCTTTTACTGGTTTCAGTTTCTCCCAAAAGACGACCAACGCCAGCTTGATTTTAGTGAGATTGACCACCAGTTGGTCGATCGACAGAAATTGAGCGAATTAGCCAACAACGTGATCCTACCCGCCCATTACCACGTCCATGATGCGGCTAAGATCGAGACGGCCTGCCAGGAAGCACTGCTCAAAAGCCGGGTGAACTACTATACCGACGCGGTGATTTCCTATACGGTGACGCAATTGCTGCTGGAGATTGCCAATGACTTTCTGATGGGCCTCCACCAGCTGACGATGAGCAATCCCCGGGCTGTGGAAATCATCAGCTGGGTCCAGGAGAACCTGGATAGCCAGCTGACCGTCCAAATGATTGCCGACCATTTCGGGATGAACTATCGCTACGTCAGTCGGCTGATTAAGAAAGAGACCGGAATGACGGCTGCCAATCTGATTATTCAAAAGAAAATTGATATCGCCCGGAACCTATTATTAAACTCCAACCTGCCGTTAAAGGTGATTGCCAACCAGGCCTACTTTAATGATGTCAAATACTTCATGCGGATCTTTAAGAAACGGGTTGGCTTGACCCCGACCCAGTTTCGTCAGCAGTACATGGTTGACTTTCTCCTCAACGATACCAAGACACGGCATGAGCAGGATCGCCATGGGCAAGGCGAGCGGGGGTAAGTACTTGCGGAATTAAATTTCCCGTCTAAAACGATGGAATCTTCACGATAAGAAGAGTATATTAGACCATAATTAGAAAACAATTATAAGATGTGGAGATTTTCATAATGAGCGAGAAATTAAAAGTTGGTGTAATTGGTGCGACGGGGATGGTTGGACAGCGATTTGTCACGCTGCTGGCCAACCACCCCTGGTTTGAAGTGACAGTCGTCGCTGCCAGCAAGCACAGCGCGGGTAAAACCTACGAGGAAGCTGTCAAGGACCGCTGGAAGATGGGTGCAACGCCGATTCCGGAGGCCGTCAAGAACCTGACGATTTTGGATGCCGAGGACGTCGATCAAGTTGCCTCCCAGGTTGACTTCGTCTTTTCCGCCGTCCACATGGACAAGGATGCCATCCGCAAGCTGGAGGACGAGTACGCCAAGCATGAGACACCGGTCGTTTCCAACAACAGTGCCCACCGCTGGACGCCAGATGTGCCGATGGTAGTTCCCGAAATCAACCCGGACCACACGGATGTCATCAAGTACCAGCGCGCTCGCCTCGGCACGCAGCGGGGTTTTGTCGCCGTTAAGCCGAACTGCTCGATTCAGAGCTACACGCCAGCCATTGCCGCTTGGCAGCAGTTCGAACCGACCCAGGTTTTAGCATGTACCTACCAGGCAATCTCTGGAGCCGGCAAGACGCTGGAGGGGGCTCCAGAAATCCAGGGCAATGTGATTCCATACATCCCGGGCGAGGAAAAGAAGTCCGAGGACGAACCACTGAAAATCTTCGGTCACGTTGACTCAGAACAAAAGGCAATTGTGATGGCCGAATCTCCGGTGATCACCAGCCAGTGCCTGCGGGTGCCGGTCCTGTACGGGCACACAGTTGCAGCCTTCATCAACTTCAAGCAGAACCCGACAAAGGAAGACCTGATCAAGGCACTGGAGGACTACTCCGGTGAACCACAGAAGCTCGAACTACCGAGCGCGCCTAAGCAATTTATCCAGTATCTCGACGACGATTTCCGTCCTCAGGTTCGCTACGACGTGAACTTTGAGCACGGAATGGGGATTTCAATTGGCCGGCTCCGTCCTGACAAGCTGTTCGATTGGAAGTTTGTTGGTCTGTCCCATAACACAGCGCGGGGGGCAGCCGGTGGGGCTATCGAGTTTGCCGAACTGCTGAAAGCCCAGGGATACATCCAAGCAAAATAATAGGTAGATGATAAAAGCCAGCGATGCATGGGAGTGCACTTCGCTGGCTTTTTGTACGCCGTTTTTAACGTGGAGGAGCTTAAGGGAAAATTAAATAGCCATTTTTGGAAAAAAAGACTATAATGACAGTATAGAAAGAAGGCATAATCATGGAAATTGATGAAGATGCTCTTAAGAAC
Organism: Limosilactobacillus kribbianus; assembly: GCF_026413145.1. Lineage (GTDB taxonomy): Bacteria > Bacillota > Bacilli > Lactobacillales > Lactobacillaceae > Limosilactobacillus > Limosilactobacillus kribbianus. Next base: position 1,842 of record NZ_JAOVYZ010000059.1, on the reverse strand, counting down.
TTCCAGAACTCGAAGTTTAACTTTGTTGACGCAGATGGCAATGATGTTGACTACAGCAACTTGTCTGAAGACGGCACGTACACGTTACGGGACGGCGACGCAATTGTTGAAGACAACATGAAGGCCGAAAATGTTGTTAACACGATTAACAATGAGTATGGTAAGACTGTGAATGTCTGATTTAATGCCATATATGCTAACTTCTATGGATCTTCCCGAACATTCAAGCAGGGAAGATCTTTTTCTATACTATTGGCAAATTTGGCCTTGCAAAAGGTGGGCAAAACGACTATAGTATTTAACTGTTGTGTTTCTACTGGAAGCACAACAATTACTGTCATTAATCAAAGCTGCTTCACAAAGTTGTGATGGCTGATTCTTGAGAGCTAGTCTTGATGACTACATGAAAAAGTAATCATTGAAATTAGTCTTGACGATGAGAAAAGATTTGATTACAATAGACAGTGCTGTCTTAGGAAAGCAACGATCTGCTTTAAGAAATTAAAATTAGTTGTTGACTTCTGATGACGGAATTGTTATTATAAATAAGCTGACTTCTTCAGCAAAGTCAATCGCTTGATTAATAATTAATTAAAAAAGCTCTTGACATTCTGATGAGTTAGATGATATAATAGATTTGCTGATTAGCTACTAGTTAATCAGCACGGTAGACCTTTGAAAACTGAACAAAGTTTCGACGAATCAAATGTGTAGGGCCTTCAATCACTTCGGTGATTTGAAGCAAAACATTTGCGAAGTCAATTCGCTTAATAACTTTTAATTTGAGAGCTATCTCAAATTCTTATATTTTATATGAGAGTTTGATCCTGGCTCAGGATGAACGCCGGCGGTGTGCCTAATACATGCAAGTCGAGCGCACTGGCCCAACTGATCTGACGTGCTTGCACTGAAGTGACGATGGATTACCAGTGAGCGGCGGACGGGTGAGTAACACGTGGGCAACCTGCCCTGGAGCGGGGGATAACATTTGGAAACAGGTGCTAATACCGCATAACAACGAAAACCACATGGTTTTCGTTTTAAAGATGGTTTCGGCTATCACTTCAGGATGGGCCCGCGGTGCATTAGCTTGTTGGTAGGGTAACGGCCTACCAAGGCAATGATGCATAGCCGAGTTGAGAGACTGATCGGCCACAATGGAACTGAGACACGGTCCATACTCCTACGGGAGGCAGCAGTAGGGAATCTTCCACAATGGGCGCAAGCCTGATGGAGCGACACCGCGTGAGTGAAGAAGGGTTTCGGCTCGTAAAGCTCTGTTGTTGAAGAAGAATGTGCGTGAGAGTAACTGTTCACGCAGTGACGGTATTCAACCAGAAAGTCACGGCTAACTACGTGCCAGCAGCCGCGGTAATACGTAGGTGGCAAGCGTTATCCGGATTTATTGGGCGTAAAGCGAGCGCAGGCGGTTGCTTAAGTCTGATGTGAAAGCCTTCGGCTTAACCGAAGAAGTGCATCGGAAACTGAGCGACTTGAGTGCAGAAGAGGACAGTGGAACTCCATGTGTAGCGGTGGAATGCGTAGATATATGGAAGAACACCAGTGGCGAAGGCGACTGTCTGGTCTGCAACTGACGCTGAGGCTCGAAAGCATGGGTAGCGAACAGGATTAGATACCCTGGTAGTCCATGCCGTAAACGATGAGTGCTAGGTGTTGGAGGGTTTCCGCCCTTCAGTGCCGCAGCTAACGCATTAAGCGCTCCGCCTGGGGAGTACGACCGCAAGGTTGAAACTCAAAGGAATTGACGGGGGCCCGCACAAGCGGTGGAGCATGTGGTTTAATTCGAAGCTACGCGAAGAACCTTACCAGGTCTTGACATCT
>NZ_JAOVYZ010000058.1 GCF_026413145.1 Limosilactobacillus kribbianus | reverse complement strand
GTGTGGTGATGATGGCTTGAAGGATACACCTGTTCCCATGCCGAACACAGCAGTTAAGCTTCAACACGCCGAAAGTAGTTGGGGGATCGCTCCCTGCGAGGATAGGACGTTGCCACGCATTATGGAGGATTAGCTCAGTTGGGAGAGCGTCTGCCTTACAAGCAGAGGGTCACAGGTTCGAGTCCTGTATCCTCCATTGGGCTTTGAAAGCTCATGAGCCGTTAGCTCAGTTGGTAGAGCATCTGACTTTTAATCAGAGGGTCGTGGGTTCGATCCCCACACGGCTCATTGCCAAACAGCTATCGGTTTGGTATAATAAGTGTGTTGTCCATGCCGACTTAGCTCAGTTGGCAGAGCATCTGTCTTGTAAACAGGGGGTCGGAGGTTCGAATCCTCTAGTCGGCACTTAATATGCGGAAGTAGTTCAGTGGTAGAACATCACCTTGCCATGGTGGGGGTCGCGGGTTCGAATCCCGTCTTCCGCTTTGCCAATTCTATAATGCCGGGGTGGCGGAATTGGCAGACGCACGGGACTTAAAATCCCGCGGTTAGTGATAACCGTACCGGTTCGATCCCGGTCCTCGGCACTTATGCACCCATAGCGCAATTGGATAGAGTGTCTGACTACGAATCAGAAGGTTGAAGGTTCGACTCCTTCTGGGTGCACTTTTTCGGGAAATAGCTCAGCTTGGTAGAGCACCTGGTTTGGGACCAGGGGGTCGCAGGTTCGAATCCTGTTTTCCCGATTTACTAATAATAATTTAGTAACATTTTATTTTCGCGGTGTAGCTCAGCTGGCTAGAGCGTCCGGTTCATACCCGGGAGGTCGAGGGTTCGATCCCCCCCGCCGCGATTTAACCTGGCTGTTTTGGACCTTTAGCTCAGTTGGTTAGAGCAAGCGGCTCATAACCGCCCGGTCGTAGGTTCGAGTCCTACAAGGTCCATTAAGCAATTATTGGTGAATTAAACTTTATGGAGGATTACCCAAGTGGCTGAAGGGGGCGGTCTTGAAAACCGCTAGGCCGTGAGAGCGACGCGAGGGTTCGAATCCCTCATCCTCCTTCTTATTATCGCGGGGTAGAGCAGTCTGGTAGCTCGTCGGGCTCATAACCCGGAGGTCGTTGGTTCAAACCCAGCCCCCGCAATTTTTTGGTCCGTTGGTCTAGTTGGTTTAGGACGCATCCCTGTCACGGATGAGATCACGAGTTCGAGTCTCGTACGGACCGTTGTTGGCTCGGTAGCTCAGTTGGTAGAGCAAGGGATTGAAGCTCCCTGTGTCGGCGGTTCGATTCCGTCCCGCGCCATTAATTGAATAGAATGCGGGTATAGTTTAGTGGTAAAACCACAGCCTTCCAAGCTGTTGTCGCGAGTTCGATTCTCGTTACCCGCTTTATGGGCCTATAGCTCAGCTGGTTTAGAGCGCACGCCTGATAAGCGTGAGGTCGATGGTTCAAGTCCATTTAGGCCCATTATGGAGAATTACTCAAGTGGCTGAAGAGGCGCCCCTGCTAAGGGTGTAGGTCGGGAAACCGGCGCGAGAGTTCGAATCTCTCATTCTCCGTTTTATGACCCGTTAGTCAAGTGGTTAAGACACCAGCCTTTCACGCTGGTATCGTGGGTTCAAATCCCGCACGGGTCACTTTTATTATCGCGGGGTAGAGCAGTCTGGTAGCTCGTCGGGCTCATAACCCGGAGGTCGTTGGTTCAAATCCAGCCCCCGCAATTTTGGTCCGTTGGTCTAGTTGGTTTAGGACGCATCCCTGTCACGGATGAGATCACGAGTTCGAGTCTCGTACGGACCGTTATTGGCAGATGATTTATTCATCTGCTTTTTTGTTTCTAAAAAACCGTCAAGAAAAAGTTCTTGGCGGTTTTAGATTAATCAATTGTTTAGGCAATTGGCCGGTAAATTTCGTCATAATAATAGTTGTCAGAACCGACCGTCATAAAATTATTGAGATCCTTGAAAGCAGCGCTCTCACGCCAAGCAGTCAGGTCCTCAAAGTCATTCCAGGTGCTCAGCAGGATTAGAGTCGAGCTTTCGTTCCGGTTAGCAACGGATGTCATCAGGAAGCTGTTAGCAATTGCTGGTGAATCACTAACGATCTTGTCCAGGGTATTATAAAGCAATTGTTGCCGGTCGCCGTTGACCTGAAATGACTGGTAATAAAGAATGCCATTGTAGTTGTCGTTGAGTGATTCGTTCAAAACAGTTAAGGCAACTGGAGTCTTGAAAATGCTGTCCTTGCCGGAAAAATCAAATAATGCCAGCTTGTTGCTATGGGTAGAAGCTTGCATGAGTTTGAACTGCCGATCAGGATTCTTGTCGATAATGTCTTTCAAGATTTGGCGTGAACCAAAGGTAAAACTGATTTTAGTTAACACAGGTAATCCCTCCTCATAATAGAATGTCCCTTCATTCCTATTATAATACAGTTCCTTCGAAAAAATACACAAGTCAGCATAAATAGTTTAATAATCCACTTACAAAAAGTTAACGAAATTGGTCTGAGCCCCTTTTATCACCTGCTAAAAAATTGTATAATATATAGTGTATTGATGAATGTTGTTGTGAACGAAACCAAAGGAGGCTTTTTATTTAATGGTCACACTTTATACGTCTCCAAGTTGTACCTCTTGCCGAAAAGCACGTGCTTGGCTGCAAGAACACAACATTCCATTCAAGGAACGGAACATTTTCTCTGATCCGTTATCGCTTGATGAAATTAAAAACATTTTACGAATGACCGAAGATGGGACCGAGGACATTATCTCCAAGCGGTCCAAGGCTTACAAGCAGCTCCACGTTGACTTAAACGAGCTGCCGATGAAGAAGCTGTACGAATTGATCAGTGCTAATCCTGGTCTCTTACGGCGGCCGATCATCATGGATGATAAGCGGCTCCAGGTCGGTTATAACGAAGATGAAATTCGACGGTTCCTGCCACGGAAAGTCCGGGCTTACGAACTGGCGGAGGCACAACGTAAAGCAGATTTAATCTAATTGTTTGGGGAAGCAAGAAAGCTTCTCCTTTTTTCTTTACTTTTAAGTGAAAGGTTTTAGAATAGTAATTAAGGCTTTATTTAGAGCGGATCGAGGGGGTGCTGCCGATGGAAATGGAACACATCAATAAAAACACGATTCGCGTATTAATTAATAATGACGACCTCAGTGCGCGGGGAATTACGATTCTCGATCTTCTGGGCAATCATCAACAGATTGAGGATTTCTTTTATAGCATTCTACGCGAGGTCGACACCGATCATCAGTTCCAAAATAATGATTCGGTGACTTTTCAGGTCATGCCAACTACAAATGGCTTGGAACTTTTCATTAGCAAGAATGATCCAGATGTCCCGGATGGTGGACAAACGGCTAATAATGAGCAGATTGCCCAGTACATTAAGCAAAACATAGCTGCTCAACAAACCGCTGCTCAGTCGCCGCTGGAAGGGAGCAAACAAGCTGAACCAATGATCACCAATGATCACCAATCACAAAATGCTGAACCACACCAGCCCGCAACTTGGCGGGTGGTGATCTTTGACGAGTTCGAAGACCTGATCGACTTTGCTCGAATCGCGGAGGATGACGACGTGGTGAGTGAGCTTTACAAATATCAGAACAAGTACTACTTGGCGATGAAGTACTACCAGCCGGTGGATAATGATAGCCAGGTGAAAGATAGTCTTGCTCTGGCCTATGAGTATGGTAGTCCAACGCTCACGACGCCGATGTATCTGAGCGAGCATGGCAAGAAATTGATGGCGGTTTCGGCTCTCCATACGATTCGCCATTACTTCAACTAAAATCAATCATGGTAAAGCAGCAATGCTTTGCCGTTTTTTTTCGTGCAAAATGGCATTTTTTCCGTATTTAAATAATAGGAGGGATTGTCATGTTAGTTGCACAAGGGGAAAATGGCTTGATCTTAGCAGCCGATGCTCTAGTCAAAAAAACGTACTATTGCCCAGCCTGTCGGGAACCCGTCATTTTACGCCGGGGGCGGTGCAAGATTGCTCACTTTGCCCATCATTCCGGCAGTCACTGCCGCCTGGGTGAAGGGGAGACCCCGGAGCATTTATTAGGCAAGACGCAGCTGCAAGCCTGGGCTCAGCAGCGCGGCTATCGACCACGCTTGGAAGTTTATTTACCAGCAATTGCCCAACGGCCTGACCTGCTATTGATGGTGGGAAAACAACAAGTGGCTCTGGAGTTTCAGTGCAGCCCACTTAGTCTGCGACGATTGCGCGAGCGCAACGCTGGCTATCACCAGTTGGGAATTTCGGTTCGCTGGCTGCTGGGAGCACCTTACCGGCGAAAACTGCATCGAGAAAAGGTGGCACAATTTACCCAGCTGGTCGGCGGGGGCCCAGCCCTGCTCTTTTGGAACACCGCTGCTGGACGGCTGGAGATGAACCGGCGCTTTGCTCAGTGCTCCCTAATCGGTTCTCAGCATCATTGCCGGGAGGAGATCGTCCGCCACCAGATGAATCGCCTGCTTCGGCTGCAGTACCAGCATCCATCACCACTGGTTCAGCTGGTGGCTTGTCGTCCACCGCTTCGGCCGTTAGTGACCTGTCCGCTGGTCTGCCATGATCTGACGCCAAGTTGGCCGTTGCTGACGATGCCACCAATTTTATGGCGGATTGCCGTCGTCAAAGCCCTGATGCGTTTGCCACCGTTTTATTTCTGGACCTCTTCAGGTTGGTATGAATGGCTGCAGCAGGTTGCTCCACCGGACTGGCTTGCTTATGGCTGCTTGGATGCCCGTCAGTTCCATCGTCAGTTCTTGCGGGATTTTACCAGAGAGCTCGTCGCCGGCGGGATTTTAGCCGTGACCGGCGAAGGCTGGGTTTTGTTGGCCCGCCCGATCTGGTTTACCAGCCCGGCGGAGAAGCTGGCGACCATCTGCCGGGGTGGGCTTTCGTCGCGTTTTGCATTAAAATAGAGCAAAAGGGGATGAGTATCTATGGAACACACCTGTACAACATTTTTAGCTGGCAAGAAGGCAACGATTGATGGCTCAACCATTGTCTGCCGGGAAGAGGACTACGGCAATGCTTTTGATCCGCAACGTTTCGTCTTCGTTCAGCCGGCTGACCAGCCGCGTCACTATGAGAGCAAGACGACGGACTTTCAAATTGATCTGCCAGATAATCCGGTGGGCTATACCTCAACACCCGATGCCGACAGCTCGGCCGGAGTCTTTGCGGCTGGTGGAATTAACCGGCACAACGTTTCAATGACCGGAACCGAAACGATCACTACTAACTCCCGAATTCTCGGTTTAGATCCATACAATGATGAGAGCGGAATCGGCGAGGAGGACTTTGTAACCCTGGTCTTGCCGTACATCAAGACGGCACGCGAAGGGGTGGAACGGCTCGGGGCCCTGCTGGAGAAGTATGGGACCTACGAGGCCAATGCCGTCTCCTTTGGCGATGCCGACGAGGTTTGGTACCTAGAGACAATCGGTGGTCACCACTGGGCAGCCGTCCGGATTCCTGACGACGCCTATGTGGTCGCCCCCAACCGCCTAAACATTGCGGACTTTGATTTTGCTTCCACGGACACAATGTGCGATGCGGGTCTACAGGCTTTCATTGATGATCACCAGTTGAATCCGTCCCTGGATGGTCGTTATAACCTGCGTGAGATCTGCGGCAGCCAGACGGTGACTGACACCCGCTACAATAATCCGCGGGCCTGGTACGTCCAGCAGCAATTGAGTGGGGACAGTGGCCACCAGCCGACCGACCAGGACCTGCCATTCATCTGTCACGCTCGGCATAAATTGACGATTGAAAAAATCAAGGATTTGATGTCTTCGCACTTCCAAAACACCGCCTTCGATCCTTATGAGCAGGCGACTGGCCACGGACCTTACCGGTCGATTGCCCTTAATCGGAATCTGGAGCTGCACATTCTCCAGATTCGCAACGGGGTCGCACCCGAAGTCGCCGCCGTTCACTGGCTAGCCTTTGGACCCAACGCTTTCAATACGGTGGTACCGTTTTTTGCGAACGTCAACGACACGCCAGCTCGTTGGCGGGACACGACGACCAAGTACTCGGTCGATCAGATGTACTGGCTTTCCCATACGATTGCCGCCATCGGGGATCAGCACTATGACGCCGCCCGCGGAAAAGTTGAACACTTCGCCCAGCAGGTGGTAGCAACCGGCCGGCACCTCCAGTCGGTCGCCGATCAGGAAGTCAGCAGTCACCAGGACGTCGCCGCTTACCTGACTGGGATCAACCAGCAGATGGCTGACGACGCCTATCAAGAGGCCGAGACCCTATTGGGGGACCTGGTTAAGATTGCCTTTGGTACGGCCAAGCTGCAATTCTAATTCAAGTTAAAATAAAACGCCAGCGCAATGCTGACGTTTTATTTTTGGATAATTTTTAATGCCGGCCGGTGAAACTGGGCTGCAAACTGCTTGGCGCTCTGGCCCTTGTCCAGCCGCTTTTGTTCGTACATCTGGATCAAAGTTTCATAGTCAAAATGCGGAATTAAAAAGCCATAGTCGGTCTGATCGGTATCAAACACGACTGCCGTGGCCGTTTCGCTGACTCCCAGCTCCGCGGCGACCTGCTGGTCCTGACGAAAGGCGTCGTGGGCTAGCCTGGACTTTCGATCTTCAAGAAACATTTCCAGATCCAGGTTAGAGTTTGTGGCAGCTTTTTTTACCAGTTCGAGTGAGTAATTGACATCATTTCGAATGATGGCGTTTTGCAAATGGAGCAGGTAGCGCCGGCCCCGCTTGCGTCCCTGGAAGAGGGCCGCCTTGTAGTCGAGGATTACCTGCAGGATGGTATCGGCGACCTGCTGGCGAGCCTTTAGACTGTGGGAATCAAAGTCGTACAGGCGCAGTGTGTCGTCGATTGTGTTCATGTTGAATAGCGGAACGAACTGGTAGTTAATTTTGGTATTCAATTCTCGATCAACCCTTAAAACGTCATTTTCACAGCGGAAACAACGCATCCCAACGGGGTTAACAAATAAATGAATCTCAAGCATTAATTGCTCCTCCGATCAGTTTGAAAATCAAACTCATTTTGTAAACAGTATTATTGTGACAAAAATCCCGGGACTTGTAAAGTAAACCGCTTTGGCGACGACCAGCAGATTAAAGTATGCTAAAATAATATGCAGATTTAACAGGAGGCTTCAATAATGATTGAAAATTGGCAGCATTTTCTATTGCCATATCAACAGGCCGTCAACGAGTTAAAAGTCAAGCTGCGGGGGATGCGCAAGCAATATCAGGAGCAGGGTGAACACTCACCGATCGAATTTGTCACCGGTCGGGTCAAGCCCGTCGATAGCATTAAGGAAAAGATGGTTCGCCGCCACGTGCAGGAGGACCGGCTGGAACAGGACATGCAAGATATTGCCGGACTGCGGATCATGTGCCAGTTTGTCGAGGATATTTACGTTGTGGTTGACCAATTGCGGCAACGCAGTGATATGACGATTTTGGAGGAACGGGATTACGTCACCAACGTCAAGCCGAGTGGTTACCGGTCCTACCACATTGTGATCGAATATCCGGTTCAATTGGTGACGGGGGAGAAGAAGATCCTGGCCGAAATTCAAATTCGGACCCTGGCGATGAACTTTTGGGCAACGATTGAACACTCACTAAACTACAAGTACCAGGGTGCCTTTCCCCAGGAGCTGTCAGCTCGGTTGCAGCGGGCTGCTGAGGCGGCCTTTAAGTTGGATAATGAGATGTCAGAAATTAGGGAAGAGATTAAGGAAGCCCAAACGCTGTTCTCACAACGCACGCCAACGAGCCTGCCGACCGACTCCCACCATGAAGACCACACGAATGAGGAAGATTGAAAATGAAAGTAGCAATTTATAATAACGAAACAGCGGAATCCCAGCGGGTCACCAAGCTGCTCAAGGCGGAGATGGATAAGGCTGGGTTGGTCTATGATTCGAAACAGCCAGAGGTCGTGATCACCATTGGTGGTGACGGAACGCTTTTGTCGGCCTTTCACCATTACCAAGCCCAGCTGGATAAGATCCGCTTCGTCGGCATTCACACTGGCCACCTTGGCTTTTACACCGACTGGCGAAACTTCGAAATCGACGATCTGGTTGACAGCCTGGTCAAGGACAGTGGCCAGTCCGTTTCCTACCCGCTGCTCGATATGAAGGCGGTCTATTCGGATGGCACCACCGACCACTTCATCGCCCTTAACGAATCGACTATTCGCAACATCACTAAGACGATGGTCTGCGATGTTTACATCAATAATCAGCTTTTTGAAAACTTCCGGGGGGATGGCCTCTGCATCTCTACGCCGACCGGCTCAACGGCTTACAACAAGTCCGTCGGCGGGGCAATCATGGATCCACATAGTATCGGCTTTCAATTAGCAGAAATGGCTTCGCTGAACAACCGGGTTTTCCGGACCCTGGGTTCACCAATCATCTTTGGTGCGGATACCAAGCTAATGCTCCGGTTGCGCGACGTCAACGGCCACGTGATGACCTGTGACCGCGATCAGTTGATGCTGAAGAATAAGCCGGGACAGCGCTACCTGATGGAGCTAGCCTACCAGGTTTCTAAGCAGCGGATCTACTTTGCCCGCTACCGGCACAACAACTTCTGGAACCGGGTCAAGGATTCATTCATCGGGGAGACCAAGTGATGGAGTTTACCTGGACCTATCAAAAGGACGTGCCCCGCAAACTCCGGTCGGCCCTGCGAATGGAAGGGGTGACCAGTACCCTGATGAAGGTGGCAATCTACCACGGTGGTAAGATGCTGATCAACGGTGAAGAGAAGTGGGCAGTCGACATGGTTCAGCCGGGTGACCGCTTCAGCCTAGTTCTACCGGCTGAAGCGGGGAATCCCGCCGTCGAGGCCTACCCGGCGCCAATCACGATCGTCTACGAGGACCGGGACTTCCTGGTGCTCAACAAGCCGGCCGGGGTGGCAACAGTCCCGGCGCATAACGTCGATGTAGCCGATAGCTTGGTCAACCGCGTTAAGTACTATTACCAGCAGCGGGGTTATGAGAACCAGGTCATTCACGTGGCGACGCGGCTGGACAAGGACACCAGCGGCCTGGTCGTCTTTCCCAAGCACCGCTTTGCCCATGCCGTCCTCGACCGCCAGCTCAAGCACCATGAGGTCAAGAAAAACTATCTGGCATTGGTGACCGGCCAGGTACAGGCCAACCACGGCTATATTGATGCTCCCATCCAGCGGGATCCCGAATCGTTTGTCCAGCGGATGGTCGGCTCTGCCGGCAAGGCGTCGGTGACCGAGTACTGGACTCAGTGGACGAGTTTACGGGCGTCGCTGGTGCGGGTCCGTCTCCACACCGGGCGAACTCATCAGATTCGGGTTCACTTTGCCTATCTGAATCACCCATTGCTCGGGGATGATATGTATGGTCAAGTCTCACCGGTGATTGCCCGTCAGGCCCTGCACTGCTACTGGCTGCAATTTTATAGTCCGTTCAAGCAGGAGAACATTACCCTGGAGGCGCCAGTGCCCGATGATTTCTTGGCAGCAATTGAACAACTGAAGTAGAAAAACGCCTAGGATGGCTTGATTGATCCTAGGCGTTTTTGTGGTTGTTTTTAATTGTTAAGTTACTTCCACAGCTGAACGCAAACCGGCTCTGGGCAGGCAACGTCCTTTTGGAGCATGGTCAGCTTGCCAGTGGCGCTGTCCCGCTTGTAGAGGGTCAGGTTGTCACTGTTCTGGTTGGAGGCCAGCAGGTAGGCGTCGTCGTGGCTGAGGTTGAAGTCCCGTGGGAAGTCGCCCTCAGTGGAGATCGACTGGATGTGCTTGACGGTGAAGTCCGGTTGAACCGCGAAGACGGCGATCGTGTTCTCGCCCCGGTTGGAGGTGTAGATGAACTTGCCGTCACGGGAGAAGCGGATGGCAGCAGCACCGTTGTGGGCAGTCCAGTCGGCCGGAATGGTCTTGATCGTCTGGACGTGGGTGAAGCTGGCGTCGGCGGCGTTGTACTTCAGGACCTCGAGCTTGCTGCTGAGTTCGCCCAGCACGTAAGCGTACTTGCAATTCGGGTGGAAGGCAATGTGACGAGTGCCGAAGCCGTCCTCGCACTTGTAGCGGGAAACGGCGGTCAGCTTGCCGTCAGCGGAGACGTCGTAGACCACCAGCAGGTCCATCCCCAGGTCGCAGACGACGAGGCGCTTGTCCGGCGTCAGGTCGGCGTAGTGAACGTGCGGTGCTTCCTGTTCCGGTCGCGGACCGGTAGCACCCTGATGGGTTACGGAGTCCGTCTGGGTCAGGGTCCCGTCGGCGTTGATCTTGAAGACGTCAACCTTGGCCGTGTGGTAGTTGGCACTGTAGAGCAACTGGCGGTCACGATCCAAGCCAACGTATGCCGGTGGGGCACCTGCTGCCAGGACCTTGGAGAGCATCTTGGCGTTGCCGTCCTTCAGTGAGTAGGAGGCCACGCCGCCCTGGTCGTCGATCTGCTTGATGGCAAAGACGAGGTCATCATCACCAACCTGCAGGTAGGCCGGCTTCTGTGATGGGATTGCCAGCTTGACGTCGGTCAGCTTGCCGGCCGAATCGTCCAGGGTGACGGCATAGACACCCTTGCTATCCTTTTTCGTATACGTTCCAATTAGAAATTTCTCTTCCACTATGGAATCCCCCTTTGAAAATGCTTACTTATATAATAGCAAAATTCTCGTTGTGGTAAACTATAAAAGGCAGATTGTAAAATTTAAGTTGAACATTTAAGTGGACAGAAAAACCCATCAAGGTCTTTAATGGTGTTACCGTACAATCCATTAGAAAGAAGGACCTTGATGAGCACCACTATTTTA
>NZ_JAOVYZ010000057.1 GCF_026413145.1 Limosilactobacillus kribbianus | reverse complement strand
ATGCATCGTCGGAATAACATTCCTCGCAAGTCATTGAACTACCGCACACCACTTGAAGTATTCATGAAGCACGTCACCGATGAGCAACTAGCTTTTTTCTAACTTAATTTGACATTTCGGGGGTTAATAAAGTTAAAGTAGAGGCAAAGAAAAAACAGCTGAGATTCTCTCAACTGTTTTTTCTTTCTTGGTATTAGTACAATGAGTAGCCACTAGTTTCGCTTGGTGTTTCATAGATGCTCCTTGAAGAAGAGGAGCGGCTAGAACGACGAGATGAGCTGCTACTGCTGCCGATAACCTTGTCACTGCCATTCCCGCTTCCAGGAGTGTTATAGGAGGCACCACCCGGCAGGATGAAGTTGGTATTGTTGTAGCCATCGTAGTTTGGCTGTGACTTGTACATCTTCGTTTCGTGGTTGACAATCTTCTTTGGCTTCAAGCCCAGTTGTTTGCGAACCAGTTTGGAAACCCGGTTAATTTCCTTTGGACTAGCAATCTGGAAGGAAACGCCGTCGATCGTCGCATCCTGGCCTTGGAAGTGGTAAGTCTTAACGTTTGCCATTGCCCCGTGGTAGTTCCCGTAGAGGGTGGCAATATCGTCGATCGGAATATTAGTCTTGACCCCATCACCCACGGCATCGAGGATCTTATTGGCAGCGGAGATCGAGCCGGAGTTCTTGAACTGTTCGATGACGCTTGTCAGGATCTGTTGCTGGCGTTTTTGCCGACCGTAGTCGTTGTTTGGATCCTGGTAACGCATCCGGGAATACTTCAGGGCGTTTGCACCATTCAGGTGTTGCTTCCCCTTCTTGAAGTGGTGACCTTCATAAGTGAAAGCAAATGGGTTGTCAACGGTAACCCCGCCGACGGAATTAACAACTTTTTCCAGAACCCCCATGTTGATGACCGCGTAGTAGTCAATTGGCACACCTAGTAGCTCTTTTACCTGCTTGACCGACTGCTTTGGCCCACCGATTGCATAGGCGGCATTCAGCTTGACATAGTCAGGACCTTCCTTAGTGTTGACCCGGACCAGGATGTCCCGCGGGATGCTAGTCATCGTGATCGTCTTCTTCTTCGGGTTAATGGTGAAGAGCTCCATCGAGTCGGTGTTCCCACCCTTGTTACCCCGGTTCAGAGCACCAACATCGGTCCCCATCGCCAGGACGGAGACGGGTTCACCCTTTTGCAATTTCTTACTGATCTGGCCATTCCCGTTGGTGAAGATCTTGTTTGTAGCAGAATGAATTTTATGATATTCATAGAAGCCGCCGAGTGCGACGATAATGATTAAGAACCAAATCAAGGCCTTCATCCATCTTGGCATCTGATAATGGTGCTTAACAAGACGCTCAGGATCCCGCTTGGGTTGGGGAGCATCATTGCGGCGTGGTCTGAAATGGCGCGGCTGTGCTTGCTCCTCTGCCTCTTCCTGCTGACGGTTTTCGTTAACCTGTTTGCGAATCCGCTCTTCCATCCGTTTCCGGTATTCTTCGCGCGATTCGCGATTATTATTGTTATCCATAAAGATTAATACCTCGACCAAAAAATTCTAACACTCTTACTAATATAGCAAAAAAGCGCGTTCTAATTCAACGGAACATTAATAGTTTAACCTTTCTATAAGAATTTGGAAAGTTAGACTTTGGGGAAAAATTATATTAATATAGTAGAGATATTTCGCGAAAATAAAAATGAAAGGATTTTATCGATGAAATCAACTAAAGAATTAGCTGAAGCAGTTAATAAGCGGCGGACCTTCGCCATCATTTCCCACCCTGACGCCGGGAAGACCACGATCACCGAGCAGCTCCTCCTCTTCGGGGGCGTCGTCCGGGAAGCCGGAACCGTCAAGGCGCGGAAGACCGGGAACTTTGCCAAGTCCGACTGGATGGAAATCGAAAAGAAGCGGGGGATTTCGGTTACTTCCTCCGTTATGCAGTTCGACTTCCAGGGCAAGCGGATCAATATCCTGGACACCCCGGGGCACGAGGATTTCTCCGAAGACACCTACCGGACCCTGATGGCCGTCGACTCCGCGGTAATGGTGATCGACTCCGCCAAGGGGATCGAGCCCCAGACCAAGAAGCTCTTCCAGATCTGTAAGATGCGGGGAATTCCGATCTTTACCTTCATGAACAAGTTTGACCGGGATGCTCGGGAGCCATTGGATCTCTTAAACGAAGTCGAGGACGTGCTGGGGATCGAGACCTACCCGATGAACTGGCCGATCGGTTCCGGTCACCAGTTCAAGGGGATCTACGACCGCTTTAACCACCGGGTTGCCCTGACCCACCCGGCCGATCCGGACAATCCCTACCTGCCGCTGAATGACGATGGGGACGTCGAAGGGGAGAACCCACTGGCCGGCGATGGCGAGTGGCAGGACGCCCTGGACGGAATGGAGCTGGTCGAGGTTGCCGGTAACCAACTGGATCGGGACAAGATTGCCCGCGGGGACCAGACGCCGGTCTTCTTTGGTTCGGCCCTGACGAACTTCGGGGTCCGGACCTTCCTGGAGAACTACCTCCAATTCGCGCCGGCACCGGGCGACCATAAGACCGAGGACGGCCAGATCGTTAAGCCACTGGATCCAGAATTCTCCGGCTTTGTCTTCAAGATTCAGGCCAACATGAACCCGCGGCACCGGGATCGGATCGCCTTCGTGCGGATCTGCTCCGGTGAGTTTGACCGGGGGATGGACGTCACCCTGGCACGGACGCAGAAGCCGCTGCGCCTGTCGAACGTGACGGAGTTTATGGCCGACACGCGGGAGAACGTTGAAACGGCCGTGGCTGGGGACATCATCGGGCTTTATGACACCGGGAACTTCCAAATCGGGGATTCGATCTACACCGGCAAGCAAGTCGTGCAGTTCGAAAAGCTGCCACAGTTCACGCCGGAGCTCTTCGTTCGCGTTTCCGCCAAGAACGTCATGAAGCAGAAGTCCTTCCACAAGGGGATTAACCAGCTGGTCCAGGAGGGGGCCGTTCAGCTCTATCGGTCCTACACGACGAACGACTACATTCTCGGGGCGGTCGGTCAGTTGCAGTTTGAAGTCTTCAAGTTCCGGATGAAGAACGAGTACAACTCCGATGTCATCATGGAGCCAATGGGCCATAAGACGGCACGGTGGATCGATCCCGACCAGCTGGACGAGAAGATGTCCTCGTCCCGCAACATCCTGGTCAAGGACATCCACGACCAGCCGCTCTTCCTGTTTGAAAACCAGTTTGCCGAAAACTGGTTCAAGCAGAAGTACCCGGATGTGAAGTTGACGGCGAAATTATAAATTGATTTAAACAAACGAAAAAGAAGCAGTGATTTCATAATTGTGAAATCCTGCTTCTTTTTGTTTATCAATTTGAATTTAGTTTGTCATCCGACCACTGTCATCAAAGTGGTACCATTTTCCATTGATCTTTTGCCAGCCAGTTACAGCCCAAGCGTTCGTCGGGTCGAAGTAGTACCAGCCACCATTAGACGTGTAGCGCCAACCAGAGGCTGCCCAAGCGTTCGTTATATCGAAGTAGTACCAGCGACCATTGAGTGATTGCCAGCTGGTGTCGGCCCAGGCATTAGTCGGGTCGAAGTAGTACCAGTGGCCATTGATCTTCTGCCAGCCGGTGTCAGCCCAAGCGTTGACGGTGTCAAAGTGGTACCAGCGGTGGTTGATGTATTGCCAGCCAGTCAGTGCCCAGGCATTGGTCGGGTCAAAGAAGTACCAACGACCGTTGAGTTGCTGCCAGCCAGTCAGTGCCCAAGCATTGTCTAAGTCGAAGTAGTACCAGTGGCCATTGATCTTTTGCCAGCCAGTCAGTGCCCAAGCGTTGGCAGTGTCAAAGTAGTACCAGCTATTATTAATCTTTTGCCAGCCGGTCAGTGCCCAAGCGTTGGCAGTGTCAAAGCAGTACCAGTTGTCATTGATCTTCTGCCAGCCAGTAGCGGCCTTGCCATCGTTTTCGAAGTAGTACCATTTCCCGTTGATCTTTTGCCAGCTGGTAAGGGCGGCACCATCGTTTGGACCGCCAAAACCGTACCAGTTGCCGTCAATCTTTTGCCAGCCGGACTTCATGGCGCCGTACGTTCCATCATGGTTAGGATTGAGGTAGTATGTCTTACCGTTAATGGTTTGCAGGCCAGCTGCCATTGCCCCGGTAGTAGTGTCGAAGTAGTACCATTGATTGCCGATCTTTTGCCAACCGGTATAGGCTGCGCCAAACGAGCCATCATGGCGTTGATTGAAGTAGTACCAGTTGCCATCAACCGCTTGCCAGCCGGACTTCATAGCACCGTATGTTCCGTCGTGGTTGGGATTGAGGTAGTAAGTCTTGCTGTCGATGGTTTGCAGGCCAGCTGCCATTGCCCCAGTGGTGGTGTCGAAGTAGTACCATTGGTTGCCGATCGTCTGCCAGCCGGTGACGGCCGTTCCGTCGTTGCCAAAGTAATACCAGTTGTCGCCATCCTGCTTCCAGGTATTCTTATCACCGGTTGGCAGCTGCGATGGCTGGCCGCCCAGTTCCTTGATTCGCGTATCACGCTGTTGATTAATGGCCTCGGTCATCGCTTTAATCGCGTTGGCTTGTTCAGTGCTTAAAGCCTCGATCTTTTGTGCATCTTCAGCGACCAGGTTGTTGTAGGCCTTATTCTGATCTGTTTGGAGTTGGCTCAGATAGGTGGCTGCATCCGTTGAATTCTTGAAGTCATCATTGGCGTCCTGCACTGCTTGGTCGTATGTGGACTTATTGGCCGCCTGTGCCTTCGTCAGATTATCTTTTTGGGTTGCAAGTTCTTTGGCCGCGTTGTCATTTGCGGTCTTGAGCTTGGCCGTATTTTCCTTTGCCGCCTCAAGTTTAGCTTGAGCATCCTTCAGGTTAGCATTGGCGTCGTCAGCCTTCTTGTTGGCATCGTCGGCAGCGGTTTGAGCCTCCTTGAGACTGGCGTCGGCAGACGATTGAGCGGCCTTGGCGTCGTTTAATTTTTGGTTAGCAGCTGATCTGGCTTCTTCGCTGGCGTCGGCCGCTAATTTGTTAACTGCATCCTGGGCACTTGCGGTTGCAGTGCTAGCGCTGCTAGCTGCTTCGCTAGCCTTTTGAAGAGCATCCTTTGCTGCCACTGCGGCATCTGATGCGCTTTTAGCGGCATCGCTAGCTTGGCTAACGGTTGCTTGGGCAGCGCTTTCGCTGGCGCTTGCCGAATTATAAGCATTTGCAGCATCTGAAGCAGCTGCGGAGGCCTTGTCGACGGCTGACTGGGCCGCTGCGTTTGCGGATGAGTAAGCGTCGCTGGCACTCTTGATTGCCTGATCCCGCTTTGCCGCCGCAGCGGTCTGGGAAGGCAGAATGCTAGTATCACCCTTGGCTAGGGCAGCGGATGCTGAGCTGTAAGCCTTTGCGTTATCGGTGGCTAACTTATCCTCGGCTGCCTTGTTAGCTGCCGTTTGGTTATCGATCTTGGCCTGGTAGTTAGCGTTGATCTCTGCTGCTTGGCTCTTTACGGCGTCACTAGCCGCCGCACTGGCCGCTGCCGGAGTCTCGGCATTTTTGATTGCTTCAACGGGTGCAACGTCAGTGGCCGCTGCCTTAACCTCGGCGGTGTTGGTAGTAGCCGTCGCAGTGGTTGTTTGCCCAGCAGTCTGCGTTGTTGCAGTGGTTGTTGCCTGGTTGCTTGTGGTATCGGCGTGAACATTCGTATTCGCGAAGACCCCAAAGGCCAGGGTAGCACCGGCTAATAGAACACAATTCCTGATTTTGTGTGAATAAATATGTTTGTTAGTCATTAAAAATAATCTCCTTATCGGTTATAGTCAAAGATTAGATTACCTCTTTAATTCTAACCCATTCCGCCAATAATTAATAGTTGTTCCAGAGAGCAAAAAAGCAGGCATTCGCCTATCCCTCGACGCGTGTCTGCTCTTAATCAGTGATTAAATTAATTACAGCAATTTACCACTGTTAGCGAAGCGGTAGTTCTTGCCGTTGATCTTTTGGTTGCCGGTTACCATTGCGGCTGATTGTGGGTTGAAGTAGTACCAGTCACCGTTCTTGAATTGCTTCCAGCCGGTAACTGCCTGCCCCTTAGCATTGAAGTAGTACCAGGAGCCGTTGATTTTTTGCCAACCGTTTTCCAATTGAGAAGAGGTTTCCCGGCTTGCCCAGGCATTGGTTGGGTCAAAGTAGTACCACTGCTTGTTCAGCCAGCGCCAACCCTGAGCAGCGCTGTCGTAGCCAGGATCAAAGTAGTAAATGTTGCCGTTGATTTCCTGGAGCCCTGTCAGTGCCCAGGCGTTGGTTGGGTCGAAGTAGTACCAGTAACCGCCGAGCTTTTGCCAACCGGTCATTGCCTCGCCAGTTGTCCAATTGAAGTTGTAATGGTGGCCGTTAATGGTTTGCCAACCGGTGACGACGTGGTTATTGCTATCAAAGTAGTACCAAGAACCATTGATTTTCTGCCAGCCGGTAACGGCCCAGGTATTGGTTGGATCAAAGTAGTAGCGACTGCCGTTGATGGTATGCCAACCCTTAAGCGCCCAAGCATTGGTGGCATCGAAGTAGTACCAATTGCCGTTAATCTTTTGCCAACCAGTCAGTGCCCAGGCATTGGTTGGGTCGAAGTAGTACCAGTTCTGGGCGGCAGTTTGGAGCCAGCCGGTTTGGGCTTGACCATTTTCCTGGAAGTAGTACCAGCGGTTGTTGATCTTGTGCCAACCGGTGTAGGCAGCACCATCGTTAGCGCCACCGAAGCCATACCACTGACCGTTAATCTTTTGCCAGCCGGTCTGCATTGCCCCATAAGTACCATCGTGTTGGGTATTCAGGTAGTAGTAGTGACCATTGATCTTCTGCAGGCCTGTCTGCATCTGACCGTTGGTTGGGTCGAAGTAGTACCACTGATTAATCTTCTTCCAGCCAGTGGTAGCAGAGCCATCCTGGTTGAAGTAGTACCAGTTAGCGTTGACTTGCTGCCAGCCGGCCTTACCCGTCGGCAGCGTGGTTGTAGTGGTGTCGGATGTTGCTGTCTGGTCATCAGGCGTCGTGGTGGTGTTAGTTGTTGATGTTTGGTCACTAGGCGTTGTTGTAGCCTTGCTTGTGCTGTCATTCTTGGTGGCAGTATTAGTCGTGGTTGCCGTCGTTGCAGAAGTCGTGTCCGTCGTGGTGGTAGAACTGTTGGTCTTATCGGTAGCTGTGTTCGTGACCGTTGCTGCCGGACTAGTCGTCGTTGCATTGTTGGCAACCGTCGTTTGGGTCGTTGCCGGTTCCTGAGTGGTGTTAGTATTGGTTGCCGCGTTAGCATTGGTGTTGAGCGCCAAGCCCAACGATAATGCTGCGCCAGCTACTAGCAAGCTGTTTCTAAGTTTATGAGAATAGATGTGCTGATTGCGCATTAAAAAAGCCCCTTTCTTTGAACCTTAGTACAGAACCATTTTAGTTCATCTGTCGATAAAATAACATAGAAAAGGGACCAATCCGTCTTGGATGATCCCAATCTTAACTATTTAATTACCAATTGAAGTTTCGCTGTGGATTACCTGCGCGTTGGTCGGCAGTGAACCGTACCAGTCCTCATAGTGAATTTCGGAGCTGCCGTCAATCGTCTGACGATCCATTCCATCGCTGTCAACGTGGTGGGTAATACCATAGGAGTCGGTCCAAACGGCAACATCACCGAGGCCGAGCTGGATTTGCTCGCTCGGCTCTTCGCCGTTGTGAATTACTTGGGCATCAGTCGGCAGAGGGCCAGACCAATCTTCGTAGTTCACTTGACTACTTCCGGCGATTGTCTGACGATCCATTCCATCACTGTCAACGTGGTGGGTAATACCATAGGAGTCGGTCCAGACGGCAACATCACCGAGGCCGAGCTGGATTTGCTGCTGGCCAGTAGTTGCCGACGTGGTTGACTTGGGTGCAGTTGTTGTGACGGCTGGTGTTTGGCTAGCAGTTGTTGCATTGCCCTTACTCTGCTGGTAAGTAGTGGCGGCTGCCGCTTGACTTTGCTGCTGGGCAGTCACGCTACCTTGATTCGTAGTCGCCGGCGTGGCGGCAGCCGTTGTCATTGCGGCAGTTGGCGCACTCTCAGCGGTTGCGGCACTGCTACTCTCATTAGCAGTACTCGTCGTTGCTTCTGCCGTCGTACTGCTCTTCTTAGTTGCCTGTTTACTCTCCTTGGTTGCGGCCTTATGCTGGGCAGAACTTTGCTTGACGGTCTTAGCACTTGTGGGCTCGTTGGAAGTCTTATGGGTGTAAGTCTGATTAGTGGCCGCACAGCCGCTAATTCCTAACGCTAATAATAAAGCTAGCGAGGTATTTAATAATTTTTTTGTAACTTTAATCATGATTTAGCGCTCCCCTCTATCGAGCATCTAATTTATCCACTCCTTCTATTTATATTGTAACATCTTTGCAACATTAATGTAAGATAGTCGTTACATCATTGAATATTATTAAACAAGTGTCCGAAAAAGCTACCTATTATTAACTCGTGGTGCGTGACGATGCATTTCACGTTGGCTGAAAACTTTGTCCCTTTACTGACAAGTTCTTTCACCCCGGCTAAACGATGTTAGTATTAAAGTGTTGAATTCTATTATTTTGAAGGGATCGAGTAATTTATGAAAACACATTTTAAGCTGTATAAAGCGGGGAAAATGTGGCTGACGGCGTGCCTTGTGACCATGGGGATCGGTCTGGCAACGGTGGCCGCGCCACAAGCAGTTCATGCGGCTGATACGGCTGCGGTGACAACGACTACCAGCGTTGCGACGGCCACTCAGCAGACAACCACAACGGACCAACAGCAGACTACTGATCAGCAGACTAGCCAGCAGGAGCAGGCCACGGTGCCGACAACAATCAACGGCTACACGCGACAGGCGAATAATACCTGGCAAAACGCTGCAGGCCAAACGCCAAGCGGCTGGCAGACTGAGGGCAGCAATTGGTACTACTTCAAGAACGGTACCAACACAACCGGCTGGCAATCCGTTAATAATACCTGGTACTACATGAATACTACCAGTAGCGCCATGGAGACTGGCCTGCAGACAATTAACAACGCAACCTACTACCTGAATGAACAGCACGATGGGACCTATGGGGCGATGAAGACCGGCTGGCAAATCGTCAATGGTCACTGGTATTACTTTGAAAATAACGGTGCTGCCCACACCGGCTGGGGCAAGCTCGCCGGTCAATGGTATTACTTTGATCCGGCCAATCAGGGGCAAATGCTGGCCGGCTTGCAGACGATTAATAACCGGACTTATTATCTGAATGAGCAGCATGACGGAACCTATGGTGCAATGCAGACTGGCTGGCAGCAGATCAACGGCAAGTGGTACGGCTTTGGAGGCGCCGATGATGGTGCAGCCTACAACGATTGGCACTTTATCAACGGGCGCTGGTACTACTTCTTAAAGGACGGTCAGGGACAAACGGGCTGGTCGACAATTAACGGCCACCGCTATTACTTCGATGATACGAATGCCTGGGCTTTAACCGGCTGGCAGGCGCTCGGCGACTCCTGGTATTATTTTGACACCGTCAATGCCTGGATGGAGACAAACTGGCACAAGATTGGCAATCATTGGTTCTACCTGAGTCCGGAAACGGGAGCAATGCTGACCGGGATTCAAAAGCTTGCGGATGCTACTTACTACCTCAACGAGCAGCATGACGGAACCTATGGCGCGATGCAGACCGGTTGGCAGCAGATCGACGGCTCCCACTATTACTTCCAGGACAACGGTGCGGCCGCACTGGGCTGGCAGTCCATTGGCGGCAGCAAGTACTACTTTGATCCGGCGACGGCGCAAGCAGCCACTGGGATTACGAAGATCGGTGATCATTACTACGCCTTTGATTCAAACTCTGGGGCCCAGGAAACAGGCTTGGTCTACAATTCGGCAACCGGCTTGCTTCAGTATTATGATCTACAGACGGGGGAACGGCAGACGCAGTTTAATGCGGACGGCAAGACTTATACCTTCGATGCCGCGACCGGTGACCTTAACACCGCTGACCTTGGACTCACTGCTGGCATCAATCGGCTTGCCAGCCACCTGTATTACTTCAATCGGGCAACTAACACCTTTGCCCATGACTTCTGGTACAAGGATGCGAATGGCTGGTATTACTTCGGCGACAATGGTAGTACCCTGACCGACTGGCAAAAGATTAATAATCGCTGGTACTGCTTCAATAATGATGGCGTTGCTCGGACGGGGTGGTATAAGACGGCAGCCGGCAACTGGTACTACTTTGACGATACTAACGCCTGGGCGCTGACCGGTTGGCAAAAGATCAACAACAATTGGTATTACTTCGACCCGGAAAATGCTTGGGCCGATTTTGTCGGACATAATTGGTACTACTTTGATCCCGTCAACGCTAATATGTACACCGGGACGCACTGGATTGACGGTCACAAGGTTACTCTGCAGAGCTGGGGCGGCTTTGTTGGCTTTAGCCAGCGGGTCATCAACTGGTTCTTAGACCGGGAAGGCAAGTTAACCTATTCCCTGTATGGTTCACGGACCGGTCGTGACGGAACCGCTGACTGCTCCGGCTCGATGACGATGGCGGTTTGGTCTGCCGGCGGTTCACGGCCGGCGCTGATTTATTCAACCGATAACATCGGCAGCTATCTGTTAGCCAATGGCTATTACCTGGCGGGTTCCGGCCGAGGTGTCCAGGATGTTCGCTACGGGGACATCGTCGTTTGGGGAAATCCGGGCCATTCCGCAGGAGGTGCCGGCCACGTTTCAGTAATTTCAACTGGCGGCAGCAACCCAATGTGCATTTCAACTAACGCCTACTATGGCGATCAGGCACCATGGGGCCATGGCAATCCGAACATGGCGGTTCAGGAATTTAATTACCAGTGGTACTGGCAGCAAGATGACTGCCCTTACCAGATGGTTTACCGGCCAAACTTCTATTGGGCTTAATTAAAACTTTATAAATGCATTAATATCCATTATAATAATTGTATAAAGATTATGATATGGCAGATTGTAAAATTTAAGTTGAACATTTAAGTGGACAGAAAAACCCATCAAGGTCTTTAATGGTGTTACCACACAATCCATTAGAAAGAAGGACCTTGATGAGCACCACTATTTTATC
>NZ_JAOVYZ010000056.1 GCF_026413145.1 Limosilactobacillus kribbianus | reverse complement strand
TTGATTCTCGACGCTTAGCTTTTAAAACACCTTGGTACCAAGGCTTATTTAAGTGCGTCAAAAATCTGGTCAAAACAAGTTTGTCAGTGATAATTTTATCTTGACTTATTACCACATGACTTACCGCAAACAAAAAGCCTTCAGCAAAGGTCAAAGCTGAAGGCTTTTTGCAGTTACATCAATTTGCAGCTATCTCAATATTTATGAGGAGCTAGTCATTAGGTAAACTATCCGCTAGTAAACGCATGAATAAGTTGAGATTCATTGTCGTTACTTGCTGAGTTTACCATCATACACGGAAAGCAAGATAATAATCAGGATAACAACCAATAGTGCCAGAATATACTTCATGAGCTTTCACTACTTTCTATTCTGGATGGCTTCCCAAGCCTCATCATCGAATTTCCTATTCTTAAAGTAATAAGGCTTATCCGCTTCCGTTATTTTTCGCAGGACATGACACGGATTACCTACGGCGACCACATTGTCAGGAATATCCTTAGTGACCACGCTTCCTGCGCCAATTACCACGTTATTGCCAATGGTAACGCCCGGACAGACAGTAACATTCCCGCCTAGCCAAACGTTATTGCCGATCGTGATCGGCATTCCATATTCATATCCAGAATTACTACTTACCGGATGAATCGGGTGGCCAGCCGTTAAAATATTTACTCGCGGGCCGAACAAGACATGATCACCAATCACAACTTCACCAACGTCAGAGATGATGCAGCCAGTATTAGCGTAAAAATAATCGCCGACTTTGATATGATTCCCATACTCACAATAAAAAGGCGGTTCCAGGTATATTTCCGCGCCATGTCTGATTCCAGACTCAGCAATCAGTTCTCGCCCCCTTTTAAGGTCAAATGGCATTACTTCGTTGTACTCCCGAAATGCTTTCTTTGCCTTTAGCTGCTCCTGCAAGACCTCCTTAGTAGCAATATAGGGCAGCTCATTATCACGCCGATATGAATTATTCATTTTAACAGCTCCCTTGAATCAGTTGATATCATAATTATATTTGCTGCTAATCGTTAAAACTATTAAAATAATATCTAAAAATATAAGGAAATTGTTTATGGACTTTCATGAATTGGAAAATGTCGATTATAGTTTTAGCGACTATCCCGTTTTAATTGAATATACCAATTTATCGTCTTACCCGGATTTTCGTGCGATCAACCATTGGCATGATGATTTTGAATTCACATATATTTTTGCCGGTCAAATGAATTACAACGTTAACGGAACCATCATTACCCTATCCAAGGGAAACGGGATCTTTGTAAATTCCAAGCAAATGCATTTCGGCTTTAATTCAAACCATCAAGATTGCTTGTTCCTATGCGTTGTTTTTAAGCCCACCCTACTATGTATCAATTCAGCCTTTGAGGAAGAATACGTTAAACCAATTATCAATAATGGGGTGCCGTTCCTAAAGTTAAGTGAACAAAATCCACTGCAAAAGAAGATCCTGCTGTCTTTACTAACACTGAAGGATCCCGCACAATCGAAGCTGGCAATTCAGGCGAGGTTGTTTGCCATCTGGAACGACTTATACCAGCTTCTTCCTAAATTCTCCCAAAACGCTTTGGGAAAAAGCGCTGACTTTTCACTGTTAAAGCGTGTTCTCATTTTTATTGAGAGTAATTATCAAAACAGATTAACCTTGGCCGATCTAGTGAAAGAATTCAGCATCAGTAAAAGCAAGATTATTAAATTATTCAATCGGTATCTTCAGCAAACGCCAATCGAATATCTCAATAGCTTTAGGATCAAAAAGGCTTGCCAACTACTGACTTCGACTGAGCTAACCATTACCGAAATCAGTTTTAAAGTCGGCTTTAATGACAGCAGCTATTTTGCAAAGACATTCAAGCAAAAGATGCGGGAGACAGCACGTGAATATCGCAAAGACCATTAAATTCTAGCAAAATTCATGGCCCTTCATTTGATAATCGTTTGACATAGGGACGGCTGAATGTGTATCATTGATGTGAAAGCGATTTCAGAAAGGCGGTTGAACCATGCAAAAACTCGATCCAAGCAAATTCGTCCACGTTACCAACCAGCGTTATCGCCAGCACTACCACATCACGACCCCCGGTGGCTGGCTGAACGACCCGAACGGCCTCTGCTACTTCAAGGGCTACTACCACGTCTTCTACCAGTTCCACCCCTACTCCACCGAATGGGGGCCGATGCACTGGGGCCACGTCCGCAGCCGCGACCTCGTCCACTGGGAGCAGCTGCCGATCGCCCTGGTCCCCGGCGATCCCGAGGACAGCGGCGGCTGCTTCTCCGGCTCGGCGATCATCAAAAACGGGCGGCTCTACCTGCTCTACACCGGCCACCACTATTACGACGACGGTGACCTCGACCACTTCTGGGAAAACCAGAACTTGGCCTACAGCGACGATGGCGTTCATTTCACCAAGTACGAACACAACCCGATCATCGAAGCCCCGGCCGACAACACCCAGCACTTCCGCGATCCGAAAGTCTGGGAGCACGATGGCAGCTACTACCTGGTGCTCGGCAGCCAGCATCAGGGCGATGAGCTCGGCCGGATCCTCTTTTACAAATCGACCGACCTCTTCCACTGGGAATCCTGCGGCCCGATCATCGAGTCCCAGGGCAAGGACACCGAGGGTTGGATGTGGGAATGTCCCGACCTTTTCTCCGTCAATGGTCAGGACGTCCTGGTTTACTCGCCGATGGGCATTAAGCCCCAGGGCAAGCGGTTCTTGAACACCTCCCAGGTCTGTTACCGGATCGGCAAGCTTGACTACCAGACCCAGCGCTTCACCGGAAGCCAGCCGGCGGAACTCGATCACGGGCACAACTTCTACGCCACCCAGAGTTTCACGACCCCGGATGGCCGCCAGCTTCAGTTTGGCTGGATGAGCCCCTTTGACGAAACGCCCCAGGAACACACGGATGGGTGGGCCTGCTCCCTGACCCTGCCGCGGGAAATTTCGGTGGTTGACGGCGTCCTCCACGCCCAGCCGGCCCGCGAACTGGCCGCCCTGCGCCATCAGACCGACATTGATGATGAAGTGCGAGTAACGGGTCAGCAGGTGCTGACAGTCAGCGACCCGCAGCACACGGAATTAGCACTCAAGTTTGCAGAAACGCCCCACGACTTTTCCTGGATCCTGAGCGACCAGGATGGCGCCCTGGTCAGCCTCGCCTACGAGCAGGGCCAGCTTACCCTGACCCGCCGCGGCAATGATCCGCACCGCTACGCCACGGTCACGGAGCTCGACGACATTCGGATCTTCGTCGACACTAGCTCGGTGGAAATCTTCGTTAACGCCGGCACAACCACCTTCACTGAGCGCTACTATGCCAAGGGTCTGGTTGAACTCGCCCTGGCCGCCGAAAGGGAATGCCAACTCCATGTTCAAGCCTTTCAGCTTAAATAAATAACATTAAACCCCCGGGCGACGTGCTTTCTTGCGTTGCCCGGGGCTTGTTGTTATTTAAATAGCTCCTGCATTTGTTGATCGGTCAGGTCAAATTGACTCTGTACCTTGGCTTTCAGCTGTTCTTCCGGTAGACCAGCTTCACGCAGTAGAGAGATTGTGCCACGAATCGTCTCCATTTTTCCGGCAGCAATTTCTTTTTTCTCTCCAAGAGCCAGGCCCTCTTTTTTGCCTAAAGCAATTCCTGCTTGTTTCCCTTCTTCACGGACGTCTTCATCGTGGAACATCATGTGGGTCTTGTTATCCATGTAGTCATTCCTCCATTCCGTGTTTTTGCTTAAATTATGGATGTAATCCTTCAACTCATCGACGTACTCGTCATTTACTACATCCTTATTATCCACGTAATCGAGGAAGTTGCGCAAGTCTTTGCTGACATCATCTTTGGTGCCCTTAGTATTCAGGAAAATTGCCGTGCGACCGTCGCCCAACTCAAGTGACTTTTCCTGCTTACAGTAGCTTAAAAAGTCATACCGATGCAGTCCCTGGCCAAAGGGGTCAAAGGGACAGATGAAGATCACAAAGGACCGTCGCAATGCCGCGTACCTTTGACCATGCTTCAGCATTTCACTGTCGATTCTTCCCTGGTAATAGCGCACCCGCTGCGGCAGGCCACGCGTGTGCCGAACCTGCATGTCGATCTCGTAGACAACGCCGTCCTGGTCCTTGGTGTAAACATCAAAGCGGACACCGTGGTTGAACTGGGTCTCCTGGATTGTCTTTTGGACCGTCGGAAACTCAATCCGATCAATCTTCAATTCCGGCAGGATCAGCTGGATCAATTGCTGACAGAGCTTCTTGTTGCTCATCACGCTGCCGAAGACAAAGTCATCCTGAATGCTAATTTCGTTGTTCATTTCGTTCACCTCGTATTTATTGCTCTAATTAATAAATACGGGAAAAAACCGCAGTTTTATTTTCAAATTTCTTCATGACGCAAAAAAATCCGCACTAATTTTGTAGCGCGGATTTATTCATTAATTGGGAACGAATCGGTTAACTAGGCCGCAGCGGCTTCGGCACGCGCCGCTGGCTTTTCGGTTGGCTTCAGGAAGGCCCCGGTGATGATGGCGAGGATCGTTACCAGGAACGGGAAGAAGGCCCACGGGATAAACTTGAGCGGGTCAATCTGCAGGGCACCAGCGATGAAGACCCCGGAAACCGACCACGGGATGATCGCGTTGACGGCCGCCCCGGCATCGTTCAGGATCCGGGTGAGGTACTTGCGCTTCAAGCCCAGCTGGTCAAAGGACTTCAGGAAGGATTGACCCGGCAGAATAATGGCAAGGTAGTGTTCCCCGACCAGAACGTTGACCCCGATGCAGGTCACGGCAACGGCGGTGGTCAGCCGGCCCGGCGTCATGATTGACTTGGACAGGTGGTCGATGATCGCACCGATAATGTTGAACTTGATCAAAAGTCCCCCGAGCGCCAGGGCGAAAATGATCAGGGCCAAGGACGTCAGCATGCTGGCGATCCCACCCTTGGACAGCAGGGTGTCAATGGTCTTGTCGCCGGTGTGGGAAACGTAGCCCATCATGATTGTCTTGGTAATCGTGCTGATGCTGGTGGCTGGCGCGTGGATCCAACCA
Source organism: Limosilactobacillus kribbianus (assembly GCF_026413145.1). Lineage (GTDB taxonomy): Bacteria > Bacillota > Bacilli > Lactobacillales > Lactobacillaceae > Limosilactobacillus > Limosilactobacillus kribbianus. Next base: position 6,110 of record NZ_JAOVYZ010000056.1, on the reverse strand, counting down.
AGGGCGGCGGCAAAGAGTGAGCCGAGGCCCAACGATGGAATGGCCGGGACCTGCAGGATCGCCAGGACGATCAGCAGAACCACCGGCAGCATTGCCCAACCGGAGATCCAGAAACCGTTGACCAGGCCGTGCATCATTTGGTGAACAGCGGTCAGGCTGACCTTATTGGAGTTCAGGCCCAGCATGGTGTAGAGCACCACGCAGATTGCCCAGGCCGGAATGTCGGTGATCATCAACGCCTTGATGTGTTCGTAAATGCTGATCTTGCCGACGCTGGCGGCCAGGTTGGTGGTCCCGGACAGCGGCGAAATGTTGGAACCGCAGAAAGCCCCGGAAACGATCACCCCAGCGGTCAGGCCCGGGTTGATCTTCAGCGTTGCCCCGATCCCGATGAAGGCAATCCCCATCGTTGAGACGGTGGTAAAGGAGCTCCCGCAGGCGACCCCAACCAGGGTACAAACAATGAAGACCGTCGGCAGGAAGAACTTGACCGAGATGATCTTAAAACCAAAGTACATGATCGTTGGAATCGTCCCGGAGAAGATCCAGGTAGCGATCAGGACCCCGATCGATAGGAAGATCACCAGGGGATTAACCCCGGCCCGCAGTCCGCTGCGCATCCCATCCATGACCGTGTCCCAGGAAAAGCCCCGCAGCCGGCCGTAGATGGCCAGGAAGGTGAAGGCGATGAACAGCGGCGCTTGCGGCTCCTGCTTGCGAACAATAATCAGGTAGCCCAGGATACACAGAATGACTACCAGGACAGCGAGACTCTCACCAAAGCTAAAGACCGGTTCGGACCGGTTTGCCGATTTCTTAAATAGACTCATTATTAATCATTTCCCCTTAGTTTAACCAAAAAAACACCAACCAGACTGACGAGCCGCTCGGCAATCTAGTTGGTGACCTTTTGCAAAATAGTAATTAAGGAGACCATCCCTGCTAGATTGGACTCACCTAGCAGGGATGCATTAAACACAACGCTGCTTCGGTGCGAGCGCTCCTGCCCGCGCCGAAACGGCACAGACATTACGCTGAATAAGCATCGTTGTTATAATACTTCGCCGTGTTTAATGACTTCATTGTAATTCGTTCCCTTCGTGATTTGTTGACATTATTAAAGCATTCTCATTTTAATTTGTCAACCTCTCATAGCACTTTAATCTGAAATTGCTTGTTTTTACCGGGACCAGCCACTAAAATTTGAAACAAAAACGGGAGCGTTCAGATCATGGCACAGAAAAAACTATTGTTACTATCCACCGGCGGCACCATCGCCTCGGTCGTCTCTGACGAGGGCCTGGTCCCCGGCGAAACCGGCGAGCAGCTGCTGCAGATGCTGGGGAGCGTCCCCTACGACGTCACTGTCAAGGACATCCTCCAGCTGGACTCGTCCAACATCCAGCCCGAGGAATGGAAGACGATTGCGGAGGCCATCTACCGCTACCGCAACGACTTCGACGGAATCGTCGTCTCTCACGGCACCGACACGATGGCCTACACGGCGTCGATGATGACCTTCATGCTGCAAAACATCAACGTCCCGGTAATCTTCACCGGGAGCCAGGTCCCGATCAACGTCATCTTAAGCGACGCCCCCGACAATCTCCAGCTGGCCTTCGCCGCGGCCGCCCAGCTGTCACCGGACATCTACCTGGCCTTCAACCGCAAGATCATGCGCGGCTGCCGGAGCGTCAAAGTGCGGACGACCGCCTTCAACGCCTTCGAGAGTGTCAACGTGCCACCGGTGGCCGCCGTGACCTCCGACGGTTTTACCATTATGAACCGTCGGCCGCACCACCAACAGGAATGCGTTCTCAACACCCAGATTGACACCAACGTTTTCCTGGTCAAGCTCTTCCCCGGCTTCGATCCCCGCTTTCTGCAGGCGATGGCCAAACACGACTGTCACGGGATTGTGATCGAGGCGTACGGGCTCGGCGGGATGACCTACATTCGCCGCAACATCGCCGCCGCGGTCGGCCAGCTGATCCGGCGCGGGATCCCGGTCGTGGCGACCAGCCAGTGCCTGTATGAGCGCAGCGACCTGACCAAGTACGAGGTCGGCCGCCAGGCACTGGTCGAAGGAGCGATCAGCGCCCACGACATGACTTCCGAGAGCGCCATCACCAAGCTGATGTGGGGTCTCGGCCAGGGGATGGACGTCGCGGCAATCACGAAATTCTTCGAGACCGACATAGCCGGCGAAGTAACTTTGAATTAATAAAGCGACAGGAGGACTTTCTTATGCGCAAATTAGGTCTCATCGGCGGCACCGGTCCTGAATCAACGATCATCTACTATCGGGAAATCTGCCGCCAGGTTTACCAAGATACTGGTGCCTTGCTCCCGCTGAGCATCGAATCTCTCAGCGTCTACCAGGTGCTGCATTTTAGTGGCAACCACGAATTTGATCAATTGATTGACTACCTGGCCCACGGCGTCAACAATCTTCAAGCTGGTGGCGCGGAATTTGCTGCTTTAACGGGAATCACGTCGCACGTCGTTTTCGATCAGCTCCAGGCGCAGGTTAACCTGCCAATGGTTTCAATTCCGGCCGCCCTGCTTGAATATGCCCAAACCCATGGGTTCAAACGACTGGCCCTGCTGGGAACGGCACCGACCATGGCCCAGCACTTTGTCCAGGATGCCTTTGTGGGCAGCGAAATCGCAATCATCACTCCCCATCAGGCCGAACAATCCTACATTGGTGCGAAAATCGAAAACGAACTGGAAAAGGGGATCGTCAAGGAAGAGACTCAGGAACACCTCAAGCAGATCGTCGACCGGATGGTGAATGAAGATAAGGTCGACGGGATAATCCTCGGCTGCACCGAACTGCCCCTGGCTTTCAATGACCTCCAGCTGCCGGTGGAGGCCCTAGACGCCATGGAAATCCACATTCAAAAACTGGTTCGGATGATCGAAACGGATTAGTGATTTAAAAATAAAGAATGAGGCTAGAAAATAATCCACCAAAATAATCCAGCCTCTTTACTGTTATATAGCTATAAATGCTACAGCGCGGTAGCTGGCTGGATTCCGAACGTTGATAAATCAACGCCCGGAACGCCTAGCCAGCCTCGCGGGGGTGAGAAGACGAACTCGCAAGCGAGTTCTGTCCCACTCCCTTTATTTTTGCAAAAATTCGCTCACGGTCTGTAGCGTCTCCGCCAGTTTTGGGCCCTCCAAGAGGTGATCCTCGCCTTCCAGGAGGTGCAGCTCAGTGTTGGGAATAATCACGTTGTACTTGCGGGCGGCCTCTGGTGACACCACCTGGTCGTCTAGGCCATGAATGATCAGCGTCGGGTTGCCAAAGTGCTGGGCCGTCTCGTAAATCGGCAACAGTTGGGCGGTCCGGAAATACTGGCCACTGACCTCCTGACCGTTGACCTCGACCGCCAGCGGAATGTGGCTCGGATCATAGGTACTGCCCTGGCAACGGCCGTAGAGGGCGTCATCCTTGAGCGTCGCCGCCGGGGCCAGCAGCACCAGCTTGTCGATCAGGTCGCGGTAGTAGCCCGCCAGCATCGAGGCCACGACCCCACCCTGGGAGTGACCAACCAGGTAGATCTGCCGGGCCCCAATCTTGGTCCGGGCAAAATCGATGATGGCCATCCCGTCCAGGATTTCACCCAGCACCGTCATCTGGGCAAAGTCGCCGTCACTCTCGCCGCAGCCGGCGAAGTCAAAACGCAGCGTCGGAATTCCCGCCTGGTTCAGTTTAGCGGACAGGTCGTACAATAACTTGCCGGGTTGATAGCCGCGGTTCCCTTGAAAACCGTGCATCAGGATCGCTACCCGGTCATTCTTCAGCTTATCGGTGCCCTCCAGCACACCACGGAGCGTCAGGCCGTCACGTTGAATCGTTGTCTCCATTCTAATTCATCCTTTCTGCTTATCACTGCTGCTTCCATTTTACCTTGTCCGGCTCGGGCAAGCTAGCGGGCATTAACCTGACGTTAAGTTCCCTTAGCCAACCCTCAATTTTTCTCCCGTCTCTTTCCTGCTAAGCTGTTAATAAGGACAACGAAGGGGGAAATCATCATGACCAAGAATCGTGTAACTGAAATTTTAGGAAGCGACAAGCCAATCATCCAGGCACCAATGGACTGGATTACCGACGCCAAACTGGTCGCTGCCGTCAATGCGGCCGGGGGGCTTCGGCTTCTTGGCGCCCAACGCCGGACAGACTACCAATGTCAAGTCATCGGCCGAGGCCGTTTCCCGGATGAAAGACGAGATCGAGCAGACAAAGGCCCTGACCGACCGGCCGTTTGGGCTGTGCGTCCTGCCCGGCGATCCCCAAACGGACCAATTCACCGCGCCGATGGTGGATCTGGCCATTGAAGAAGGCGTCAAGGCCATCGCCTACGTCGGCGACCGCCTGATCCCCGAACTCTTCGCCAAGATTAAGGACAATGGCCTGATTTTGGTCTACCGGGCTCTGAATAATCCGTCCGTCGAGCAGTTCGAGACGGCCGCCGCAATGGGCGCGGACATGGTCGTCGTCACCGGTTTTGACCACGGTGGCGACCTGCCGTACAAGTCCATCAGCACCCTGGAACTGATCCCGCAGGTCGTTGACGCCGTTGACATCCCCGTCCTGGCCGATGGCGGCATCGCGGACCGGCGCACCGTTAATGCGGTCTTTGCCCTGGGCGCCGAGGGTGTTTACTGCGGGACGGTCTTCATTGCCAGCGACGAATGTCCGGCCAACAAGACCATCAAGAACTTCATCGTCAGCAACAACGCCGACAGCCTGATCCTCTTCCGCGGAGCCCCATCGCCATACTACCGGTCCATTCCAACAACCCTCGCGCTCAAGCTCCAGCAGATGAGCCGCCAGGGCGCTGCTAACGAGGAGATCGGCAAGCTGATGCGGGGCGCCGTCCGCAACGCCCTCGTGAACGGTGACATGAAAAACGGCCTCGCCACCTTGGGCAACGGGATCAGCAACATCCACGCAATCCGGCCCGTTAAGGAAATCATTGACGATCTAACCCACGATGTCGCCTAGCTGCTTCATTGACTTCAGGATCTCCTGCATGTCCGCCCCTTGCCGGTAGAGCCAACCGACCGCAAAGCAGTTATCGACCCAGGGGGACAAATCTAGCGTTGGCAAATCGCTCAGGCCCGCAAAAACGGAATTTTGGGCGTGCCATTCCAGCGCCATCGTCACGGCATTCTCGTTTTGAACCAAACTAAAAATCGTCGAAGGATCACTCGTCTTAAGCATCAGATGGAGTGGTCCTGTTTTCTTTTCCAGCGAACGGAAGAGATCGGTTTCCAAGGAGTCATTGAAAAGGACGAATGATTGCCGGGCGATATCCTCCTTGCCCGGCCTTTCGAGCGTATTCAACTGGTTGTCTGGGCTAAAGATCAGTTTGGAACGGGTCGTCCCCAACGATTGAAAATTCAATCCGCTCAACTGATCCTGGTGCGCCCGGTCGATGATGATCAGCCCCAGGTCCAGTTCTCCCGCGCGGAGATCATCAACGATCTGTTTGGTCGGCATGATCGCAATCGTTAGGCGGTACTGCTCCTCCAACCTGGCCATCTGTTCCATCAGCTGCTTGGTCATCGTGTTGGCAACACCGAGTCGCAGGCGCCGGCGGTTTGACTTCACCAGTTCCTCGGTCTGCCGGTCCAGCTCCAGCATGGCGGAGTAGGCCGTGCGCGCCGCTGGCAGCAGCTGGCGGCCGGTATAAGATAACGATGTCCCTATTCGGCTCCGGTTAAACAGCGTCAGGCTCATCTCCCGCTCCATTTGTGAAACGGCCTTGCTCAAGCCTGGAACACTGATGTGCAGCTTTTTAGCGGCCGCGGCGATGCTGGGTGAGTCTGCCAGTGTCAGAAAATACGATAGTTGTTCATAGGTCACGTCGGTTTGCCTCCTCTTCTTAACATCTTAAACCATCAAAATTCCAATTATTTAGTTTACCGACTCTTCTTTTGGCGAAGTTCATTTGGGAGACATCCAAACATCTCCTCGTATTCTATAAATATATCCTTTCGGATTTTGCTACTATACAACTTGTTTTCTGGTCACCGCATGATAACCTCTAATTATCATTGGCTTTGGTCAACTGGTATAGGTTAAATTCTCC
>NZ_JAOVYZ010000055.1 GCF_026413145.1 Limosilactobacillus kribbianus | reverse complement strand
GATAAAATAGTGGTGCTCATCAAGGTCCTTCTTTCTAATGGATTGTACGGTAACACCATTAAAGACCTTGATGGGTTTTTCTGTCCACTTAAATGTTCAACTTAAATTTTACAATCTGCCATAAGCATTAAGGCGACAAAAAAGTTGGCTGGGGGAAATTCCCTCAGCCAACTTTTTTACTATTTCAATTTCATCTTTTCCAGCGGTACCAAATGCGTGTGGTGACGGAGCTTGTAGTAGAGATAGAAGAAGATGAAGAGCGGAACGGACATGTAGGTGATCAGGATGTTAGACCAGTCGAGCTTGGCAAAGGCATCGATGTTTTGGCCGGCAATCACGATCACGCAGAGGACGAAGGCGAAGATCGGGCCAAACGGGAAGAGCCCCGCGTGGTAATCGAGCTCATCTAAGGTGTGCCCCTGCCGCAAAAAGCCGCGACGGAAGCGGTAGTGGGCGATCGCAATCCCGAGATTCCATGAAGCCACCGAGGCTGGTGGCCGAGATCAGGTAGTTGTAGACGTTTGGGCCGATGAACTGCAGGGCCCACAGCGCCAGGCTGAGGGCTGCCATTGCCAGAAAGCTGATGATTGGCACCCCACGCCGGTTGACTGCCCGGAAGCCTTTCCAGAGAAAACCGTCCATCGACTGGGAGAAAAGAATCCGCGAGATCGCGTACAGCCAGGAATTAGCCGACGACAAAACGGCGATCAGAATGACGAAATTCATGATCCCGGCAGCATAGCGCAGCCCGGCATACTGGAAGATCAGGGTGAACGGACTGGTGATGATATCCTGAACGTCCGAACTCAGCAGGTTCTTGTTGGTGTAGGGCAGGATGCAGGCGATCACGAAGATGGTCAGAATGTAAAAGAGCAGGATTCGCCAGAAGGTCGCGTGAATGGCCTTGGGAACACTGTGCTTGGGATCCGCTGATTCACCGGCCGCGATCCCGACCATCTCGGTTCCCTGAAAGGAGAAACCAGAGACAACGAAGGCGCTGATGATCCCGGGGATCCCGTTGACAAACGGCGCCTGCTTGTAGGTGAAGTTCTTAAAGCCGGGGGCGTGGTGACCACCGACCAGGCCGAGGATCACCCCGATCCCGACGATCACGAAGATAATGACGGCCGCGACTTTGAGCAGGGCTAACCAGAATTCCGTTTCCCCGTACGCGCGCACGGAGAAGTAGTTAATCATAAAAATAATGGCAAATGCTAAGAGACTAAAGACCCACTGTGGCACGTGGGGGAACCAGAAGTTCATTACGATCCCAACGGTCGACAGTTCCACCGCCACGGTGATGGCCCCGCAGAACCAGTAATTCCAACCCATCGCAAAGCCAAGGGCCGGGTCAACGTAGCGGTTGGCGTATTCGGCAAAGGAACCACTGCGGGGGTTGTAGGTCGCCATTTCGGCCAGGCTGGTCATTAAAAAGAAGACCATCAGCCCCATGATGAAGTAGGCGATCAGGCTCCCACCCGGCCCAGCGGTTGTAATCGCCGAACCGCTGGCGATGAACAGCCCGGTCCCAATCGTGCCGCCCAACGCGATCATTGAGAGGTGGCGGGACTGGAGCGTGTGCCGGATGTGGCCTTGGTTGTTATTAGTATCCAAATTTATCACTTCCTCTTATAACTATAGATTTTAACGATTCCCTTACTTAATGTAAAATACTTATTTTATGATGGTTGCAATACGATTGGGGCATGGCTATTAGTATTCAATTTTCAGATCGATCCGCATCAGTGAAAAGTATTTCACATAGTACCACAATCCGGTTATCATGAATCTATATGGTTACAAGGGAGGGGAACTGAGATGGCAATCTTAAAACAGCTGCGGTGGTTTTTTCGCCAGCAGTGGCGACAATATCTGGGCGGAGTGATCGCCTTAATATTAGTGGCGGTTTGCAACGTGGTGCCGGCCCGGATTATTGGGAACGTGGTCGATGCCATCAGCGATCACCGGGTGGCGGCCGCCTGGCTGGCCGGTCAGCTGGGCATTATGATCGGCGCGGCTATCGTCCAGTACTTCCTGCGTTTTGCCTGGCAAAAACTGCTGTACGGGAGTTCTTATGTTTTGGAACGGCAATTGCGCAGTCGGTTGTTTCACCATTTTATGATCATGGATCCGACCTTCTACCAGCGCTGGCGGACGGGGGATTTGATGGCCCACGCGACGAATGACGTGGAGGCCGTGCGCCAGGTTGCCTCTTACGGGATCCTCACCCTAGCCGATTCACTGATCACCGGGGGTTCGATGATTATCGCGATGGGAGTCTTCGTGAGCTGGCCCCTGACGGTCATCACGCTGCTGCCGATGCCGCTGCTCGTCTTGCTGGCCCACCATCTCGGCAACAAGATTCATGACTCCTATGGTCAGGCCCAGCAGGCGTTTGGCCAGTTAAACAATAAAACCCAGGAAAGCGTCAGCGGAATCAGGGTCATCCAATCGTTGGGTGAGGAGGAAGCCGATTTGGCCGACTTCCACCACTATGTTGACCGCGCCCTGCACACCAACCTGCGCGCCTACTTCTGGGACGCCCTTTTCAACCCGGCAACGACCCTGATCATGGGACTGACCTATGTGCTGGCGATCGGCGTTGGCGGCTGGCTGGTTGGTCAGGGACAATTGACGGTCGGTCAGCTCGTTACACTGATCACCTATTTAGGCGAACTCGTCTGGCCGCTCTTTGCGATCGGGACGCTTTTCAACATCCTGGAGCGGGGCCGGGCCAGCTACGACCGGATCGATGCACTGCTGACGGAGAAACCAGCCTGGCTGCCTGCCAAGTCCGGGGCACGGCCTGCCTTTGGGGAAGTGGCGGTAGCCGTGGAAAGCTTTCAGTACCCGGATGGTCACCAGCCGGCCCTGCACAATGTCCACGTCACCATTCCGGCGGGAGCCAAGGTGGGGATCGTCGGCCCAACCGGCAGTGGCAAATCGACCCTGTTACGCTTATTGGTCCGCGACTTTGACCACTACCAGGGATCCATTGCCCTGGGCGGTCAGGACATTCGCCAGCTGCCGCTTTTGGATTATCGCCGCCAGATCAGTTACGTTCCCCAAACGAACTTTCTCTTTTCCGCAATCGTTGCGGAAAACCTCCGCTTCGGCGATCCGGCTGCTTCCGCGGATCGGGTTCGGGCGGTTGTTAAAGGAGTTGCCATGGATAACGAGATTGCTGGCATGGCTGAGCAGTACGATACTGAGGTCGGTCAGGACGGAACCAACCTGTCTGGCGGTCAAAAGCAACGGTTGGCCTTGGGCCGGGCACTGGTCCGGGATTCCCGCCTATTAGTATTGGACGATCCGCTCTCGGCCGTGGATGCTGAAACGGCGACCGCAATCGAGCAGCGACTGGAGGCCCGACACAACCAGACAATGATAATGACGACTAGTCGACTAAGCACGGCCACCCAGCTGGATTGGCTGGTGGTGATGGAAGACGGCACTGTGACTGGTCAGGGAAGGCCGGCGGACCTGCAAAAACAACCGGGCTGGTACCGGGACACGTTGCAAGAACAATTGCAACGGCAACGATTGGAGGCGGAGATTGATGGATAACCAAACCAAGCTGACGCGGCAGAAACAAGCTGTGGTTCTGCGGCGACTCTTCAAAGCGGCCCGCCCGTTCTGGTGGCAGTTTGCCCTGGCAATTGTAATGGCGGTCGCATTGAGCGTGGTTAACCTGCTCTTGCCGCGATTAATTCAGTACTACATCGATCACTACCTGCGTCACGGCCCGGTGCTGGTCAAGTGGATCGTCCTTTTTGCGGGGATTTACTTTGGCCTGACGATCATCCAGGCCCTGTTGCAATTCGTGGAGGCGTATAGCTTTGCGGTCGGTTCGGAGCGCACGCTGGAAAGCCTGCGTGAACGCCTGGCCCGGCACGTCTATTCTCTCGGCATCCGCTTCTTCGATGAAACGCCGGTCGGTGAGATCGTCTCCCGGGTCACCAACGATACTAAGACCCTCTACGACTTTTGGAACCTGATCCTCTACCTGGTTGTTGCCGTGACTGGTCTGGTGGCGGCCTTCGTGGCGATGTTGATGGTGAGTCCGCCGCTGGCCTGGCTGACCCTGGGCTTGCTCTTGGTCATCTTGCTTTTGACCCGTTGGTACCAAAAGCTCAGTGTACCGGTCTACCAGCGTGCCCGTGCCAGCCTAAGTCGGTTGAACACCCGCTTGAACGAAGCCCTGAGCGGGATCGAGGTCATTCAGCAATTCGGCCAGCAAAAACGACAGGAAGAGGCCTTTAATCAGGAGAATACCCATTACTTTGACCTGCGCAGCCGGCTAATCAACTACGATTCCTTTTTGCTGTACCCAATTGTCAGCTTGATGTTCATCTTGGCAGAAATTGCCACATTAGGATACTTTGGGGTTCGCAGTGAGCAGACGATGGTCGCCGCCGGGGTGGTCTACGCCTTCATTGCTTACCAGCAGAACTTCTTTAATCCGCTGAACCGGGTGATGGATAATCTTGCAACCTTTCAGGAGGGGATTGTCGCTGCCAACCGGGTCTTCACACTCTTGGATCGGCCGACGAGCCAGCCCAAGCAGGGGGATGAACCCTTAAAAATCGGGGCCGGGCGGATTGAGTTTCGTCACGTCACCTTTGGCTACGACCCGCAGCAGCCGGTGCTCAAAGATATTTCCTTGACGGTCGAGCCTGGCCAGACGGTGGCCCTGGTCGGCCATACCGGTAGTGGGAAAAGTTCGATTATCAATCTTCTGATGCGCTTTTATGAGTTTCAACGCGGCCAGATCCTGATCGACGGGATCGACATTCGCCGCTACCCGCTGCACGAATTACGTCAGCGCCTGGGGTTAGTCGTCCAGGAACCGGTCATTTTCTACGGAACGATTGCTCACAACATTGGGATGTTTAACGCTGAGGCAAATCCCGAGGTCATTCGGCAGGCGGCACAGGCCGTTGATGCCGATCGCTTCATCGAACAGCTGCCCCGGGGTTACCAAACCTTGCTGGGCGAGCATGGTGGCAATCTCTCCGTGGGACAGCGGCAGTTGATTGCCTTTGCCCGGGTGATGGCCCGCCATCCGCTGGTGCTGATCATGGATGAGGCCACCGCCAGTGTGGACGCCCACACTGAAAAAGTAATTACCGAGAGTATCGAAAAGATGAGCAGTCAACAGACCACGATCGCGATTGCCCATCGCTTGTCCACAATTCAAAATGCGGACCAGATCCTGGTGCTGCGTGACGGCCAGATTGTCGAGCGGGGGCGCCATGCCGAACTGATGGCCAGGGATGGCTACTACGCCAAACTGGTCCGGCTGCAGGAAAGTCAGGAAAAATAAAAAATCCCTTTACAATGACGGGACGGATATGTTAAACTATCAAAGTTGATTAAATATGACTCTGCCTAAGACTCAGGTGGCGTAAGCCTTAATGATGCCTGCCGAGGAAGAAATGCAAATTCCTTCTCTATGTCTGCGGTCATAGGGATTTTTTATTAAATCCGATCAAAAATACATTGCAGGAGGTGAAAATTCATGAGTGAAGCAGCTATTGCTAAGAAGGCTGAAATCGTTAAGTCCGTTCAGGGCTTACTGAACGATGCCCAAACAGCTATCGTTGTTGATTACCGTGGTTTAACCGTTGCCGAAGTTACTGACTTACGGAAGCAGCTTCGTGACGCAGGTGTTAAGATGTCAGTTATCAAGAACAAGATTCTTGACCGTGCCGTTGAAGGTACTGACTACGAAGACCTGAAGAGCACTTTTGCTGGTCCTACTGCTGTTGCCTTCTCAAACGAAGACCCAATTGCCCCAGCTAAGATCATCAAGAAGTTCGCTGATGACCACGACGCTCTTGAAATCAAGGGTGGCTTCATCGAAAAGAGTGTTAAGACTCTCGATGAAATCAACGAATACGCAACTATGCCAGGTCGCGAAGAACTGTTGTCAATGCTTGCATCTGCACTGCAAGACCCAATGCGGAAGATTGCCCGTGCTGTCAAGGCCATTGCCGACAAGGAAGACGAAGCCGCATAATTGCCGTATCTCGGTTCAATATCAATTTACAATCAATTACCTAAATATTGGAGGAAATAAACATGGCTTTTGATAAGGATGCTATCATTGCTTCATTAAAGGAAGCATCAATTTCTGACCTTAACGACCTTGTTAAGGCAATCGAAGACGAATTCGACGTTTCTGCTGCTGCTCCAGTTGCTGTTGCCGGTGCTGCCGATGGCGCTGCTGCTGCTAAGGACACCTTCACTGTTGAACTGACTGAACCAGGTCAGGCCAAGGTTAAGGTTATCAAGGCTGTTAAGGACATCACTGGTGTCGGCCTGAAGGATGCTAAGGACCTGGTTGACGGTGCTCCTTCAGCTATCAAGGAAGACGTTAAGGAAGACGAAGCTAACGACATCAAGGAAAAGCTTGAAGCCGCTGGTGCTACTGTTACCCTTAAGTAGTCAACATTCATTAATACACAAAAAGGTCGCCAATTTGGCGGCCTTTTTTGTATACAAAAAAACGGCAATTAAGCCGCTTTTAATCATGGAAATCAAAATTTTAATTAGCACCGTGGGTGAAGTCCACGACCATCCGGCCAACGATCTCGTCATTCTTCATCTCGTCGACGATGTCGTTGATCTCGCTGAGCTTCCGGGTGTGGACGATCGGGTTGATACCACCGTCAGCTGCCAGCTGGAAGGCTTCCGCCAGGTCCTGACGGGTGCCAACCAGGGAGCCAATGATTTCAATTCCGTCAAGGACGGTCTTGGAGATCGGCACGTCGATGTTGCCCTTCGGCAGGGAAACTGCGACAACCTTCCCACCAGCACGGACGGAGGCAATTGCCTGGTCGTAGCAGATCGGTGCGGTTGCGGTGACAACCGCTGCTTGAACGCCACCGACCTTGTCCTAAATTTCCTTGGCTGGATCCGTCTTGGCGGAGTTGATGATGATGTCAGCGCCTTCCTGCTTGGCGGACTCGAGCTTGGCATCGTTGATATCAACGGCAACAACGTGAGCCTTAAAGACATTTTTGGCCCACTGAACACCGAGGTTACCCAGGCCACCGGCACCGTAGATTGCGATCCACTGGCCGGGTCGGATTTGGCTGGTCTTGATTGCCTTGTAGGTCGTTACCCCGGCACAAGTTACGGAAGTTGCCTTGACCGGATTGAGCGCTTCGGGCACCTTAACGGCATAGTTAGCCTTGACGATGCAGTATTCGGCCATCGCACCGTCGACGGTGTAACCAGAGTTCAGCACATGCCGGCACAGAGCTTCATTTCCGCTGACACAGTATTCACAGTGACCACAGCCGGAATAGAACCAGGCGATTGAAACCCGATCGCCAACCTTGACGGAGGTCACGCCGGGAGCAACTTTCACGACTCGCCCGATTCCCTCGTGACCGGTAATCCGGCCGGGAACCTTTCCGAACTGCCCAGCGGCAACATGCAGGTCAGTGTGGCAGAGTCCGCAGTATTCGATCTTTACCAAAGCTTCGCCGGCCTTCAGATCCCGGAGGTCAACATCCTTGATGTCAAAGTAACCATCACAGGCATCACGTACAACAGCGGCTTTCATAAATAACATCTCCCATAACTACAAAACCACTCAAAGTAAAAAGATAAAAACATCAGATGAGTAAAATATCTTTTAATTACTTTACGCCCCTACTGTAGTTCGCTTATTCACTAAATGCAAGCGCTTTCCATAATTAATTTTATTTTTTAACTCAAAAAATTGCGGATTTGAACAGTAATTTGTCCAAATCCGCGATTAATTGATGACTCCGTTTAATTCTTGCTTAACTAATTGCATGATGCGTTGTGTGGTGCACATTCGTCATGTTCTTGTAGCCGAAGTAGAACTGCAGGGCAGCGACCACGATGTTCGCCCAGTTCATTGCGATGAACCAACCATCAATGGCGCTAGCGTCGTGGGTAACGCTGTAATATACCCAGAAGCCAATAACAATAGCACAAACGTTAATCCAAGCGAAGGTCTTTTGTAATTTTTGATCGTCGAGCTTAAACCACATCCATACCACATTGACGACAAACCAAATGGCTAAAACCCAAAATACAAAGTTAAACATAAGACACCCCTCCTTAGAATACATTTGAGAAAGATGATCAATGACCAATCTCATTGATCACTTTCTATTATAAAGAAAGCACAAATAATAGTAAGCGTTAATAATGTCGATTTGCCCAACACCTGCATAATCGTGCGATATTAGTCGTAAAATACATCGTTATTTTATTGTATCTTGTTAAAGGATAATTCAAAATAAACGGTTGCTTAATGAACTGATTTCCAATTTCCACACATTGCTACAATATAAGCACTCCTGTACAATGAAGGCGAGCATAAGAGAGCGCTTACCTGAGGGAGGGGAAGCAGATGCTATTTCAAGTTTATGGCGACCAGGCCGCCTGGCAGTTTCTTGGCTGGTTTCTGGCCTTTCTGGGGTTGATCGTCACCAACGAAATTGCACGGCGCAGCAAGCTTGGGTGAGTTTTCTTTTTCATCGTTTTACCGGTGATTTTGACCATTTACTTCATTACCATCTACGTTTGCGCGGCTCAGGGCCAGTCGTGGGCGCTGCACAACCAGACCTACGTTCACATGAACAGCTGGTTCCACTATGCCAAGCTCTACGCGGCTACCTTTGTCTGCTGTATAGCTATAAATGCCGCAACGCGGTAGCTGGCTGCGACGCGAAGCTAGCCTGAACGTTGATAAATCAACGCCCACCAGGATAGGCTAGCTCCGCGTCGACGGGGGTGGGAAGACGAACTCGCAGGCGAGTTCTTTCCCACTCCCTCCGAGGGCGTCTGGCTCTACGGTGGCTAGTGGAACGTGCTGAATGGCCTGGCCGGAATCATCAACGTCTTCTGTATGACCGGGTGGTTTGGCATTTATTCTTCTAAAGATGAGCACGACATGCTGTGGACGGACATGACCTGGCTCTTCATTCTGGCCTATGACGTCTGGAACTTCGAGTACACCTACGCGAACCTGCCGACCCACACCTGGTACTGCGGGGTTGCCCTTCTGCTGGCCCCAACATTTGCGGCGGCCTTTTGGAACAAGGGTGGCTGGATCCAGAACCGGGCCAACACCCTGGCAATCTGGTGCATGTTCGCCCAGGTCGTGCCGGAATTTCAGGAGACCGGTAAGTTTGCGGTGCTGCCGGTACTTTACAAGGACGGGGTGATGAACCCGGCTGTCCACCCAACCGCCGCGGATCCGCACGTGATGGGGATCATTGCCGTCCTGTCGATCGTGATTAACGTGGTTGTCTTTGCCATTATCATGAAGCGGGCAAAACAAACGCACACCAACCCGTACCTGCACCCAATCTTTGTCGGGACCAAGGATTACGAGGAAGCAATGGCACGGCGTTAATATTTAGGAATCGTTTGTTTAAGCTGCTGATGAGATTCATTGGCAGCTTTTTTATTATGCAATATTTGTTTACAGATAATACTATATAATATATAATATTAAATGAAGGAGGGGATCCTGATGAAAATCCAAATTACCGCCGATCTCCTGGATGGCATTGTGCTGGCGATCCTTGAACGACAGGATTACTACGGCTACGCGCTGACGCAACGAATTCAGGAAGTGATCACGATTTCGGAATCGACGATGTATCCGGTCCTGCGCCGACTGAAGAAGGACGGCTTTGTGACGACTTACGACCAGCCTTATCAGGGTCGCAACCGGCGCTACTATCAGATTACTGAAGAAGGAAAGAAACATTTAACCCGGGTTCGCAAACTCTGGAATGACTACAAGCAGAGTCTGGACCAGATCTTTAACCCAAGTGAGGAGGGGAATGAGAACAATGAATGAACGGGAGAAATACATTAGTGAACTGGCAACCTACCTCGGCCAACTGACCGAGGAGGAGCGCCAGGATGCCCTGGAGTTTTACGATGAGTTCATCGCCGATGGCAACCTGATAAGCCGGGGAGCCATTGAGGAAAAATTAGGGACGCCCCGGCAGCTTAGTCGAAAGATCCTGGCTGACTACTCAATTAAGGCCAATACCCGGTCAGCCATGAGGGGGCGGCCAGCCAGCACCCATTCCAGCTGGCGGGTCTTCTGGTGGGTTTTGCTGGCAATCATCGCTTCACCACTGACCTTTGGGATTGGCTTGGTGGCCATTGTGGTCTTGGTTGCTGCTGCGGCTTGCCTGATCGGCCTGGGAGCTGGTGCCGTGGCGGTCGTCGGGGCATTTGCTGTGGCAGCCTGCGCCACCCTCTATGCCGGGATCGGGTTGCTCTTTACCACCCCGATGGTTGGCCTCTTCTACCTGGGGATCGGCTTAGCTTGCGTTGGTGCCTTCATGATCTTCCTGCCGCTGCTTTACTGGCTGGTCCGCTTGCTGGCTCAGGCGGTCGCCAACTTTGCTAAGTTTATTTACCAAAAGATCCAGGCACGCAGGGGGGAGGCATAATCATGAAGAAAATGTTTAAGTTCGGCTGGCTCGTCCTGATTGTCGGTCTGGTGGCTTTGGCGATCGGTTATTTCAACCATGGTGCCCAAAACGTCACCTTTGAAAACGGCCGGCCGGTAGTGCAACGCCAGGCCAGTTGGAATTTGACCAACAAGCACTTCAACCGCGTTGACCTGGACGTTGATACGGCCAACGTGACGATCAAGCACGGCAATAAGTTTAAGGTTAGCTACCGGGGCCTGGACCGCAACAAGCCGACGGTGACGGTCAAGAATAAGACGTTGCGGGTCCGCCAATCCGGCACCCGCAGTTACAACGGCTTCAGCGTCAACGGCATCAGTGATCACCTGACGATCACCCTGCCAGATGATGCTCAAATTAAGAGCGGCCGTATTGCTCTCGATAGCGGCGAGCTGGCCATCAGTGGGGTTGACCTGACGAACGTCAAAGTAACTAACGAGAGTGGGGACGTTGACCTGAGCGACCTGACGCTGAATGGCGGACAGACCAACCTGTCTTCTGGTGAATTCGATGGGCACAGCTTGACGATTGTCGGTCACTATACCGTCCAGAATGATTCCGGCGACAATGACGTTCACACGGTCTCCGCGGACGGCTACCGCCTGAAAACCGACAGTGGCGACAATGAGGTTAATGGTCAGGACAAAGATGACCAGAGCATCGTGGAAGAAAACATGAACGCCGCCAACACGCTGGAGCTGATTACCACTTCCGGTGATAATGAATATAATGATTAAACGTAAAAACGAGGCTGGAAATTCCAACCTCGTTTTTTAGTTTCGCTCTTTGGCCTCTTTCGCATGCTGTGTGCTTGCTGCGGATTCCCGTTGTTTCAATGTTTCGGCAATTTCTTTGAGGTACTGAACCTCTGGACTTGGCTCCGTCAGCTGCTCTTCCTCTTGCTTATTCTTACGGAAGTGATTGATTCCCTTAATCATCAGGAAGACCACGAAGGAAATGATGAGGAAGTTGATAACGGCGTTGAGAAAGGCCCCGACCTTGAACTGGGCGTCGCCAATGTTCAGGATGATGTTGGATAGGTCGATCTTGCCGATGAAGAGCCCGATCAGGGGATTGATCAGGTAGTCGACCAGGTCTTTAACGATCGTTGTAAAGGCCGAACCGACGATTATTCCGACGACCATGTCGATCACGTTGCCACGGGAAATGAAGTCCTTGAATTCCTGAATCATTGAGACGCCTCCTTTGTGTCCGGGGGTAGTTGCTAATTTAATATTAGCAAGCTCGAACGGCGGTACCAATGGCTGGGGAGCGGATTTGGGATAAAATTAAAAAGCTTAAGGTAAAATACAAGGCGGCGCGGTGAGCTCAAACTCATTGCGCCGCTTGACAATTATTTACGTTGCTGGAGAGCAGTTTAACTGATTATTGTGCCATTAATTGCTTAGCAAAGTACTTCCGGAAGGCTTCGTCCCCCATCTCTTGCCGCTTGGCATAGAGGTCCTGGGCGGCCTTGCCGGTGACGTAGGTCATCCGGTCGGGGTCGTCATCGGTAACGGCCTTGTAGATATCGGCCACGGCCTCATCGACCTGTTCCATGTTTTCAATGCCATCGGGGATCAACGCCTTCAGCATGTTGGCCTGCATCGGGTTATTGGCCACCTCATTGGTATCCTCGTTCTTCAAGAAGGAGGTGTAGACGGCACCGGGGACAAAGGTCCGGACGCGGACATTGTATGGCCGCAGTTCGTAGTAGAGCGTTTCGCTCAGCCCGGTCGTCGCCCACTTGTCGGCGTTGTACATCCCCCCGAACGGCAGGGCGATTGACCCGGCCAGGGAGGTGGTGGTCAGGATCAGGCCGCCGCGCTTTTCCTTGAAGTGGGGAATGAAGGCCTTGGTAACCCGGGCCATCCCCAGGACGTTGGTGTCCAAGGAGCGCTCCATCATGTCTTCGGTCATATCCTCGAAATTCGTAGTCATCCCGTAGCCGGCGTTGTTAAAGAGCACGTCGACATCGTACTTCTTGAGAACATCCGCTGCGACCTGATCGACCATTGCCGGATCGGTGACGTCGAGTTGGTAGGTTACCAGGTTAGCCACGTCCTTGAATTGGGCCTGTTCTTCTTCTTTCAGCACCGTGGCGATGACTTGCCAGCCGTGTTGGGCAAAGTAGAGTGCGGCCTCGCGGCCCATGCCTGAGGAGACACCAGTAATAAAGATTGTTTGCATTTCGATCACCCTTTCGCTTTTGTTAAGGGTAGTGTAATCCCCCTCGGGTAACCCGAGGCAAGGGTAAAATAAAAAGGGAGTGGGAAAGAACTCCAATGTCATTAAGTTAAGAGCTTGACAATTAGTGGTCGGTTCTTACAGGATGTCGTTTGAAAAGTAATTCGTTAATTTTAAGGCCACCTAAGTAGTAATCGCGGTTACTAATTAGGTGGCC
>NZ_JAOVYZ010000054.1 GCF_026413145.1 Limosilactobacillus kribbianus | reverse complement strand
ATCACAGCAGCTAGGCGCTGATTTAAGGTATGATTACTAGTTCGATTGGACATAAAAACTCCCCCTAGGGTTAGATACAGAATTTTGTATAATTCCGTGTCTACCCTAAGGGGAGCATACCAAAAACCAATGTCCGTATTTGCGTATTTAAGCTGTTATACCAGTGCTGGTGCCTTCTTATGGGTGGTCAGAACGGTTAGGATTGCCTTGGCCGTATCCAGTGAGGTGATTACGGCAAGGTGATGGGCAATCGCGTGTTGCCGAATCTTGAAGCCCAGTGAATCCTTAGCCGTGTCGTGGTTCATCGTGTTGATAACAATGTTGACTTTCTCGGCACCAATTAGATCAGAGACGTCCTCTGTGGCAACTGGAATAACATTCTTACTCAGCTGGTCCGCAAACTTATCCGGTGCATAAACTTGATAACCAGCAGCGGTAAATCCTGTCTCCAAGCCTAGCACTGCATCAACCGTGCCCTCGCCAGGAGTCAGCAGGACCGCCCCATTTGTCGGCAACGGGTGAGTCAGCTGACCGGTAAAGGCCTTTGCCAGCGCCTCTTTATATGTTGGCGCCGATCCCATCACCTCACCCGTCGACTTCATCTCTGGCCCGAGGTAGCAGTCGACGTCGTTCAGCTTGGTAAAGGAGAAGACGGGCGCTTTGACGTGGACCTGGTCTGACTCCGGATAAAGAGCCTGGGTAAAGCCCTGATCCTCAAGGGATGTCCCCAGAATAGCCTTGGTAGCCACCTGTGCCATCTCAACTCTCGTCACCTTGCTCAAAAATGGCACCGTCCGGCTGGCCCGCGGGTTAACCTCCAGTACGTACACCTGGCCGTGGTGGACAATGAATTGGACGTTCATGATTCCAACACAGTGTAGGGCGAGGGCCAATTGCTTGGTGATTGCCACCATTTGGTCCTTGATCTCAGAAGTGAAGTGTTGGGCCGGATAGATCGCCATCGAATCACCGGAGTGGACCCCCGCGTGCTCGACCTGCTCCATAATCCCTGGAATAAGGATGTTGTGCCCGTCGCAGATTGCATCCACCTCACCTTCGTAGCCGGCCAAGTAGGCATCGACCAGGATCGGATGATCGCTGGTAACGAGGGCGTTGGCCTTCAAATAGGCCACCAGCTCCTCCTCATTATTCACGATCTCCATCGCCCGGCCACCGAGCACGTAGCTTGGCCGAACCAGCACCGGATAGCCGATCTCGGCAGCGGCCGCCAGAACCGCCTGGTGGGTCGTCGCCGTTTTACCGACCGGCTGCTTTAGGCCCAGCTGTTTGATAATCTGGTCGAAGCTTTCCCGGTCCTCCGCGGCATCCAGATCCTTAACCTGAGTCCCCAGGATCTTCACCCCGTGCGCTGCTAGGCCCGCTGCCAGGTTAATGGCCGTTTGCCCACCAAACTGGATGACTACCCCGGTTGGCTGCTCCAGGTCAATGACATTTAAGACATCCTCAAGGGTCAGCGGCTCAAAGTAGAGCTTATCGGAGATTGAAAAGTCGGTCGAAACCGTTTCGGGATTCGAGTTCATGACGATTGCCGCGTAGCCCGCCGCCTGAATTGCCTTGACGCAGTGGACGGTCGCGTAGTCGAATTCGACCCCCTGCCCGATCCGAATCGGTCCGGAACCGATGACCAGGATTGACTGCTGCTTTAAAGGCTGGCTCTCATTTTCCTGGTCATAGCAGCTGTAAAAGTACGGCGTCTGGGAGGCAAACTCGTCCGCACAGGTATCGACCATCTTGTAAACCGGTGTCAGCTGGTTGGCTTTCCGCAATGACCGGATCGCATCTGGAGTCTGGTGCCAAAGCGTAGCGATCGTCTGGTCGGAATAGCCACATTCCTTTGCTTCCTTGAGCAGGGAAAGTTTTCCAGGATTGTCCTTTAGTGCCGCCTCCATTTCTACCAGGTGGGCCACGATGTCGAGGAAGTATTCACTGATCCCCGTCAGTTCGTGGATTGCCTGAAGGCTTTGCCCACGCCGGAATGCCTCGGCAATGTAAAATAGCCGGTTGTCCTGGGGATGTTGAAGCTGGTCTTTGATCTCAGCATCCGTAGCGGCCATCACCGGAGGAACGAGCAGGTCGTGATAATCAAGTTCCAGTGAACGAATCGCCTTATAAAAGGCCTCCTCCAAGCTACGCCCAAGTGCCATCACCTCACCGGTCGCCTTCATCTGTGTCCCCAGATGCCGATCGGCTTGCGCGAACTTGTCAAACGGCCACCGCGGGATTTTGACGACAACATAGTCAAGGGCGGGTTCGAACTGGGCAAAGGTGGTCTTAGTGACCGGATTCTTGATCTTATCCAGGTTTAGGCCCACGGCAATCTTAGCGGCAAGCTTGGCAATCGGGTAGCCGGTCGCCTTGGAGGCCAAGGCCGAGGAACGCGAGACCCGCGGGTTAACTTCGATCACATAGTAGTTAAAGCTCTGCGGATCCAGGGCCAGCTGCACGTTGCAGCCACCCTCAATCTTCAGTGCCCGGATAATTTTAAGCGAGCAGTCACGCAGCATTTGATACTCGTCATCCGTCAGGGTTTGGGCGGGGGTCATGACGATTGAATCACCGGTGTGAATACCCACCGGGTCGAAGTTTTCCATGCAGCAAACGACCATCGCATTGTCAGCGGCGTCCCGCATCACCTCAAACTCGATTTCCTTGTAGCCCGCAATTGATTTTTCGATCAGGCATTGGGTGGCCGGTGAAAGCTCAAGGCCGTTTGCGCAGACCGTCGCCAGCTCCGTGGGGGTTTGGCAAATTCCGCCACCAGTACCGCCCATCGTAAAGGCCGGACGCACGATAACCGGATAGCCGATGGCCTGGGCAAAGGAAAGCGCCGCTTCGACCGTCTGCACCGTTGTTGAAGGTGGGACGGGTTCGCCAAGATCCTCCATTAGCTTCTTAAACCGTTCCCGGTCCTCCGCCTGGTCAATGGCGTCAAGCTTAGTGCCGAGAAGCTGAATGCCATATTTGTCCAGTACGCCCGCCTGTGACAGAGCGACTGCCAAATTTAGACCGACCTGACCACCGAGGGTTGGCAAAAGCGCATCCGGAGTCTCCTTTTCAATAATGCTGGTGACTGACTCAACCGTCAGCGGCTCGATGTAGACCTCATCAGCAATCGTCGTGTCGGTCATGATCGTCGCCGGATTGGAATTGACCAGCACCACCTTATAGCCCTCTTCGCGCAGGGACAAACAGGCTTGGGTCCCAGAATAGTCAAACTCGGCAGCCTGACCAATGATAATCGGGCCCGAGCCGATAACCATGATTTTATGAATATTAGTTTGCTTAGGCATTGGCGACTCCTTTCTGCTGGCCCATCAGCTGAATGAACTGGTCAAAAAGCTGATCGGCATCGTGCGGACCTGGTGCGGCGTCGGGGTGGAACTGAACGGAAAAGGCGGGATGATTTTTGATTGCGATCCCCTCAATCGTTCCATCGTTGATCTCCTGGTAGGTCACCATGATCTGGTGAGGATCTATGGACGCGGCATCGATTACGTAACCGTGATTCTGTGAGGTGAAAAACGTCTGCTTAGTTTGAAGATTGCGGACAGGATGGTTGAAGCCCCGGTGACCGAAGCGCATCTTCACCGTTTTGGCTCCATTGGCCAGCGCCAGAACCTGGTGGCCGAGACAAATTCCGAAGAGCGGGTAGCGTTCCTGAATCTGTTTAACCATCGCGATGACTCCCGTTAGACTCGCCGGATCGCCGGGGCCATTTGAGAGCAGGACGCCATCAGGATGAATCTGGTTGATCTCACCTGGCGTCACGTTTGCCGGCACCACAATCACGTTGCATCCCCGAGCAACCAGCGCCCGCACTATACTTTCTTTAGCTCCCAGATCAACCAGGATGACGGTGTGCCCATTGCCCGGCACCAGATACTTTTTCTTCGTCGCAACCTGGTAGGCCAGTTGGGTCTGGGCGGGCGTACCTTGCAATTCTTTGACAATTGCCTCAACATCTGGCTCTTCATCCGCATCGACAACCTTGCCCTTAAGGGTGCCGTGTTCCCGCAGCAATTTGGTCAGTGCCCGGGTATCAACACCCGTCATTCCAGGAATCGCCCATTTTTTCAAAAAGGCCGGAAGGGTAGCTGATTGTCGCCAATTATTGCTTACTCGCGCAACGCGGTGGCAAATCACCCCCGCACAAGCTGGCTGCAGTGCTTCCATGTTATTTAGGTTGACACCGTAATTACCAATTAACGGGTTGGTAAATACCAGAATTTGATTAGCATAAGACTGATCAGTGATGGCCTGTTGGTAACCGGTCATCCCAGTGGTAAAGACTACTTCACCACTACAGGATCCCAAACCGCCAAAGCCAGTTCCAGTAAAAACCGCTCCGTTTTCAAGAATAAGCAATTTTTTCATCAGCATACCCTCCTTTATATAAAAATGCATCATTTATACATAATTGATTGTTGTTCGCTCATGTATTGCGTAAAAATATAAGTTTTATTCTAACGATTGTCAACACCAAATACATATTTTTGTATTTTTATTCATTTAGTGTCGTTGTACAGGCTTGGTTAAGCGCTTGCAAAACAGTTCTGACTTAAAAATAATAAAAAAAGGTCTTTACGAATCACGCTTTTCTTGATAATATAATATTCGTTCGCTGCGAGCGGATGAATGACTTCGGGAAATAGCTCAGCTTGGTAGAGCACCTGGTTTGGGACCAGGGGGTCGCAGGTTCGAATCCTGTTTTCCCGATTTTTTTATTTTAAAATATTGAAGCGCCGCTGATGGTTAAATTCTTCCATCAGCGGCGCTTGTCTTATGATTTCACGCTTCGGTAATAAGAAATAAAGATAATGACAGCAAAGATTGTCAGCAAGATAAAGGCATGCTGGGTCCCAATTGCCGTAGCCGTTGCACGACTGAGATGCGAATTAGCCTGGCTGGCTGCCACAATCGTCGCGGCCACCGAGGTCCCCATCGCCCCGGCAAATTGCTGCAGGGTGTTCATGATGGCATTCCCCTGGGCACTGTCCTTAGGGCCAACTTCCTTTAAGGCACTGGTCATTACACAACCCATGCCCATCCCCATGCCGGCCATGTAGAAAATGTAGACGAAGGAAATCAGACCGTTGGACATCCGTCGACTCAGCAAGGTGAAGGTTACTAACGAAAGGATACAGAAGCCCATCCCGATTAGGATTGGTCGCCGGGCACCGAACCGATCCAAAATTCGACCGCCGAGCGGTGCAAAAATTGCTCCGGCAAAGCCTGCTGGCAGGACTACCAGCCCCGCGACCATTGAGGTGTTGCCATTGACCAGTTGAATATAGTTTGGCAATAGAAAGGCAAAGCCAAGGGAGACGATTTGGGTCAAAAAGAAACCAAGGACGTGACCCGCAAAGGCGTGGTTGCCAAGTAGGGAAAGCTTGAGCACCGGCTGTTCAATTGTCAATGACCGCCAGATGAGACCGATCATCCCCACCAGGCCAATTAGCAGCGAGCCGCCCACGCTTAGGCTTATGAAGGGGCGACTGCTGAGGTTGCTGAAACCGTTGACCAGGCCGGTAAAGAGAGCCACGATCATCACCATGCTGAAGAGGTCGATTCGCTCTCGACGCAGTGGCGACTTTTGTGTAATTCCCCACTGGCCGAGCACAAAGGACAGGATCAAAAACGGCATCAGGATGTAGAAGACCCATCGCCAGTTCAATTGGTTGGCGATGATCCCTCCAAAGGTCGGGCCAATCGCTGGCGCAATTCCAGTAATCAGGTTGGCAATCCCCATCATCACGCCCAGCTTGCTTCGGGGCACCTGTTCCATGATGATGTTGAACATCAGCGGTAAAGCAATTCCCGTTCCGATCCCCTGGACGGCCCGACCAAGCAGCAGGAAGGCAAAGGAAGGTGCCAGGGCGTCAATGATTACCCCGGTGATAAAGAGCAAGTTAGCAACCGTAAAAAGAGTGCGGGTTTTAAAAGAACTCTTGAGAACGGCTGAAAGTGGGACAATGATCGCTACGATCAGCAAATAGATTGACGTCATCCACTGGACTGTATCGGTAGTAACATTGAACTCCCGCATCAAGATTGGGAAGGTTACGTTCATTGACGTCTCCACAATCACCCCACAAAACGACATCAGGCCGGTCGCCACGATCGCCGCAATCACTTTTTTCGGAATTTTTTCTTCAGTCATGCTCTGCCTCCTCTTTAATCATCACTAAAATCCGGCGAAACGCCTGGATCTCTGTCGGATTCAAGTCTTCCAACAGCCGCTGGTCCTTTTCCTGAATAAAGGAGCGGACCGGCACAATGAGTCCCTGCCCTTTGGCAGTTAGGGTAACTTCCTTTTTCCGACCATCCGTTGCATTGGGATGCTGGTCTAATAGGCCCTTGGCCGCCATTCGTTGCAACATCACCGTCGTGGTCGAACGCTTAATATTAAATTCGTGTTCAACCTGTTGCTGACTACAGGTCATGTTAGGTTGGCGACTCATGAAGTCAATTAGACTCATCTGATTGCCCGTTAGGCCGTATGGGGCCGCGAACCGGTCAATGGAATGATTGAGTGCCCGGGCAGCCTCCTTCAGTAGTTGGCCAATATTCTTTTGCATTTATCTTCCTCCATCATTTGTTAGCTATCTAGCAAGATATCTTAGTCGATTTTGCAATAAAAAGCAAGACACGAAAAAAGCCCCGCCAGCCGACGGAGCATTTGAACTTAATTATTTATAATAATAGATGTTTCTTGAGGTGCGGAACCAGCCACATTGCGACCAGGACACCGATCGCCCCTTGAAGGAGGTTGCCACCGATCCCCAGAATGCCGACCATCCAGGAATGGTACAGGATGGAGTCACTGAAGAAGTAGCAGACCACCATGATAACTGCACCGAGGATCAACGCCAGCCACTGGTAACCGCGTCGTTCGCCCGCTTTCTGGTAGAAATACCCAGCTGACAGGCCCTCGAGGCCGTGGGAAACCAGTGAAAAGAACGCATATTGGGGATAGCCAGAGATCAGATCGAGGAACATCCCCCCGAAGCCGCCGACTGCCGTCCCGTATGCCGGTCCTAAAAGCATTGATGCAATCAAGATCCCAGCGTCACACAGGTTTAAGTTTCCGTGCGTCCAGGGAATTGGGATCAGGAAAAAACGCCCTAAAACAACGGAAAGCGCCATTAAGAGCGCCGCCAGGGTGAGACGGCGCAAGCGCTGATTACTCTTACTCACTATGCCATTTTCCTCTCTTAGTGTTGCTGATCAAAGGGATCCCAGCTGTACTTTGCCCGGGGACCGCCAATATACTTCGGCCGGGACCGCAGATAGGTTGTGTGGGCCTGCCCGATAGTGTCAATTGAATTCCGGACCGGCACCTGAACGAAACGCACTTGCATGCCAATAAAGGTATCGCCAATGTCCATTCCGGCATGGGCCTGGATCTGTTCAACCTCAATCGGGTCTTCGAAATTCTCAAAGGCTGCAATCTGGCCAGCACCCCCGGCATGGATTTGCGGATAAACCAGCACCTGTTCGAGACCGTACTGTTCGGCAACGGCGCGTTCAACCACTAATGCCCGATTCAGGTGTTGACACCCCTGGACCGCCAGGTGGATTCCCAAGGGTTTCAATTCATTGATGATCGTCTTTACAATGGCGCGGCCGACTTCAATACTGTAGTCCTCACCGATTGTCCCACCCTGAACCTCGCTGGTGCTGAGGCCCAGTACGAACAAGTCCCCTTTCTTGAGCTTAGCCTGGTCGAGCAGTTCGGTAAGTCCTTGTTTGGTTTGTTGTTTAATTTGTGCCAAATCTACCATTCGCTAATCACGTCCTCCCGTTGCTACAGCAATTTAATCAAATTCTCATTTGGAACTAATCTCATTCTAGCACGACCTGGAAAAGTCGTCAGCAATTTACTTTCGATGAGAGCGCTTAAAATTTAATCATTCGGTTTTTGCCATAGCACGTCTGTAATGCAAGCACTGAATCAAGCACCTTTTACTCATTAATACGGTATAATAAGGACAGGAAAAACGAACGATGGAGTGAACAATTTGGAAGCAGATAAGTACTTAAAATTGATTCAAGAGGAGCTGACCAAGCTCCCCGACTATGTCAATGAATATTACCTTGGCACCAACCATGCTGTCACAACGACCTACCAATACCTGACGGAGATCCGGCGCTTCTTCGACTGGCTGCGGGTTAGCGGGTTGGTCAAAGCTCAGGATAATCGGGCAATTCAAACGGCGACGCTGGCGAAATTACGGCGCAGTGACATTATGCTTTACATTGATCATCTCAAACACAGCACCAACGCCCAGGGGCGCCTTAATTCACCAACCTCAATCAACCGATCCATTAATGCTTTACGCTCGCTGTTCAAGTTCTTGACGGTTACTGCTGATGTCAAAGATGGCGAACCGTACTTTTACCGCAACGTCATGTTGAAGATTGACTCGCTCAATGATACTAAAACACTAAACTACCGGGCCCACAACCTTGCTTCCCATATGTACCGAGGGCAGATGAAATTCGACTTTATCAACTTCATTGAAAACGAGTACCCTCAAAAATGCGATAAGCGTGCTCGCACTGCATTCATGCGTAACAAGGAGCGCGATATTGCGATCATTACTCTGATCCTAGGAACTGGCGTCCGGGTTTCAGAGGCCGCCAACGTCGACCTGGCTGATCTCAATCTCAAGCAAAAGCTGCTCGATGTCACCCGGAAAGGTGGTCAGCGTGATTCGGTCCCGATTGCCCCCTGGGCCCTGCCATACATTCAAGCTTATCTGACGATTCGTGCCCAGCGTTACCATGCCCTCAAAAAGGATCCGGCCTGCTTTTTAACGGTCTACCACGGTGAAACGCGCCGGATGACGGCCAATTCAATCGAGCGAATGGTCAAAAAGTATTCCACTGCCTTTGGGCATCCCCTCACTCCCCACAAGCTTCGTCACACCCTGGCCTCGGAACTCTATAACGTTACCAAGGACCAAGTGCTGGTGGCCCAGCAGCTAGGACAGAAGGGCACATCTGCAACCGATCTTTATACCCATGTCGATCAAAAACAGCAACGCGCAGCTTTGGAAGAAATTAGCGAACATCCAGAAAGGTAAAAAAGACGACCGGAAACTTCCAGCCGTCTTCTTTATAATTATAGAAATTGTTCATCCAGTTCTTGATTCAGTAACGAGCGGTACCGTTGCAGGCGCTGGACCCGGTCGATCACCTGCTGATCTAATTGGGCCCGGCGATGAGGTCCCCAGGGGTCTGCCAGTTGCAACTTCCCGTGGCTGTCGAAACGGTACCCACCCCACATGTGCTGGCTAATTGGGGCCATCACAAGCGAGTCAACTACCCGCAGAAGGCCAATCGTGTGCTGGTCATCAAGGTAGCCTAGCGCCACAACATCACGGGGATCAATGTAGTTAAAAATCTGACAGCGCAGGTTCAGAGCAATCTGACGCTGAGAATCACCGAGCAACCAGTAGAGGTTAGGGCCTTCATAGAGCCAGGCCCCTGCTACTTGAGCGGGCGCGGCGCAATTTGCCAAGGCAAATTGACCGTTGATCGAGCCGAGGGAGTGACCATAGATGTAAAAGCGGCAGGCAGGGTGTTGATGGAGCAACTTATTAAATTGCTGGGCGGCGGTCCACATCTCCTGGGGGATGGTCGGGACTTGGTTCAAAATGGCCCCGCCAATCGGCAGGTTTACTCGCAGCCACTCGTTCGTCCAGGTGGTCGGGTCACCCTTACGAATTCCGGACGAACCACGCAAAAGAACGGTGACTTCATGGGGCCCGCTAATAACCACGGTGGCGCGAAAACCATTCGCCGTTTGGATCAGCTGGCTGACTTGACCGATGGTGAGCCCGTCTAATTGAACTGTCTCACCCACCTGCCAGTCGTGGTATTCGAGCTGGGCCAGTTGAACCCGCTGCTGATCCGTTAGCTGATCATTGATCATTAGTCATCCCTCCTTATGTCTATTATCGACGATCTGCCCGACTAGTGCAATCCCGTTGACATTCCCCGCAGCGGATGTTGTATAATTTTGGGTAACACCAAATTTAAGGGAGCGTGGAGCGAATGCTATACAATGCAGCTTTGGTCTTGGAGGGTGGCGCCTTTCGTGGCCAGTATACGGCCGGGGTCGTGGATACCTTTTTAGCCCACCACATCGAATTCGACAGTGTCATCGGTGTTTCGGCCGGGTCGTTGTGCGGAGCCAACTTTGTCTCCAAGCAGTATGGCCGAGCAGCGATGATTAACATCAACCACCGCCACGACCGCGACTACATCTCATTCTCGCATCTCCTCCACCGCCAAACGATCATCAATCTCGACTACCTGTTTGAGGACCATGGCTGGCGCTGGGAAAACTTTAACGAGCGGGCCTACGAGCGTTCTGCCTCTAACTTTACCGCCGTTGCCACCAGCATGGTCACTGGCAAGGCCGTCAGCTTTACCAACCCAGTTGGCGATGAGCTCACCCGAGCACTCAAAGCCTCTTCGTCAATGCCAATTATCGCCAAGCCGCAACGAACGAGTAAGGGCCTCTGTCTGGATGGTGGAGTGGCCGACTCAATTCCTTACGATCTCGCCCAACAGCAAGGCTATGATAAGATCGTGGTCATCCGGACACGGGACATCACTTACCGCAAGGAACCCACGAGTCGGACGCTGGCCAGCCTTTATGAGCGTTACTACGGTCGGGATTACCCGCTCTTTGTTCGAGCCGCCATTAACCGGCCAACCGTCTACAATCACCAAGTCGAAGAAATCAACCGCCTAACGAAGGAGAAAAAGCTCTTCACCATCGCTCCTCAGCAACCGGTCAAGGTCAGCCGAATCGAAGGGAATGTCAAAAAATTGCGCCAATTGTATGAAACTGGCCAACGCGAGGCGCGTTCGATCTTGCCACAGATGATTAAATATCTGGAGCATTAACCTTTTTCCCACAAAAGTGCTATACTGAATAATAGTTAAGAAATAAATAAACATTTTGCATTAGGAGTGTCCGTCTGCCGGACTGAGATGCGCTCAAAAGCGTGGATTCTATGAACCTGTCAAGCCAGTACTTGCGGAGGGAAATGCGGATGAAAAAGAAAATCCCCATCAGACCAACGTAAGTCTGGTGGGGATTTTCTTAGTGGTGCCCAAAAGGTGCCCGGAAGGAGTGAAATTCTTGAACTGTGAAAATTTGTCATATCCATTGATCAACCGTTTGCGGCAAACCAATCCAGTCGTCCTGACGGTGGCCAACAGCGTCACCATCGATAAGGTGGCGGATGGGCTGAGTGCGATCGGCGCTTCACCAATCATGTCTAAAGAGCCCGCCGAGGCCGCGGCGATGGTTAAACTGGCTAATGCGATCACCATCAATCTTGGAACGATTACTGAAGCCCAGTTGAAACAAATCCGGGCGGTCCTGAATGCCAATACTAACCGGCTTCCGGTTGTCCTCGATCCGGTCGCCGTTGGCAGTGTCCCCTATCGCCTCAAGATAGCTCATCAGCTTTTGATGGACTATCATTTCACGGTCATCCGGGGAAATGCGGGTGAGATTGCGGCACTAGCTGGGGTTAAGTGGCAGGCCCACGGTATCGATGCCGGTCAGGGCCATTCGGACCTAGCGGACATTGCCCAGCAATGCGCTCGCCAGTACCACTCCCTCGTCGTGCTGTCCGGGCCCACTGACTTCGTTACCAACGGCCAGGACGTCTTTACCAATCCATTGGGCGATCGCTACCTAGCGCTAAATGTCGGCAGTGGGGACATGCTGTCCAGCACTCTGGCGGCCTACCTAGCATTGGGAGAAGCACCGCTGCCAACGTGTAGCCTTGCCTGCCAGGCTTTTGCCTTCGCTGGTGTTCAGGCGGCAAAGAACGTCCGGGGGCTCGGACAGTGGCAAAGCCGGTTCTTTGATGAATTATGTCAGCTCACCAGTACAAGCGTGCGCAAGAGAGCCGTAGAAAGGATGAATGAAAATAATGACTAATGATTTCCCACAAGCTTTGACAATTGCCGGTACCGATAGTGGCGGTGGTGCCGGAATCGCGGCTGATTTCAAGACAATGCAAATGCGGCACGTCTTCGCAACCATGGTTGTGGTAGCTGTGACCGCGCAAAACACGCTCGGCGTCCAGGATGCCTTCCCGATACCGCCCAAGATGATCGACGAGCAGTTCGCCTCCTTGGCGGCCGACCTGAACATCCGGGCCTGCAAGACAGGGATGCTGGCCGACGTTCCGCGGGTCAAGGCGGTAGTGGCCAACCTGAAGAAGTATGATCTTGGACCCCTGACCGTTGATCCGGTCATGATTGCCAAAGGCGGTGCCAAACTGCTCAGCGATGACGCCATTGCGGTTGTCCGAGATGAGCTCCTGCCGCTCGCCGACCTGGTCACGCCTAACCTGCCGGAAGCCGAGGAGCTAACGGGGATGAAGATCGAAACGGAGGATGAAATGGTCACGGCTGGCAAAAAGCTCCAGTCCCTAGGCGCCAAGAACGTCCTCGTCAAGGGGGGTCACTTCCACGATGCCAATGCCGCCAACGACTTTGTTCTCCTCGCAAGTGGTGAAGACTTCTGGATGACCTCGCCGCGGGTTGCCACTCATAACACTCACGGGACTGGCGATACCATTTCCGCCTGCATCACCGCCGAGCTCGCTAAGGGCCACACGATGGAGGAGGCCATTCAGACCGGAAAGGACTACGTCGAGGCCACCATTCGCGATGGCATCAATGTTGGTCACGGTCACGGGCCGCTGAACCACTGGGCGCAGATCAAGTCATGTGGTAATAAGTCAAGATAAAATTATCACTGACAAACTTGTTTTGACCAGATTTTTGACGCACTTAAATAAGCCTTGGTACCAAGGTGTTTTAAAAGCTAAGCGTCGAGAATCA
>NZ_JAOVYZ010000053.1 GCF_026413145.1 Limosilactobacillus kribbianus | reverse complement strand
CGTCAATGGATATCTATCGTAAGGCCTTCTACCAAGAGATATCACAGCTCCATCAACCAATAATCAATTGGTCAGTATTATTTATTTGAGTCCAGTGGCTAACTTATTCTTGAAATTTAGGAATTAATTCAAGTCATGATATAATGTATTTGAAAGAAATAGTTAAGGTGCATTCGTACTTCAACCACAAAAGCCCCCCGCTATGGCAGTAGCGAGAGGCTTTTTTATTGTGGGCGAATTGCCGTTCGATTACCGGATTAATGCTTCTTGTGGTTGTTCAGCCACCAACCAAACCAGGTTACAAGCAATGCATTAACCAGCTGAAAGAAATAGTCATCAAGGCGCAACGTTCACACCCCCTTCCCACATGTCCAAAGGGTGACGAACGACTTTGTAATTATACATAGTCAAATGATCAGCCTATTGATAATAGCTAAGGTTCTCACTAACACTAACAAGTACTTCCCAACTTTTAAAATTGATTCTGAAAAAAATAAACCCGCTCAAAATTTTAAATAAAATTCCGAACGAGCTTCTTATTGGAAGGGCCTTATGTACCGGCCCTGCTTATTTTAGAGATCAATGATTTCCGGTTCAAAGTCAATTGCCTTCAAGAACTTCATCAGGTCCGGCGTCTTGATGAAGAGCGTGTGGGTGTTTTCGTTCGGGTGGAAGGTCTGGATCGGCTCGTCGACAATGTCCTTGTCAATGTAGACCGTCACGTTGTGGTCCTCATTGTTGAGCAGGCCGAACGGCGACACCACCCCCGGCTCCAGGCCGAGCTGCTCTTCCAGGGCGGCCGGCTGGGCCATCGAGACCCGCTTGGCTCCGGTCAGGTCCTGAAACTCACGGAAGTCCATCCGCTTCTTGTCGTCCATGATCACCATGTAGTACTTTTTCTTCTTCCCCTTGAGAAACATCGTCTTGGTCCGCACGCCCTCGTGTCCGGCGATGTATTCGTCGGCCTCTTCCGTCGTGTGAGCGGCCGGGTGATCAACCACGTAATAGTCGTCAATCCCCAGCTTCTTCAGTGCGTCCTTGACCTGTTGGTAGGTACCCTTTGCCATCTTGATCACTCCTTGTTAAAGCGTTTTCTTGCTTATCACCATTATAAGGCGTGCGCGGCGAAATGAACACAGGCGGGCAATGCGATTTTTTTACGCTTAAATTGGAGAAAGCGCGCTTTGCGGACACGACAAATCTGTAAATTTATGCAAGTCTGCGTAAATCGGCAAATTTATCGGGTGTTGTTTTCGGTAAAACGCAATTTTCGCCCAGCGATCCCGTATAATGTAAGTCAAGAACGCACCTTTGAATTAATGAACGAGGAGCAAATCCATGACAACTATTTACTATGGCAATGATCTTACGAAAAAATTAGGCAAGAAGCAAACGCAACCAGCTGAGCCGCAACCATTTTCGACCTGGTTCGTCACCCCGCTGACGATTAGCCAGAAGCCGTACTACCTGCACGTCGAGGCGGTGACTGGTTTCCCAGTCGTCACGAAGGCACTGACGCCGAAGCAGTTTGCGCGGGTATTTCATAAGACCATCGACCGGATCGATTATTTGACCGATGATCAAAAATTTCAAATTGAATCCCTGACGACTGAAAAACTTGCTTACAGTTATACTCCCGCCGCCACCAACCTAATGTTGACAAAGTACCTGCATCACGCTGCCCAGCACCCAGAAGAACTTGAAGAGGAATTGACGAAAACTAGGGGGCTGCCCCGTCAAGACAGTCTGTCTCAGCTCTCCTTCAAAGTCTTGCAGTCGTTGGGAGTTAAGCAGGAAATCTTACTCTCGCGAAAACTAATCAAGTTTGCCAACAGCAAATTCGCAGATAAGCCGGGTAAGCCGAAGCCAACCGTCAAGTACGTGACCACTGCGTCCCAATTTGACGATCCGCGCAAATGGGAAAAGTACGAGTGGCAACCGGTTGAGCAGCACCCGAAAATTGTTCAGCAAATTCAGCACAATAATCTTCGAGCAATCGCCCAATATGTTGACACGCTGCCATCGTCCTATCGCTTGCCGCCTGAACTGGTGATAGATTTTCTCAATGACTTTCTCAATCGCTACCTCTTCATTGAGTGGATCATTCTCCCAACTACTAGCCTCGCGGAAGCTAACGCCTACTACTACAGTTCCATGACAGCCCAACCAGATAATTATGAAATGTATACAGAAATGCTGACCGGTTTCTTCCGTTTCCTCAGCAAGACTGGCATTGTTCGGAAAAGCGATAGCCAGCGGGTCAGTTCCTATATCAAACATACTAGTAAAAAATTCCTCGGCTATAGCAGTCAACGCGAACAAATGACGTATACACTCAAGCAGCTGTCCTCATTAATCGAAAATAATCCAGATGCTGTCCAATCGGCAATCGAGCAAATGCAAAATGGTGACGAGCCGGACCTAACCGACTTCTTTGACCAATCGGCCCGGTCCACTAAGACATCTTCGGCCCCAAGCAACCAGACCTACGAATTGCGCGCCAAGCTAAAAGACTTTCACCCTTCAACCTGGCGGCGATTTATCATCAGCGGTGATGCGAGCCTGGCCGACCTTGAGGAGGCAATCATCATCATGTTCCACGGTCAGTTTGAGCATCTCTACGACCTACGAAATGAGCGCACCAACGAAGTCTTTGAACTGCCCGAAGCAATGGACGAGATGTTCTCACCATTTGCCAATGCGGATTTTAAAGATGCCACTATGACCAACGTTTCCTCATTAAAGCTCGACGACCAACTGCTCTTCACCTACGACTTTGGCGACAGCTGGGAGTTTACGGTCCACGTGCGCAAAATTACCAACGAACCTGGACCTGCAACAGCCCAAGTCCTTTCTGGAAAAGGCTACGGCATCATCGAAGACATCGGTGGTGTTTGGGCTCTCCAAGAATACTATGACGACTATAAGGCCGGCCACGTCGATCCGGATCTGAAGGAATGGATGGGCGAGCCGCTGATCGATCTCACCCAGTTCGACAAAAATGAAATCAACGATCTACTGCGTGGAGAATAACGGTTCCCACGAAAACAGGCACCTTGAGCCGAAACAGCTCGCGGTGCCTGTTTTTTTAGCAAGTTAAGTCATCAATCCAAATCAACATCGTTGGGGAAATATGCCAGCCGGCTGCTATCGGCGCCCAGTTCCTCTTCAATCCGCAAAAGCTGGTTGTACTTGGCAACCCGTTCGGACCGGGCCGGTGCCCCCGCCTTCAGTTCCGCCGCGTTGGTGGCCACCGTAAAGTCGGCGACAAAGGTATCGGCCGTTTCGCCCGACCGGTGGGACATCATCGTCGTGTAGCCGTTCTTCCGGGCCAGGCGAATCGTTTCCAGCGTTTCCGTCACGGTCCCGATCTGGTTGAGCTTGATCAAAATAGCATTGCCCAGGCCGCCCTTAATCGCCTTGCGGACCAGCTCCGGATTGGTGCAGACCGGATCATCCGCCACGATCTGGACCCGCTTCCCGTAACGCTTCGTAAACTTCTCAAAGTTTGTCCAGTCGTCCTCGGAGTATGGGTCCTCGATCGAAATGATCTCCGGGTAGCGATCCAGCAGCTGACCATAGTAATCGCCCAGTTCATCCGGCGTGTAGGAGTGGCCCTCCAGGTTGTATTTGCCGCTGTCCTTGTCATAGAAGTAGGATGCCGCCGCGTCAAAGGCGATTGCGATCTCCTCACCCGGCTGATAACCAGCGGCGATGATTGCCTTGCGCAGCAGCTGGAAGGCCTCTTCGGAGTTCTTCAGGTTCGGCGCGAAGCCACCCTCGTCCCCCAGGGCGGTCGAATGCCCCTCCTTGTCCAGCAGCTGCTTCAGCGTGTGGTAAGTGTCGACGATCTTTTCAAAACCTTCGCGGAAGTTCTGCCGCTTGACCGGCGTGATCATAAATTCCTGGAAGTCAATGTCGTTGTTGGCGTGTTCCCCACCGTTAATAACGTTGTGGAAGGTCTGCGGCAGCTCCAGATCGGTCCCGCCTAAATACCGGTACAAAGGCACGTGCTGGTAGTTGGCGGCTGCCCGGGCCGTGGCCATCGAAACACCGAGGATTGCATTGGCTCCCAGCCGCCCCTTGTTTGGCGTGCCGTCCAGCCGGATCATCGTCGCGTCGACGTGACCCTGGTTCATCGGATCGAGGCCGTGCAATGCCTGGTTAATTTCCGTATTAACGTTGTTGACCGCCTTGAGAACACCCTTGCCGGCGAGTCGCTCACCCCCGTCGCGCAATTCGACCGCTTCCAGTTCACCAGTCGAGGCACCGGAAGGAACCGCCGCCCGGCCAAGCGTCCCGTCGCTTAGGATGACGTCCACTTCCACCGTCGGGTTGCCCCGGGAATCAAAAACCTCGCGTGCTTTAACTGAATCAATATAAACCATCTAAAAAACCTCCTTCAGATTTCTCTCTGGAGGAGGTTTTGACGCTGCCTCCATTCCAGAGACAGGCGTCATCATTCGATTTTCATCGACGGTTAACCGCGGACACCATCACGTAAATTTCAGTTTTATTGTATTCCTGTTCGCTCAAATATCAAGCCTGATTTTGTTTATTTTCTGTCACTTGATAGAATTTTACCTTTAAAACGTCAAGCAAACTTCCAGCTACCAGGACAAGCACCGCCAGAACAAGGATCGGTTCCGGCCGGAGCGGGGCAAGCCCCCAACCCCCAAGAGCCAAGGCAACCGTCAATAAGAGGTTCAACCCAATCGTCAGCCTGACCGCCCGGCTCGGCCGACTCTTAAACCAAGCGCCCGTCGTCCGTGACAGACAGATTGTCAGCATGGCGCTGAAGATCAGGTAGACGTAAATAATCGTGCTCGTCGTCCCGGTACCATAGCGGGCCCGGGTCCAGATCAAAATGCCGAGGCCCAGAATGGTCCAGCCGGCGGTCAGGATGGCGGACAGCTGAGCGAGCCGCGCCCGGGTCCAATTTTCTGGATGCCATTTTGATTCCGTCCGGTCGGTGCCGAGAACTATCGTCACCAGATCATTCAGGATTGCCAACAAGACCAGACCGTTCGTGCTGACCGGACTAAAGCCATAGTAGCAGAAGCCGAGGGTCAGAATAATCGTCAGTTCGGCCGTCCGGGCCAGCTTGGTAATCGTCCAGGTCATCATCCGTTGGTAGACCCGGTGACCACTTTCAATCACTTCCGCCAATTCACCGATTCCGGCCTTGCTCAGAATGACCCCCGCCGATTGTTTGGTCACCGGCAGGGCATTGGCGGTCGCGACCCCCACCTGGGCCTGGCTGATCGCCGGGGCATCATTCATCCCGTCGCCAATCATTCCCACCGTCGCGCCGCGGTGTTGAAAGGCCTTGACGATCGCCAGCTTATCCTCGGGCAGCACGTTGGCCACCCCGCCAACTTGGCTCAGGTCACCAGTTAGCTCCGTAGGGTGGACAATTTTGCCTGCCAAGCCAACCGTTTGGGCAACCGCCCGCGCCGTCGCCAGGTCATCCCCCGTCAGCATGATGACGCGAATGCCCTGCCCCTGCAGTCGCTTAATTACCGCACGGCTGTCCTTGCGCAGCGGATCGGCCAGGGCAAATAACGCCAGGGGCTGGTCATTGAGTGTCAGGGCGAGCAGGCGGTGGCCACGGGCCAGTTTTTCCTCGCTTGGGTCCCAGTCCGGGATCAGGGGCCGGGGCGAACCGAGGCGGACAGTGCCGAAGTCGGCAACCGTCGCTCCTGAGGCCTTCTGCTGAAAATCAAAGGGCACGATCTCATGCCGCTCCAGCCGTTCCAAGTGCCGGTCATGCAGTAAAGCCTGGAGCGCCTGGTCAATCAGGCTGGGATTTTCCCGGTTGGTCGCGGCCTCCGCCAGCTGAATCAATTGATCTTCCGAATACCGACTCCGGTTGTGGATTGCCACCACCCGGGTCTGATCAACCGTCAGCGTTCCCGTCTTGTCCACCAGCAGAACGTTCAACTTGGCGGCCTCCTGAATGCTGCTCAGCTCATTGACGAGGATCCCCTTGT
Source organism: Limosilactobacillus kribbianus (assembly GCF_026413145.1). Lineage (GTDB taxonomy): Bacteria > Bacillota > Bacilli > Lactobacillales > Lactobacillaceae > Limosilactobacillus > Limosilactobacillus kribbianus. The sequence goes on along the minus strand of NZ_JAOVYZ010000053.1, from coordinate 7,109 downwards.
GGCCAAGGACACCCGCCTCAATCGAGTTGGCGACGCTAAAGCTGGCCGGCATCGCGATCGGGATCGTCGCAATAATCAAGAGGGCGACCAGCGGCAGGGTGATCGTCAGGCTTTCATGCCGGAGCGCCGCGGCCACCACCAGAACAACCACCAGCACGGCGTCAACGATTGCCAAGTCCTTGATGATCTGCGAAAGAAGCTGCTGCAGCTGCCCCTGGTGCGGGTGCTGATTGATCAGCGAAACCGTCTTGCCCGAGCGGGAATTTTTCCCGGTCCAGGTGACAAGCAGCCGGGCCGTCCCGGACTGAACCAACGCGCCGGAAAGCACCACCGTGCCCTGGGAACGGGTGATTTCAGCGGATTCACCGCTAACCTGCCGCTCGTTGACCCGGATTGTTCCCGCAATGATTTGGGCATCCGCGGGTACCAACTCGCCCTGCTTGAGCGCAATCAGGTCACCGGGCACCAGCTTGCTGGCGGAAATCGTTTGCCAGCGATCATCGCGACGAACCCGCACCGTTGGAATGAGCTGCTGGTTCAGTCCCCGCAGCGACCGGGCCGTCCGCATTTTGTTGGCGGCCCCATTGATTGCAGCAAAGAGCAGGAGGGCGACGATAAAGAGCGCCTGCACCGTTTTGCCCATCAGAAACTCAATTGCCAGCGCGCCTTCCAGGAGCCAGGCATTTAGTCCCCACAACCGGCTGGTAATTTCTCGCACCCAGCTCGGTTGAGGAAGCGGGACCTCGTTTGCCCCCATTTCTTTCAATCGGCGCGCCGCTTCTTGGCTGCTCAATCCTGTCATAATAAAAAGCCTCCCTTGGATTTTGTCCTCAGGAGGCAAAAAATAACACCTACCTCCCGAGCGGAAAGTAGGTGTTATCAGCCATTTATGGCGGTTAGATGCGAACACCATCACATGTCGATTTGTTATGATCACAGCTTACACTAAGTCGCAACGGGTGTCAATGTGCGGCAGCACTGGAATCGTTTTGCAAGGCCCCTGGCGCTAACCTTTCGTCATTACTTCCATCCGTACTTTTTGAATTTTTCCTTTATTTGCTTTTCATTTAATAAAGTACCGGTAAAGCTTTCTTCAATCAGGCGTCGGTCATGGGACTGTTGCTCCGCTGCTGTTAAAGTACGTTTCTTTGGTAGTTTCTCCATGCCACCATCCCCCTTTCCTTCAATCATATCATACCAATCAAAAAGGCCGAGCATTCGCCCAGGCTTCAACCTATCAATCTTTAATTTCCAGCAATTGCTCATCCCTGCTTAATCCGTTCCGGATGCGGAATCTTTTTAATCACGCGTGCCGGCACACCCGCAACCACGGTATTGGCTGGCACGTCCTTGGTAACGACGGCGCCCGCACCAACGACCGCGTTCTCGCCGATCGTCACCCCGGCCAGGATGGAGACGCCGGCACCGATCCAGGCGTTGTTTTTGACCGTGATGGGCGCACACAGCAGCTTTTCGCGATCGTAGAGATCATGGTTGTTGGCTAGAAACTGGCAGTTCGCCGCGACCTTGACGTTGTCCTCGATCGTCACCTGGGCGGCGGACATGATCGTCGTGTTGTAGTTGAGGTGCGTGTTGCGGCCGATCTTGACCAGGCTGCCGTTGAGGACGTGGAGCGGGGGCATGAAGCTGGCGTCAGCGGCGACGTTGCCGTGGAACAGCTTCTTCAGTAATTCGCACTGTTCTGGCGCGGTTGGGTCGGTCGTGTTGATCTGAAAACAGAGCCGAGCGCTGCGCTGGATTTCCGGCGCCAGCTTAGTGCGGTCCGTCCGCATATTGACGATAGTATACTTGCTCATTTTGTTTTCCCCTTTCTAGCAAAAAACACCGGGCCGCTGCCCAGTGTTAACTACCGATTTAGTCGTTGGCGTGAATGTCAAAGGCGTTCAGCAGGAGCTGGCCCATCCCCGGCGTGTCCGGGTCGTGCTGGCCCTTGCCGTGGTCGAGCTTGCGGATGGCATCCATCTCGTCGGAGGTCAGTTCGAAGTCAAAGATCTCGGCGTTTGACTTGATCCGTGCTTCGTGAACGGACTTCGGGAAGACGGTGACCCCTTCCTGATGTTCGAAGCGCAGGATGACCTGGCCGACGTCCTTGCCGTACTTCTTGGCAAGTGCGTTCAGGACTGGTTCGGCGAAGAGGTCCTTGTTGCCTTCGCCCAGCGGTGCCCAAGCTTCCAGGGCCACGTGCGCGTCAGCCAAGATCTGGCGCAGTTCCTTTTGCTGGAAGTAGGGGTTGAATTCAACCTGATTGACCGCTGGCATCGTGTCAAAGCTCGGCACGAACTTCTTCCAGAGTTTTGGCGTCATGTTGGAAACCCCAATCGAGCGGATCTTGCCGGCCTTTTGTGCTTCCTCCAGGGCCCGCCAAGCCTCGTCAACCTTGCCGTATGGCTGGTGCAGCAGGTAGAGGTCCATGTAGTCCAGCCCCAGCTTTTCCAGGGAAGTGTCGATGGCCTTCTTGGCGTCCTCATAGGCGTAATCTTGCAGCCAGAGCTTGGAGGTTACCCAGATCTGGTCACGCGGAATCCCGCTGTCCTTGATCGCCTTGCCGACTTCCTGCTCGTTGAAGTAGGCCGCGGCCGTGTCAATATGGCGGTAGCCCAGTTTCAGCGCATTGGCCACCGCGTCGTAGGTGGAGCCGTCCGCCGGGATCTGGTAGGTCCCGAAGCCAAAGGACGGGATTTCGTTGCCATCATTGAGTTTGAAAGTTGGAATAGTTGTCATCGTGCATTCCTCCTAGAGATTGTTCTGTTCGTCGTCTTGCACCTGCTTGAGGCTGGAGCCAAAGATCCGTTCGATCGTGACCGGATCGTGGTGGTCGAAGAACTGACTGACGTTCTTGTCCAGGCCGGCCATCGTCTTCATGTCATCATCGGAGAGTTCAAAGTCAAAGACGTCGATGTTTTCGGCCATCCGGTTCTGGTGGACGGACTTCGGAATCACCGTGATGCCGCGTTGCAGCAGCCAGCGCAGGATGACCTGACCGTTGGACTTGCCGTACTTGTCGGCAATTGCGGCGACCGTTTCGTTCGTGAAGATGCCGTCCTTGCCTTCCGCAAACGGTGCCCAGGCTTCCGGCCGAATGCCCTCGCTCTGCATGAACTTCACTTCGTTTTCACGCTGGAACCACGGGTTGAGCTCGATCTGGTTAACCGCGGGCTTAACCGGTTCGGTCAGTTCCAGGTCCTTTAGTTGGTCCGGCCAGAAGTTGGAAACCCCGATGGCACGGATCTTACCTGCCTTCTGCGCTTCCTCCAGGGCCCGCCAAGCACCCATCGTGTCACCGTATGGCTGGTGCAGCAGGTAGAGATCCATGTAGTCTAAGCCCAGCTTTTCCAGGGAAGTGTCGATCCCCTTCTTAGCACGCTCGTAGTTGAAGTCGGATACCCAGAGCTTGGAAGTCACAAAGATGTCTTCCCGCTTGACAGAACTCTTGGCGATCGCCGCTCCAACTGCCTCCTCGTTTTGGTATGCGGCGGCGGTATCGATCAGGCGGTAGCCGGTATTTAAGGCATCGGTGACGGCCTGTTCGGCTTGGGTCAGGTCCGGCACCTGGAAGACCCCGAAGCCCAGGGTTGGCATTTCTACTCCATTATTGAGTTTAACTGTTGGTACGTTTACGTCTGACATAGCACTTGCTCCCTTCTGTTTCTTCATTTATTTGCTGACTCTATGATAACGTCCGGCCCGCCGTTTGAAAATTACTAGATGAGCATGCTAGTATGCGTTAGATGTATACTAATCCGATAAAAAATACCCGGTCCGCTGACCCGGCATTTTCACCGTCCTTAGTCAATTTTCTCCAGCCAATCATCAAGGGCCCGGTTGAGTTGCTGACGATCGTTCAGCGTTCCCATGGTTAGTTCCAAAAGGCCGTAAACCTGGCCATTGTGTAGCTGCGCTTTCAGATCACCGAGGTAGTTCTCGTCGTGATCATAGAAGGTCACCCACGAGTAGACTGGTTTCCCTGCAAAATCGGCCTGCTTGAGGAAGGACTGGAGCGGATTAGCCAGCGTAAAGCCCCAGGATGGGCCACCAAACAGGATTCGCCGGTACTTGCTCATGGCGGGAACCCCCGTCTTCAGCGCCGGCAGCTTCCCCTCCTCACGTTCCTCTTTGGCAACGTCCCAGGCTGTCCACATGTTTTTGTCATAAGCCTTCACCGGTTGGACTTCAAACAGGTCGGCACCCGTCTTTTGGGCCAGCAATTTTGCTACACGTTGGTTGTAACCCGTGCTGGAATAGTAAATAATCAGGGTATCCGCCATTGGCCTTTCCTCCTTTTCTTACATTGACTGCAGGGTTGGCCGAACGATCATCTCGGAAACAGACATGTTGTCCTTCGTAGCGATCGCAAACTCAACTGCCTGGGCGATCTGGTCGGCGGTCAGGCCGTCAACCTGTCCCCAGTAGTCAGTGTTGACCTTCCGCGTTTCTGGATCACTGATGTGGCTAGTCAATTCACTTTGGGTGGCACCCGGCGTGATAATCGTCGTCTTAATGTGGTTGGCCGCTTCTTCCATCCGCAGGCCGTCCATAATAATCCGGGTGGCGTACTTGGTGCCGGAGTAGACGGCCATCCCCGGCGCAACCATGTGCCCGGCAACGGAATCCGTCGTGATGATGTGGCCCTGACCCTGGTTCTTCATGATCGGCAGAGCGGCTGCGATCCCGTTCAGCGGGCCCATGATGTTAATGTTTACCATGTTCTGCCATTCGTCCCGGTGACCCTCACTTAGGTTGGACAACGGCATGATCCCGGCGTTGTTGTAGAGAACGTCAAGGCGGCCAAACTTATCGACGGCGGTTTGGACAGCAGCCTTAACCTCCTTAAAGTTCGTCACGTCGGCCTTAACAGGAACTACCTGTCCAGTAGCAAATTCAGCGGCAATTTCGTTTAAGCGGTCCAACCGCCGTGCCGCGATCACCAGTTTGGCTCCGTCCTTAGCCAAACGCCGCGCGGTCGCTGCCCCAATTCCCGAAGAAGCGCCCATAATTACAACAACCTTGTTTGATAAATCCGTCATTTCAATCACCTTTCAAATTTTGCTTTTGCATTGCTCTTTCAACAGTTTTAATTCTAGGTGATGGCAAGATAAATGTACAACAGTTATAATATATCAATAGCAATGACTAAAAGTGATGGGTAACGGGAGGAAAAACAAATGGAACTGCGTGTCTTAAACTACTTTGTCGCCATCGTCAACCAGCACGGGATCACCCGGGCCGCCAACCACCTGCATATTTCGCAGTCGACTCTTTCACGCCAGATCCAGGACCTTGAAGGCGAGCTGGGCACCCAGCTCTTCATCCGGGGTCCCCGCCACATTTCGCTGACCGAGGATGGCTACTTTCTCTACAACCGGGCCCAGGAAATTCTGGCACTGTCCAAGACGACCGAGGACTACCTCATCCAGGGCAAGACTCTGGCTGGCCAGCTCAACGTCGGTGCCGGTGAGAACCAGGCCAACCAGTACCTATTGCCAAGTTTCAAGCGGTTGATCGATGCCGGCAACGGGATCCGGATCAACTACGAAAGCCTCAATGCCGATCAAATTCTCGAGGGCATCGACCGCGGCAGCTTGGACTTCGGGGTGGTTTCCACAAACGAGAGTCTCAGCGATTACAATACGCTGACCCTACCGTTTGAGGATCACTGGGGCGTGGCCTTCCCCGCAGACCATCCCTTTGACCAGCGCAATGAGATCATCGCCGCGGACCTGCGCGGCAAGCACCTGATCATTCCACGTCAGCTCGACTCCAGTTCCCAGTTGCTCTCCTACCTCGACGAATACGTCGATGACTACCAGGTCGTGGCCACGTACGACATGCACTACAACATGCGCGCCATGGTTAAGGCGGGGCTGGGACTGGCATTGACCTTCGACAAGCCGCTCTACCAGTCCGGCAGCATCCACTTCCGCCGGCTCCAATACCTCCAGCCGATCCGCTCGGTCCTGATTTGGCGCAAAGATCACCAGATGACCCGACTCGGCAGCGCCTTTATTAAGGAAGTGCAAGAGAGCATCAAAGAAGACGATTAAACTTAAAATTCCCGCTAAACCGAGGACGAGCGCATCATTACGTTGGTCGCCGATTTAACGGGACTTTGTTTTATCTTAATGTAATTCCGTTGAGCCAATTAAAGCCTTCAGTATTATCAGTTATCACTCGGGACCCTTCCCGTGAAAAAACAAGAACGGCATGGGATGTACTATTATCGTAAATATTAGCCTCATCAAAGTACTTAGCTAATTGATTCAATCTTATTAGTGAAATCTTGTAGCGACGCCGAATTAATTCCTCTGGCACGCCATGACCACCCTTTGCGACCCGCTGCTGAACTCGTGAGACGGCAATATCAGGATTCGCTAAACCAACATAATATAAACTAACTTGGTAGCCCAATTTGTGTGCTTCATCGATCCGCCGTTTATAAGCTTTAAAGCTCGATGCAAGAGTAGTTTCCTGATTGATCGAGTCGCCATTTTGAAAAGCCTGATCTAATTTTAAAACGGCCTTTCGCATTGCCTTAAAGTTATCTCCTTCTTTTCGCCAGTTGCCTTGAAAAGCACGTAAAATTTCATCGGCATTAATTCTTACTGTGTTGCGAAATAAGTCCGCCGATGTTTGATAAATCGTACTTTTCCCGGCACCATTTACCCCGGCAAAAATGATGTATTGTTTCATTTAAATCACAAACTTTTTCTTTGCAACGATCTTTTTTTGCACTTCTCCCAAACGCAGGTTGTACAAATCCACCAAAAACTCCCGCTTGTCGGGATCCTTTTCCATCATTGCTTTTCGACGAATTTCTTCCGGCTCTAGAGACGAGACAAATTTATACGTAGCTTCAAGTTTCTTGTCCATTTGATAGCGCCCCTTTCTTTATTTAATTCTATCATAATCAGTCGCGCACACTCTCAGTCAACTCCCCGTCATCAATCAGTGCTACCGATTCAATTCTCCCTCGTATTCTATAAATATATCCTTTCGGATTTTGCTACTATACAACTTGTTTTCTGGTCACCGCATGATAACCTCTAATTATCATTGGCTTTGGTCAACTGGTATAGGTTAAATTCTCCTGT
>NZ_JAOVYZ010000052.1 GCF_026413145.1 Limosilactobacillus kribbianus | reverse complement strand
ACAAAAGAGGTCCAAGAACACTGTCATGCATAAGATAAAAGAACTCCCGATATGATCGACCGTCCAAGGATCGAAGCATATCGGGAATTTTGATTCAAGGCGTGTCGCCACGGCGGGCTTACTCAATAACGATACGTCTAGGCGCGGTCGACTAATCCCCCTATACTGAAGACATAAGATTCAGTACAGGAGGATTTCTTTATGGAAGAAAAGCATGATATTGTGGCACCCGTTTTCAAAGCCAAAGGTAAGCCGGTTAGTAAGGCCAAAATTTCATCGCGGCCAGTCGTTAAAATGAAAGCCGGAAATATCCAATTAACAATTTTCAAAGGCACCAATCCCAGCCTTGCGGCCGAGATTGTAAAGGCTGTGGTGCATTATGCTCATTAACTGGCACGATCCAGACCATGTTTATCTAGTTTGCGGGAAAACTGATTTACGTAAAGGAATTGATGGACTGGCGATGGTTATCGCGGAAAACTATGGACTAGAGTTATACGATAATTCTCTGTTCCTCTTTTGCGGGTCACGTAATGATCGGTTCAAAGGGTTACTTTGGGACGGTGAAGGCTTTATTTTACTCTATAAGCGTTTTGAGAATGGTCATTTGAGCTGGCCAAGACATAGTAGTGAAGCTAAAGAGTTATCAGCTAGGCAATTGGATTGGTTATTGAAAGGATTAAACCCGTTGCCAGTTCGTCGGATCAAAGCAGCCCAACCAGGTACCTTTTATTGAATTACCTCTGTTTAAAATCGTTGTTCTTTGATATAATTACCGAAGAATAATTTAAAGGGAGGTGACGTACTATGAGTAAGAGTTTAGTAGAGGAGAATCGAGAGCTTAAGCAGCAAATCAAGGCTTTAAAGGACCAGGTTAATAAGTTGACAGCGATTATTAAGCTTCAACAAAACCAAATGTTTGGGAAAAAAACTGAAGTAATTGAGTCCGTAGTTGATGGTCAGCAATCACTGTTTAGTGATGATGAACTAGCTCAGCTGCAAGATTCTAATGTTTCAATCACGGAAGTGATTGAAAAGCAGAAAAAACAAGTGGTGCGTCATCGGAAAGCCAAGGTTTCTGGTCAGCGGACCGCTTTTTTGGATAGGTTACCTCAAGTAGATAAGACGATTCATTTAACTAATGAGGATTGTCCAAAGTGCCATGAACAGATGAAAAAGATTGGTAATCATTTGTATAGCCGTGAAGTCCGGCTGAAGCCAGCCGAGTTATATTGTGTGAATTTATACCAAGAAAGCTATAAGTGTAATGACTGTGACGAAGATGGTAAAGATATCATCATTAGTAGCCAGATGCCTCAATCATTACTGCCTCACAGTTATGTTTCTAGTAGTATTTTGGCTAAAGTAGCTGAATATAAATTTGCCTTAGCTTTACCCTTTCATCGACAAGTAAAGCTCTGGCAAGCCGTTGGTTTGCCAGTTAGTGGTCGTCAACTCGCCACCAATATTATTACAGTTAGTCAAACATACTTGAAACCACTGTATGACCGGCTAACCCAATTAATGCAAGGTGAAAACGTAATTCAAATGGATGAAACGCCATTTAAGGTCATTGACGAAGCTAAAAACACCAGCTATTTTTGGGCAACCAAGACGACGAGCGAATTTAGTCGTCATCAGATGGTGATTTTTCACTATCGTAATACACGCTCAGGAAAAGTAATTAGCGATATTATCGGACAGGACTATCCGGGCTTTATCATGTGTGATGGCTATGGCGGTTACAGTAATCGTTTATATTCCAATGCCCGATTTGGCTCGTGCTTAGTTCATATTCGTCGGGAGTTTATTCGAATCACTAAATTACTGAGTAAGAAGCAAAATTCATTATTGAAAAAGCACCAGTAACAATTGCCTTTAGTGGTCAAGGCAGCAAGACTTATGATGGGGAACCCATTTCTGCCAGTGATTTGGCTACAGATGGATCAAACATCACTATTAACTTTAGCGCCGATGATTCACTTGGCATTCCGACGAGCTGCACTCTGCAGGATTTGCAAGAAGCTGGCTTTTGGAAAGCTGGCGATTTTGAATATGCCTTAGCTGACGGCACTGATAAAGATTCTGCCAATGCTGGAACTTATACGATCAAGTTAACAAAGCAGGGTCTCCAGGACATTCAAGCATACATCGATAATCAGATATCAACTGAATACGATAAGGATGGCAATCCAATCAGCAATACTGAAATAGTAACTACAGCTGATCAAGCCGGGACAGCCACTTTCGAAATCAAGGCGGTTGCTAACACGGTGACGGTTACCGGAACGCAAACCGAAACCTACGATGCTAGCGCCAAGAGTGTCAACTACAACGCGGCTGGCAACAACAGTGTCAAGGTTACTGTTTCAGGTGATGGTCAGACGGCAGACTTGTCAAATGTCGACTTGAATTCCAGCGATTTCCAGATCGTGGACGCTAATGGCAACCCAACCACGGCCACGGAAGCGACAACTGATGGCACAACGCCGTGCGATTACCGCATTGTCTTAACGGCTGCTGGTATTGCTAAGATTCAGCAGAAAGTTGGCAGCAATTTCAATATCAGCCAAGGAACTGGCTATGGTAAATTAGTCATTAACAAAGCTGTCGGCAAAGTAACGCTGACCGGGAATGGTACTGTCGCCTACAATGGAAGGGGCGTTAACGGGATAACCTTCCCGAGAGGCGATTACAGTATCTCTTGGGATAATGCACCGGGCGTGTCCGATGCTCAAAAGAACCAATTCAAAGTCATCCGTGGCATAGTTAACTTCTATGATCAAGAAGGCAATCGATTGCCGACGCCAATTGATTCGGGTACGTATACAGTAAAGCTCAATTCTGCCAGCGCTTTCTACAGAAACCTGCAAAATTTAAATCCAAACAATATTACTTGGAATGAAGACAGTCTTAACAGTACGGCTACCCTGACGATCACTCCGGCTAAGGTTACAGCAAGTCTAGGTGGCTCTGGCTCAAAGACTTACAACGGCTCTGCTGTTACTCCTGATGAATTGACTGCTAATGGCTCAACGATCAGCATCAGCCTTGGCGATGCGGGTAATATTAGTAAATTATCTAATTTTGATTATCAGTTAAAAGACGGTGATTACACTTGGAATACCGCTGATGGCAAGGCACCAACAGACCATGGAACCTATACCATTACGTTAACTGAACAAGGGCTGAAGAATATCCAAGCAGTAATTGATAGTTATACAGGGGGTCAAGCTGCTGATGGTAACACGATCCACAATACAGTCTTAACCTCAACACCGGATAACTCTGGCTCTGCAACCTTCGAAATCACGCCACTAGCCATCACTAACGTTCAGGTTTCGGGCAATGACCAGAGCAAGACCTATGATGGGACTAAAGCCAGTTTTCACCCAGCCACGGCTAAGGATTACGGCTTTAACAACACTGAAGGTTTGACGATCCCGAATACCCTCAACAGCAGTGACTTTGACTGGTACGCTGATGCCCAAGGGACGACCAAGATTGATGCACCAACGAACGCTGGCACCTACTACCTGCTCCTTAACAAGAACGGGAAGCAGAAGTGGGCGGCGGCCAACCCGAACTACTCCTTTACCAAGGAAGATGGGACGAGCACAATTACGGGCGCCATCACCTACACAATCAAGAAGCGGGACCTGGTAATTGAGTTAACCGGTCAGGCTTCCAAGGTCTACGACGGGAAGCAGGCCGTTATTACAGCCCAAGACCTGACGGATGGCAAGTTCAAAATCAATTGGAACAACGGCAATGAGCCAGCCGACATGGGCAGCTACACCTTGACCGCTGGTGATCTGGAGGTTGTCGATGTTAATGGCAATGCCGTCAAGCAGGCCAATGCCAGCGGCAACACTGCAGTTGGCAACCCGGTCTACACGGTTCGGTTAACCGCCGCAGCGCTGAACAAGATTCAACAGCTGACGGGCGCCGCCAACTATCAAATCAGCCAGAACGACACCAAGGCCACTTACCTGATTTATGCCCAAAAGGCCCAGTTGACCTTGAGCGGCAACCAGACGACGACTTATGGTAATCCACTGGTGTTTGATCCAAAAGCCTACAAGCTTGACTTCAGCAATTGGGTCGATACCGCGACTGACAAGCCAACGCAGCAGGAAATTGGTTTACAAGCCGGCGATCTCTACATTAAATATGGTAGCAACAATGGTTCAGCTACCGACGTGCTGCCAACGGATGTCGGTAAGTACCAAGTCGTGATGACGCAGCAACTGCTGACTCGGTTAAAGAAACAGTATCCGGACTACGACTTCGATGCGGTTGCAGGGACGACGAGCAACTTCTTCTTGAAACTTTTGAAGAGCAGCAATAGCAACCAGGTTGATGCCAGTCACGAACCGGCAACCTACGTCATTGAACCGGCAGTGACGAACGTGACGATTAACGGCACGCAGACGGTCAAGTACGGCGAGTCAACGGCAATCGATACCGGCAACTACAGCCTGACGATCACGGCGACCGTAAACGGCGTGGCTAATACGCCAATCTTCGCTGGACAGGTCACGCTGACGGATGCGGATCTTGCATTTGTCATCTCCCCGACGAATGTTGGTGACTATCAGGTTAAATTATCGGCAGCTGGCCTAGAGAAGCTGGCTAAACTGTCGGTCTCCTCGCAAACCGGGGAAAGTAACTATGAAAGTAACTATGACTGGACCCAGGCCAAGGATGCCACGGCAGGCTTTGAAGTGATTCAGATGCCGACGACAATCACCGTCAATGATGCCAAGAAGTCGGTTGTCTACGGTTCAGCAGATTGGCTAAACGCAATCAAGAATGAGCCAAGGGGCTACACGCTCACCGTTAAGACGGAAGACGGTAAGGCCTTGAACTACACCGTGCAGGATGGCGACCTGGTTTACAGCCAGACGCCGGGCAATGTCGGTGACTACCAGGTTGAGCTTTCGGATGCTGGTCTGCAGCACATCAAAGCTGCACTTGGTACTAACTATGCTTGCCCACAAACGGCCGCTGGTGTCACCACAAAGGGGACGTTCACGGTCAAGCAGGGTCAGGCAACGGTTAAGTTAACTGGCAGTGATGGTCGGACTTATGATGGCAAGTCTACTTCCGCAAGTGATCTTGACCTCAACAAGTACAGCTACACCGCCACGATCTACAATGCTACTGGACAAGCCCAGACGATTAAGCTGACTGCTGATGATTTGGAGATCGTGCCAAATAACGACAGCACGGCCAATGTTGGCACCTACAAGGTTCAACTTTCCAACGCCGGTCAGGAGAAACTGAAGGCACTGGATGGCAACAATGGCGCCAACTACACTTGGAAGTTTGATACCGACGCTCAGTACAACATTACGGCGGCTGCCGCAAGCGTCGAACTGAGCGGGCAAAACTCCAAGGTCTATGATGGCCAGGCCGTGACAATCGACGAAGTTAATAGCAACAGCGGTAACATCACTGTGACGTTCACCTACCCAGGCAGCAATGCTAACAGCACCTACACCTTAACCGCGGCTGATCTTGACTGGTATGACGACCAAGGACACCAGTTAGATAGTGCCCCAACCGAGGTCGGTACTTACACGATCAAGGTTAAGGACAGCAGCCTGGCAAACCTGAAGGCACGGTTGAGCGAACTGGTCGGCTCCAATGCGGTGCTTGCCAACAATTTGACGAATATTCCAGGGACAGCAACCTTCACGATCACGCCAAAGGCAATTAGCGGCGTGACCGTTGCCGGCGATTCGCAGAGCAAGACCTACGATGGCCAACCAGCTAGCCTGGATATTAGCGGCCTGACGGTTAAGTCCGGCAGTACCACTTTGAACAAAGGTGAGCTGTCTGCGGCTGACTTTGACTGGTATGACGCTGAAGGCACTAAGCTGACTGAGGTTCCAACCAATGCCGGCAAGTACCAGGCTCGGCTGAATGCGGCTGCTTATCAAAAGCTCCAGACCGCCAACCCGAACTACAGCATCACGGCTGCTACGGGGACGATCAATTACGAGATTAAGCAGGCGCCAGCAAAGGCCGTAATGGGCGGCAGCGGAACACGTGCCTACAATGGCAAGTCTACCTCTGTTACCGATGTCCTGGGTTCCGTAACCTGGACATCAAACGGCTTGGTTAGTGGCCAAAGCCTCAGCACAAATGGCATTACCGCGGACGACTACGAGTGGTTTACCAAGAACGACACCGCAATGACGGGCGAGCCGACGAACGCTGGGACCTACTACCTGAAGTTTAAGTCCAGCGGTATCAGCAAGCTTCAGTCTGCTAACCCGAACTACAGTTTCGCTACGGATGCGGTTTCCGGCGAGTTCACCTACACGATCACGCCGGCTGCCGAAAACATCGCGGCAACGCTGAGTGGCAGTAACCACAAGACCTACGATGGTCATGCTGTCACCAATGATGAGGTCATCAGTACGAGCGGTGATATCAAGGTTACCTTCACTTACCCAGGCAGCACTGACCAGAGCACTTACGCCCTGCAAGCGGGTGATTACACTTGGAGTACCGCAGACGGTAGTGCCCCAACGAACGCCGGCACCTACACGCTTACGCTGACGAAGAATAGCGATCGACGCATTAGTCGGCGCTGGCAATGTGACGATCGGTGAAAAGGATCTCGGCGGTTCTGCCCAATTCACGATTGATCAAAAGGCGCTGGACGTCACCCTGAGTGATAAGACCAGTACCACGGCTGGCAAGACCTATGATGGCCAAGCCGGGACGATCAATCCGGCTGATGGTCAGTGGACATCCACTGGTTTAGTCAATAATGACAGCTTGAAGACTTCCGGTCTGACAGCAGCTGACTTTGACTGGGTCGATGAAAATGGTCAGAAGCTGAGTACGGCACCAATCGCTGCCGGAACTTACTATGTTGCTCTGAACGATAACAGCTTAAAACAGCTGGCTAAGGATAATCCAAACTATAAGATTACCGAAAGCGGCCAGTTTAAGTATGTGATCGCTCAGGCTGCGGCAAGTGTCACGACGGCTGGTGAGCAGGAGAGCGCTCAGGCGGAAATTGACCCAGGCAAGTTTACGGTTACGCTTCAGCTGGGCGACAACCCGGCAACTACGGTAAGCGGCTTGACTAAGGACGACTTCCAGTTTGTCGATGCTCAAGGGCATGCCTTTACGCCGACCGAATCGGGGACGTACACGGTTGCCCTGACCTCGGCAGCGATTAAGAAGCTGCAGGATGCAAATCCAAACTACAAGATCACTGCTTCGACAACGGCGGACTTTAAGTTGGACGCTACTCTGACGATTAAGTTTGTCGACGACGATGAGCATAATCAGCAGGTTGGTGATCCGATTGAGCAGGCTGGTTTGGCCAACAGTACAGTTGAGCTTGGCCTGACAATTCCAGCAGGTTACAAGCTGGCGGAAAATCAGGACCTGCCAACGAGCTACACCTTTGATAAGAAGGACCTGGCTCAAGAACTGATTATTCATCTGGTTCACAAGACGATCACGGTTCACCCAGGCGAAACCGCGCCAACCGGCAAAGTCCCTGGCGATTCGACCAAGGAATACGCTAAGATGGAAGATCTGACCAAGACGCCGATGCGGACGATCACGGTTGAAAAGCCGGACGGCAGCACGCAAACGATCAAGCAGACAGTTGAGTTTACGCGGACGGCGACCTTCGATGAGGTCACTGGCGAAGCCACGTATAGCGATTGGACAACGACTACTATCCCAGCACAATGGGCAGCTTACACGCCGGACGTAATTTCTGGCTACACCGCCGGAACGGTTGCGGCAACGGATGTCACGGCTGACACCCAAGATGCAACGGCAACGGTCGGCTACACGGCTAACGAGCAAACTGGCAAGATCTCTTACCAGGATGCAGCTGGCAATGAGATTAGTTCGACGCCACTGAGCGGGAAGACCGGTGAGACGATTATGATCAAGGCCGATCAGGTTCCTACCGGGTGGCAGAAAGTCGACGGTCAAACGATTCCAGAAACGGTTACGGCAACCGCCGATGGCATTCCAACGGTGGTAGTTGTAATTGAGCACAAGACGATCACGGTTCACCCAGGCGAAACCGCACCAACTGGCAAGGTTCCTGGCGATCCGAATAAGACTTATGTTCAGATGGAAGACCTGACCAAGACGCCGACGCGGACGATCACGATTGAGAAGCCAGACGGTACCACGCAAACGATTACCCAAACGGTTGCGTTTGAGCGGACAGCCACCTTCGATGAGGTCACCGGCGAGGCCACGTACAGCGATTGGACCACCAGTGATCCAGTACAGTGGGCTGCTTATACGGTGCCAACGATTGCTGGCTATACGCCTAGTCAAGCAAGTGTTGCTGAGCAGCCGGTTGATGCCAACACCGCCGATGCAACCGTGGATATTACTTACACTGCCAATGACCAGTCATTAATGATCAAGTTTGTCGATGACGATAACAATGGCAGCCAGGTTGGTTCCGCAATTGAGAAAACTGGTAAGACCGATCAAACAATTACTTTCAATAATCTCAGTGTTCCAGAACACTACCAGTTAGCATCTGGACAGAGTCTGCCGACAAGCTATACCTTCACGGCTGACAAGAGCCAGACGCTTACAATCCACTTAGTTCACGCTAAGCAGCTGGTTGATCCAATCAAGCCGGATACTAATCCGACTAAGGATCCAAGTTGGTTTAAGGATCAGGGACTGGTCAAGAACGTCACTCGGACCATTAATTACGAAGGGCTGACGGCTAACCAGCTGGCCCAGATCCCGGCCAGTCAAAAGAAGCAGACCGTCGAATTTACGCGGACTGCTCAGTATGACGAGGTCACTGGCAAGCTGGTAGCTGGCAGTGAAGGCGCTTGGACTGCCCAGAGCGGCCACGACAAGTTTGCTGGTTTCACACCGAAGAGCTTCGATGGCTACACGGCTGATCCAACGACAATAACTGAGGCAACGCCAACAGCAACTGACAATGATTCGACAGTTACTGTGACCTACACCGCCAACGAGCAAACGGTCAACATTAAGTTTGTCGATGACGATAACAATGGCAGCCAGGTTGGTTCCACGATCACGAAGACCGGTCATACCGCCCAGACGATTACCGACTTCAGCGATGTTAAGGTTCCTGACCATTATGAGTTAGCTGATGGTCAACAGTTGCCGACGAGTTACACCTTTACCGCCAGTGAAGGTCAAACGATCATTCTTCACTTGAAGGAAAAGACGACAACGGTTGATCCAACTAAGCCGGAAACGAATCCGACGAGTGATCCAGACTGGTTTAAGGATCATGATTTGATGAGGGAAGTCATCTGGACGATTGTTGACAATCAATTGAGCGGGACGACCACGACGAAGCAGACGGCAAAGCTTTCTCGGACTGCAACCTACAATGAAGTTACGGGTAAGCTGACCAATTTGAGCAGCTGGTCAACTGATGACACGGCTTGGAAGAACTATGAAATCAATGTCCCAGCTGGGTATACGGCAACGATTAAGCAAACGGTTAACGGTCAAACAACGACCATTGACGAGATCGGTGCTGTTCAAGTTGACGAAACGACTCAGCCAGTAACGATCACGATTAACTACCAGGCTAACGAGCAAACTGGCAAGATCTCTTATCAAGATCAAGCGGGCAATGAGATTAGTTCAACACCGTTGCGTGGTAAGACTGGCGAAACGATTACGGTCAATGCCGATCAGGTTCCTGCTGGTTGGAAGAAGGTTAGTGGCCAAACGATTCCAGAAACGGTTACGGCAACTGCCGACGGAATTCCAACGGTAGTAGTTGTAATTGAACATCAGACGATCACGGTTCATCCAGGCGAAACCGCACCAACCGGGGCAGTACCGGGTGATCCAAGCAAGACCTATGAAACAATGGAAGACTTGGTCAAGACACCAACCCGGACAATCACGGTTGAAAAGCCGGATGGCAGCACGCAAACGATTACCCAGACGGTTGAGTTTACGCGGACGGCCACCTTCGATGAGGTCACTGGTGAGGCCACATACAGCGATTGGACGACGACTGCGGATCCAGCACAATGGGCTGCCTACACGGTTCCGACAATTGCTGGCTACACGCCTAGTCAAGCAAGTGTTGATGAGCAACTGGTTGATGCTAACACCGCCGATGCAACTGTGAACATTACTTACACTGCCAATGACCAGTCATTAATGATCAAGTTCGTTGATGACGATAACAATGACAGTCAGGTTGGTTCTACGATTACGAAGGCCGGTAAGACTGGTCAACAGCTGACCGACTTTAGCTGGATCACGATTCCGGTTAATTACGAGCTGGCACCTGGTCAAACCTTGCCGACGACCTATACCTTCACGGCAGAGGCAGACCAGACGCTTACAATCCATCTGGTTCACCAGCACGCGACTAATGATGAGACGAAGATGGTTAAGCGGAACATTCAGTACAAAGGTCTTACACCGGACCAGTTGGCGCAAATTCCAACTAGTCAGAAAGAAGTCCAATCCGTCACCTTCACCCGGTCAGTCACGACTGATTTAGTAACTGGCGAGGTAATTAGCACGGGTGCATGGACACCGCTCACCGGAATCTTCAACGGCTTCACACCAAAGCAGTTTGATGGTTACACGGTAACCGTCAGCGGCCGGTCGGACGGACAAGTGCCAACGGTATCCAATGTCACCGCTGAGACGCCGGATTCGACAGTTGTAATTTCCTATACTAAGTCGAGTCAACCGACGAACCCGAGCGAGCCGACGGAACCAAGTCAACCAACGAGTCCGAGTCAGCCAACCGGCCCAAGCCAGCCGACGAATCCGAGTGAGCCGACGGAACCAAGTCAGCCAACGAGTCCGAGTCAACCGACGGAGCCAAGCCAGCCGACAAGCCCAAGTCAGCCAACGAGTCCGAGTCAACCGACGAACCCGAGCGAGCCGACGGAACCAAGTCAACCAACGGGGCCGAGCGAGCCAACAGAGCCGAGTCAACCGACGAGTCCGAGCGAGCCGACGGAGCCGAGTCAACCGACAAGCCCAAGTCAGCCAACGGGGCCGAGTCAACCGACAAGCCCGAGCAAGCCAACGAGTCCAAGTGAGCCAACAGTTCCGAGTGAGCCGAGTGGATCAGGACAGCCAATTGATTCGGGTCAGCCAAGCGAACCTGGTCAACCTGATTCTGGCCAATCTAGCGAGAGCACGGAACCGTTCATACCTGGTCAACCAGCTCAAACTGATAATGGGCAACAGGCAGTGCCTGCTATTCAGGATCAGACTGATGAAAAGGTTGGACAAGGCCAAACGCATCAATCCAGCAACCAAGCACAGCATCATGCTGGGCAATTGCCACAGACGGGGAATAAGGAGACAACTGAAACCTCGATTCTCGGTCTGGCATTAGCGGGATTGATCAACCTCTTTGGCCTTCGCGGCTTAAGGAAGAAGAAAGACGACAAGTAACTGACTTGTCAATCCCAAAAGCTAAGCGGGATGATCATGGGGAATTTCCCCACGGTCACCCCGTTTTTGCGGATTGCGCGTCCGACTAAATTAGGCGTGCACCGCGGCCACAATGTGGTATATTAAAGTTAATTCTTTAAACAAAGTGAGGGAGAAATATGGCTAAGTACACGGTTGAATTAAGCGAAGAAGACCTGCAAATGATCAAGGATTGTCACTCCAAGAACCCTTCTATCATGAAGGCAATGGAAGAAGCCAAGAAGGTTGAAGACTAGTCTTCATTAGAAACGAAATGGGGCCCGCCAGCTGTGCTGAGCGGGTCCTTTTCTCTGCCCTCATCAAATTGATTCATGAACGTTAGGCAACGATTCCACAATTAAAGTTCGATTATTTTAAATAATTATTTTTCAAAGGCCTTTTAATATCCGGGCTTTGTATTGTATAATCAAATTGACAAATGTAATGAAGTCAACCAGAGGAGGAATTACCGAATGGAATATGCAGGCAAATCACCCGAACTGTGGGCAGCAATCGCAAAGGAAGAACAACGGCAGCAGGAGACGATCGAACTGATCGCCTCCGAAAACATCGTCTCGAAGGAAGTCCGCCAGGCACAGGGATCCGTTTTGACGAACAAGTACGCGGAAGGCTACCCTGGCAAGCGTTACTACGGTGGCTGCCAGTACATCGACCAGGTTGAGCAACTGGCAATCGACTACGCCAAGAAGCTCTTCGGTGCCGAATACGTCAACGTTCAACCACACTCCGGCTCCCAAGCCAACATGGCCGTCTACCAGGCGCTGCTGAAGCCCGGTGACAAGATCCTTGGCATGGGGATGGACGCCGGTGGGCATCTGACCCACGGCTCCAAGGTTAACTTCAGTGGGAAGGTCTACCAATCCTTCAGCTACGGCCTGGACCCAGAGACCGAGCTGCTCGACTACGACCACATTCGTGAAATCGCCAAGGAAGTTCAACCACAGCTGATCGTAGCCGGGGCCTCCGCTTACAGCCAAATCATCGACTGGCAGAAGTTCCGCGAGATCGCCGATGAGGTTGGTGCTTACCTGATGGTCGACATGGCCCACATCGCCGGCTTGGTTGCCACCGGCGCCCACCCGAGTCCGGTACCGGTTGCCGACGTGGTAACGACCACCACTCACAAGACCCTGCGTGGCCCACGTGGGGGGATGATCCTGTCCAAGGACGCCAAGCTGGGCAAGAAGATCAATTCCGCCCTCTTCCCAGGAACCCAGGGTGGCCCGCTGGAACACGTGATCGCCGGCAAGGCCCAAGCATTCTACGAAGACCTGCAGCCACAGTTCACCGACTACATCAACCAGGTAGTCAAGAACGCCGCTGCCATGGCCGATGAATTCAGCAAGTCCGGCGCAGTGCGGGTCGTTTCCGGCGGCACCGCCAACCACCTGATGATCATCGACATCACCAAGACCGGCATCACCGGCAAGGATGCCCAGGACCTGCTCGACGCGGTTCACATCACGACCAACAAGGAATCAATCCCTGGAGATCCACGGAGCCCATTCGTAACCAGTGGGTTGCGGATCGGGACACCGGCCATCACCAGCCGTGGCTTTAAGGAAGACGATGCCCGCCAAGTTGCCGACCTGATCGTCAAGCTGCTGACCAACGCCGATGCCGACGCGGTTCGCGAAGAGGTGGCTCAGGGCGTCCACAAACTGACGACCAAGCACCCAATTGACGAAGACTAGTTTGTAAATAAAGATGACCACTGCACGGTTCAATGTCATTAAGTTAAGAGCTTGACAATTAGTGGTCGGTTCTTACAGGATGTCGTTTGAAAAGTAATTCGTTAATTTTAAGGCCACCTAAGTAGTAATCGCGGTTACTAATTAGGTGGCC
>NZ_JAOVYZ010000051.1:9042-13707 GCF_026413145.1 Limosilactobacillus kribbianus | reverse complement strand
TGAAAACGGGTGTAATAATCTCAGACTTTTCTTCCATACAAAACGACCTCCTATATTGATGTTGTCACCAGTATAGGAGATCGTGCGGTTTATTAATAGACGTATCGCTACGGCGGGCTTACGTTATTGACTGCTTACGGTTCACTTAATATGATACCTGACGTCACGCCGAATGGCGTTTTTTATTTACCACCAACTGGGTGGCTAACTTCATTCTATAATCTACCGTAAATATATAATCGATAAGTATCTTTGCGAAAAAAGACAAAAAGGCTCAACCTTTGAAAAATCAAAGGTTGAGTCTTTTTTATCTGTGATGAATCTATTTTATTGTTTCATCTAGTCTTCGTGACACTTCTTCTTTGAGCCAAAGCCCAGGCCAAGACCAGCGGCGAACATTGCGCTTGCCAATCCCAGTGCGCCCTTTTCATTGTTGGCGTTACCAGTTTGTGGCAATTGTTGAGCACCAGCATTGTTTTGGGTTTGACCTGACTGGCCGTTTTGAGCGGATTGACCAGTCGTTGAACCGCCATTCGTTGCTTGACCACCATTGGAAGCATTGCCGCCTTGGTCAGCTGCCTTGCCAGAATCAAGCTTCTTGTAGGTGATGTTGATCGTCATGTCTTGATCATTTGGCGTAACCGTAATTTCTGGAACGGATGCAGATGGCTCGTATCCAGAAATGTTTGGTACGTCAACGCTTTCCAAAACGACATTCTTCGACCATGGTCCATAAGTTACTTCACCGGTAACCTCATCAACCGTTGCACTCCGCGTAAATTCAGCCTTCTGCGTGATCGTCTGTGTCTTGCCATCTGGCGTCGTAATGTTGATCGTCCGCGTAACGGTCTTGTTCAGATCATCCTTGGCAACACCGCTCGGGTAATTCTTGCCAGGGTTGTCCGGCAATACATCAGCCGGCGTCTTTGGATTGTCTGGCGTAACGATCGTCGTAGCGTGCGTGAAGTAGTACTTGAAGTATTGGTGAACTTCAGAATTCTTGTCGTAGGTCGTGCCGGCAGCAAAGACATTGTTATTAGCATTGTCCTTATCAAAGACATAACCTTGCTTTTCGAGTTCCTTGACGACTTCATTTGGATCCTTGGTAAAGCCGATCGTTTCATCAGTCTTGCCATTTACGATTTCACGCGTGTTGCTGATTTCCTTGCCCGTTGTTTCATCATAGAAGATGGCTTGAGCTTCTTGGGGATCACCAACATAAACGACCGTCTTGACAATGTCTTTTGAATCTGGCGTAACGGTGAATTCGTTAATTTGCTGGTGGTTTGGCGTGTAACCTTCGACTGCTGGGCTAGGTACGGCAGCAAATGTCTTACTGTCAGCCTGATTACCATCAACCGTCCATGGATCGTAGGAAACAACCTTGCCGGTAACGTTATCGGTCGTGTAGCCGCGCTTGAAGGTTACTGCTGTCGTGGAGTCTGGCTGAACGGTTTGGTTGTTTTCGTCAACGTAGTGAATCGTTTCCGTAACCGTCTTTTGTTCAGCATTCTTGTCGGTTGCATCGGTATGCGTCATGCCATGCTTGAAGTGAACTTCATAGGTTGGCGTGCCAACACCGAACTTAGTACCTGGCTTAAAGCCGTCCGATACCAGAACGTAGCCGTCGCCTTCGTACTTCTTGATGCCTTCAGCCGTGCTGTATGGAATCGTTTCATCCGTGTAGCCGTGCAGATCGTCTTGACGCAGCGTCTCGCCAGTCGTGTCATCAACGTACTTGACGTAGGCTGTTTGGGCATCAGCCGTGTAGATGACCGTAAGCGTTGGGCCTTGTTCGGCATCGCTGTTGGAACTGCGCTTTACCACCGCTTCGCTTGGCGTGTAGCCGGCAATCGTTGGTGAAGTCAAAGCCTTGTAGCTCTGGCTGGCTTCGTTCCACTTGCCCCAGGCCACGATACCCGTAACGTCATCCAGGACACCGTTCCGCGTAAACGTTACCTGAGCCGTCTGATCTTCAGCGGCCTTGGTGCCATTAGCGTACTTGTAGTGAACCGTTTCCGTCAGCGTCTTCGTACCCTTCGTGCCATCAGCCGAGGAGTGGTTTGGATCAACGTTTTCACGATGATGCTTGAAGATTATCGTGTAGGTTTGGTCAGTCTTGTCATCGTTGTCGAACTTCTCACCAGCCGGGAAGTTGTCCTTGAACAATTCGTAACCGTCGCCTTCAAACTTCTTGATGCCTTCAGCCGTGCTGTATGGAATCGTTTCGTCCGTGTAGCCGTCCAAATCATCCTGACGCAACAGCTGGTCAGTTTCACCATCAATGTATTGAACGTGAACCTTTTGGGCATCAGCCGTGTAGATGACCGTAAGCGTTGGGCCTTGTTCGGCATCGCTGTTGGAACTGCGCTTTACTACCGCTTCACTTGGCGTGTAGCCGGCAATCGTTGGTGAAGTCAGAGCCTTGTAGCTTTGGCTGGCTTCGTTCCACTTGCCCCAGGCCACGATACCCGTAACGTCATCCAGGACACCGTTCCGCGTAAACGTTACCTGAGCCGTCTGATCTTCAGCAGCCTTGGTACCATCTGCGTACTTGTAGTGAACCGTTTCCGTCAGCGTCTTCGTACCTTTCGTGCCGTCAGCCGAGGAGTGGTTTGGATCAACGTTTTCACGATGGTGCTTGAAGATTACCGTGTAGAATTGATCGTTGGTGTCATCGTTATCGAACTTCTCACCAGCTGGGAAGTTGTCCTTGAACAGTTCATAACCGTCGCCTTCAAACTTCTTGATGCCTTCAGCCGTGCTGTAAGGAATCGTTTCATCCGTGTAGCCGTCCAAATCATCCTGACGCAGCATCTGGTCAGTTTCACCATCAATGTATTGAACGTGAACCTTTTGGGCATCAGCCGTGTAGATGACCGTAAGCGTTGGGCCTTGTTCGGCATCGCTGTTGGAACTGCGCTTTACCACCGCTTCGCTTGGCGTGTAGCCGGCAATCGTTGGTGAAGTCAAAGCCTTGTAGCTCTGGCTGGCTTCGTTCCACTTGCCCCAGGCCACGATACCCGTAACGTCATCCAGGACACCGTTCCGCGTAAACGTTACCTGAGCCGTCTGATCTTCAGCCGCCTTGGTGCCATTAGCGTACTTGTAGTGAACCGTTTCCGTCAGCGTCTTCGTACCCTTCGTGCCATCAGCCGAGGAGTGGTTTGGATCAACGTTTTCACGATGGTGCTTGAAGATTACCGTGTAGGTTTGGTCATTCTTGTCATCGTTGTCGAACTTCTCACCAGCCGGGAAGTTGTCCTTGAACAGTTCATAACCCTTGGCTTCCAACTGTTTGATCATATCAGCAGTGCTGTAGTTGATCTTTTCGTCAGAGTGGCCATTAACCTTATCAGTGTGCAGTATCTCATCACTTTCGCCATCAATGTAATTGATAACAGCATGTTGAACATCGGCATTGTACTTAACAACATAAGTAACATCACTGTCACCAGCATGGTAGGTAATGGCTGGAATTTCGTTGGTATCAGCAGTGTAGCCCTTGAGAGCTGGACTGGTTACAACACTGGTTTGTTGACCGGCAACCGTTGACCAGTCTGGCCAGGTTACTTCATGAGTAACGAGATCCTTGTCACCTGTACGCTTGAACGTCAAGGTTTGCACATTATCAGCCAAACCAGTTGACGTGCCATCAGCGTATTCGTACTTAATTGTCTGTGTAACCGTCTTTTGACCTTTTTGTGGATCTTGGTCTGGCGTTACCGTCGCATGTCCGTGCTTCAGGTAGTACTTGAAGTATTGGTGAACTTCGGAATTCTTGTCGTAGGCCGTTCCAGCGACAAAGACATTATTCTTAGCGTTATCCTTGTCAAAAACGTAACCCTGCTTTTCGAGTTCCTTAACGACTTCATTTGGATCCTTGGTAAAGCTGATCGTTTCATCAGTCTTGCCAGTTGCAATTTCACGTGTCCCACTGATTTCTTTGCCCGTCGTTTCATCATAGAAGATGGCTTGGGCTTCTTGGGCATTCCCAACATAAACCACCGTCTTGACGACGTCTTTTGAATCTGGCGTAACAGTGATTTCATCAATCTGCGAATGGTTTGGCGTGTAGCCTTCAATGGCTGGACTCTTTACGAAACCAAACTTCTTGCTGGATACCATCCATGGATCGTAGGAAATAATCTTATGCGTAACGTTGTCAGTCGTGTAGCCGCGCTTAAAATCAACCGCTGACGTGTAGTCTGTCTTAGCAGTCTGGTTGTTTTCGTAAACGTAGTGAATCGTTTCCGTAACAATCTTTTGTTCAGCATTCTTGTCGGTTGCATCGGTATGCGTCATGCCATGCTTCAGATAGATCGTAAACTCTTGTGGCTTAACGTCATCATCGTCATACGCTGCATTGGATGGGAATCCCAGTTTAGTGTTATTCTCATCCAGAACGTAGCCTTGTTTTTCCAGTTCAGCCAGCGTCTGGTCCGCTTGCGTCCGATCAACCTTTTCACCAGTCTTGCCAGTCAGATGAATCGTTTGGTTATCTAACAGCTTGTGGTCTGTCTCGTCATAGAAGTTGATGGCAGCTTCTTGCGTGTCAGCGGTATAGTAAACTGTCTTGTTAATATTTTGGGAATCTGGCGTTACCGTTTGAGCGGCAACTTCTGCTTGATCGGCCGTGTAACCAGCAATGACTGGACTCTTGAC
>NZ_JAOVYZ010000051.1:0-8942 GCF_026413145.1 Limosilactobacillus kribbianus | reverse complement strand
ATTGTTGTCATATACCGCGTCAGCTGGGAATGCCTTGGCCGTGTTTTCTTTATCCAAAACATAGCCTTGCTTTACCAGATCAGCCAACGTCTGGTCCGCTTGCGTCCGGTCTACCTTTTCACCAGTCTTGCCAGTCAGCTGAATCGTTTGGTCATTCAGTGGCTTGTGGTCTGTCTCGTCATAGAAGCTGATGGCAGCTTCTTGCGTGTCAGCTACATAAACAACATTAATGTCCTTACTCAGATCGCTGACGTAATCAGAAGGGTTAAACGTGTAGTTTGTCACCGTCTTGTCATTGATCGTTGGCGTAAAGCCGGCTACCTTTGGAATTGTAACATTACCGGCCTTGGTTGAGTCAGACTTATCATTTGGATATTGAGTCTTATCTTCAGCTGGGAAGGACTTGCTGTCAGAACTGATGACCAGATTGCCCAGCTTTTCATAGGTGTATTGAATGTTGATCGTCTGTGGAATGTAGATGCTGTGAATAGTAACTGATTTATAGACATCATAGTCAACTTTCTCTGATTGACCTGGGGCAAGATCAAACTCTTTTACTGTCCGCCAATTTCCCCAACCCCAACCCCAACTATGATAATAATGTTTCACAACAACATGCATCAAGCCGGTCTTGGTATCAGTTTCGGTAAAGGTGGCTTTAAGCCCATCATGCCAATCTTTAGTGTAGATTGCACCCTGCTTGCCAAATGGCGACATGAAGCCATGGGCATTTTTTGGCTCTTTGGCAAAATAGCCATTGATTACTTTGCCACCCTTTGTCGTATAGATTTGACCATCCAGACCTTTTTGAATGACAGGGTCACTGACCTCGATTGGTTTATCGACCTTGTTACCCTTGCTATCAAAATAAGTAACGTAAGTCGTCGTCTGCGTTTCTACTTGTGGGATCATGAAACTAATACTGCCATAGTCTCCATCATCCTCGCCCGCCTTAGGGTCAAAAACGTTGAACTTTGACTTCCAGGTACCATCAGAAGTAACAAAGACACCTGACTGACCATCATTGTAAACTGTGCCAAAATCTCCCTCGTCATCAGTAGCTACTTCTGTTGATTTATTTTTATCAACCGTGTACTTACCTAAAACATTATTATTGTTGCCCAGCAAGAAGACATAAACCTTGCCATCACCATTCCGATCAGTTGAAAGAACCAGGTTATACTCGCCATTCGAGCTTTGTGCCCACCAGTAGGTATAGTGACTGGCATCTGGATCTTTATACATTTCTGCCGGATAATTTGGGTCAGTAACCGTAAATCCGGCTGGCGCCTGTTGATTGGCAGCCTTTTGAACAGCTTGAGCACCCAAAATATTGGCTGCTTGGCTTTCATTAGCATTGGCATTAGCGGCTGACGTTGGCAACTGTACTGTTTCTACATCAGCAGCGCTTTGACTGTTGGCTTCACTAGCTGCCTGTGAGTCTTTGCTTACAGTAGCTGCGGCATCGCTGGCAACTGAGCTTGATGCCGACTGACTACTGCTTTCACTGGCATTGGCAGCCGAAGCTTGATTGTCTGAAGCCGCGCTGGCCGATGCTGGCAAATCAGAAACCGTCATGCTAGAAGCAGACTCGGTGCTTACCGGCGTAGCACTGCTTGTGGACACGGCTGCACTGCTATTAGATGTTGAAGTTGAGTCACTGGCAGCTGAAGTTGAGTTCTGTTGCACAACCTGTTCAGTTTTAGCCGATGCATTCGATTCAGTAGTTGCAGCCTGTGCTGTTGCACCACTGCCTAAATAAAAACCAGCCGCAACGGCAACCGAGACAACCCCAACGCTCAGTTTGCGCAGCGCAAACCGTTGAAAATGCTCATTAGATTTGCTTTCCCTTACATAATTATTGTTTTTCCCGACCATATTACTAAAACTCTCCCTTAAAATTTTTGCATTATGGAAAAATCAACATTCATTCAGCAACCAACAATTATTGGCATTTGCTTATTGGCATTTGCTGTTGCAACTTCTTTAAAGTTAATTGCAGCGAATCTTCCTTTTTTAAATAACTCCTCCTTTTTCCCGAAGTTCCCGTTACTTTCGAATGTCACTTTCGATTCCTTTATGAGAATTTTTAAATAAGTAAGATACTTTTTGAAAATGCTTACGTTATTTAAAAAATTAAAAAGGATCAAAACTTAAGAGTTACGAACCCCATTTTCTAGGCATGTATGCACATAAAGTAAAACCATATGAAACTCTTAGAAAATAAGCTTCACTTAGTCTAAACCTTATGTATCATACTGCTTTTGTACTTTCAAGCTTAATGTTTATTGATTAACAAGTCAATGCTTTCTTAAAATTTGTAACATTCCCATGACTTCTAAATTATGGGTCAGCATAATTGCCTCAATGTTCATTTGCAGACCACCCAGACTACGAGTAAGTGTATGCTCAATGCCCTGTCGCGTTAGATCAGCAAAGCAGCTCTCAATTCGGCGCCGAATTTTTTTGAGTTGCCGGCTGTTGTGTTGTTTGGCGAACCGCATATTGGAACGGTATGGCGTCCACAGCTGATAGCCCATTTGCGAAAAAATATGCTGGAGCTTTTTACCAACATAACCCACATCGGCAATGACAAAAGGACATGGACAATTCTCGATAACTTCTGGAGCAGCCTTAGCGTCATGAATTGAGGCTGGAGTAAGTTCATAGTTAAGAATCAGTCCTTGCGTATTCGTAACCACGTGTACCTTGAAGCCGTAATAATACTTTTGTTTGGTAGCGTTGTATCCAATATCCGCAAAGCATTGGAACAAAATCGCCCGAAACTTGCGGTGATCTTGACACAGCGGTAATGGGAAGCTGTCAATAATGGCAATATCACCATAACTGGACATCTCGATTAGGCCAGAGCGAATTGACTGGAAAATAGGAATCAGATTTTTACAGCGACGCATAAACCGAGAATACTCCAACATTGGCAGAGAAGGCATTACGTCACTGACCAACTGGCAGAATTTCCGCCAAGTTGCGACCTGGTACTGAACCTTCAAGCACATTAATGCCAGCAAAGCAGCATCAGACAGCTTGGAGTTTTCAATATTTCGACGCTCCAGGTATTTTCTGGATGCATAGCGCTTAAGCAAATGACTCATCATTAAGCGACAGCGACTGAATTTGATTTGAAAATCATGACGATAAAGCTTAAACTGAAAGTGGTTCAACATAGCTAAGACTCCTTTTTGTTTTTTGTCACTTATGAGTCTAACTATGTTGGGCTTTTTTTGTTAAATATTACGAACTAGCAATTCGCATATATAAGTATTTCAAATACCTGTTTGATCGACTCCCCAACCAGAAAAGGAGCGACATTGAGGCTTTTTTACCATGGGCTATAATGCCCTCTAAGTATACAGATGAAATAGAAAATTCGTCTGATACTTGGAGGGTGTTTTTAATTATGGGAAGACGAGCCAAATTTTCAGTTCAGCAAAAATTAATTATTATCAAGAAAGCTCAAACAGAATCTATTGAAAGATTAGCTCAGGAATATTGCGTCAACGCACACACCATCAGAAGATGGAAGAGAATGTACAAATACCAGGGAATGAGAGGACTTGAAAGTGCTCACCATAATAAAGTTTATTCCGTTGAGTTTAAGCGCAAATTAGTTGTGGAATTTGAGCATTCAACGGATACCTTAGAAAAATTTGCTTTAAAGCATGGTTTAAAATCCGATTGGCGATTATCACAATGGATTATCCAGTATAATGAATCAAAACTGAAGGCTTATACGCCGAGAAAGCGAGATTCAATTATGCCAGAACGCAAAACTACTTTTGAAGAACGATTATCGATTATTGAAGACTTAATCAAGCACGATGTTAATTACAGTTGGGCTGTAGATAAGTATCACGTGAGTTACCAACAAGTCTATGGCTGGTATCAGAAATATCGTAAGAGTGGTAATGACCCGCAATCACTTCGTGATCGGCGGGGTAAGGCTAAGCCCAAAGCCGAGTGGACAGAACTAGATAAATTAAGAGCGGAGAATCGGCTATTGAAGGCCGAAGTGAAACGGAATGAGATGGAGGTCGCTTTCGCAAAAAAATTAATAGAAATTCGCAATCGGGAGGCGAAAAGTTCTTCAAACAACAAGCCATCAAAGAACTAAATGAAGAGTACGGGTGGCCAATCAGCACTTTAAGCGAGATCGCAGGTATTACTCGAGATGCTTACTACAAGTGGATTCATCGAAAGGCCAATATCCATGATGATGAACAAGCAGAATTACTTAAAGCCATTTTGGAATTGGAAAAAAAAGCATAAGTGGACCTTGGGTTATTTAGGCATGACGACGCAACTAGCTTTTGAAAATAAATTAGATTTCAAGGCCGGCTTAAAGCGGGTTACTAACTGCATGCGAAATCACGGGATCAAGGCAAATATCCGCAAGAAGAAGCATAATCGGATTAAACGTCACGAGGAATACATCAATGACAACTTACTTAATGAGCAATTTGATCGTCAGAGTAAGAATGAGGTTTGGGTGACTGATACTACCGAAGTTGTGTATGGTAATGAGCAGGTAAGGAAGGCGCGCGTGCATGTAGTGATGGATCTATATGGTCGCTATGTTTTGAGCTACAACATTTCGGCTACTGAAACGGCCGCATCAGCGATCGAAGCCTTTAAGCGTGCCTTCAAAGTAGAACCAAACGCTCAGCCAATGATCCATACGGATCGTGGCGCAGCTTACTGCTCAATGGCTTTCAATGATTACTTAGCTGAGCAAAACTGCATCCATAGTATGTCTCACCCCGGTCATCCATGGGAGAATTCACCAATGGAGCGTTGGTGGAATGATTTCAAACTGGTTTGGTTAGCTAAACGGGTTCGTCCAAAAAGCATGGCAGAATTGGAACAATCTATCCAGCAGGCCATTAAATATTTCAATACCGAACGAGCTTATGCATCAAAAAACGGCTTGAGCGCAGAAAAGTTCCGCACTCAAGCCGCATAAATAATCTACCAAATAATTTTTCTATTTAAACTGTATACTTGACAGGCAATAGTGCCGTTTAAGCTAAATTGTTAATTTTATAAACTTGCATTTTCAAAAAGAGTATCTATACTAGAAGTAAATAAAAAGGCAAAGATACTTTTATTTTTACGATAATTAAAGTACTTTTTACTTAAAAGAAAGTGTGGGTAATATGGATTTACAAATGTTAACCGACCTTTATGAATTCTCAATGGCAAATGGCTATTACGCCATCCTGCCCCATGATCGTCAGGCCCGGTTCGACGTTTTCTACCGGCGGGTTCCTGATAACGGCAGCTTTGTTATTGCGGCCGGTCTCCAACAAGTAGTTGAACAAGTTGCTAACTGGCATTTTTCTAAGGAAAACATTGAATACCTGAAATTATTAAAAGAGTTCAGTCCTAATTTTCTGGACTACCTCAGCAAAATTAAAAACGGCTGCACTATTCAAGCGCTCCCTGAAGGTACTCCAGTATTCCCACGAGAACCAATTATCTCCATTAGTGGTCCATTAATTGAGGCCCAACTCTTAGAAACTTTCGTCCTCAACATTATTAACCACCAGTCACTAATTGCCACTAAGTCATGGCAGATTAACCATGCCGCGCAAGGACTGCCAATAATGGAATTTGGTGCCCGGCGTGCGCAAGGACCCGACGCGGCCACTTATGGTGCACGGGCAGCTGTGATTGGCGGTTGCACCAGTACCTCAAACTTGCAAGCAGCTAGTCAATTCCACATCCCCGCAGCGGGAACAATGGCCCACGCCTGGGTAGAAAGCTTCCCTGACGAACTCAGCGCCTTTCAAGCATGGGCAAAAGTTTATCCAAATAAAATTTCCCTACTGGTTGATACGTATGATGTCCTTAAATCAGGGGTTCCAAACGCTATTCGGGTCTTTAAGCAAGCTCGGGCCAATGGTCATGAACCAGTTGGCATTCGGATTGATTCCGGGGATATTTCTCAACTTGCCATTAAAGCACGCCAGATGCTTGATGAAGCGGGCTTCCTAAAGGCTAAGATCACTGTTTCTAATGCGCTTGATGCCCACGTTGTGAAATCACTGCTGGACGAGGGTGCACCAATTGATAACTTTGGGATTGGTGAACGCTTGATTACTAGTTCTTCTAGTCCGGTCTTAAGCGGCGTTTATAAATTAGCGGAAGAAAAAGTCAATGGTAAATGGATCCCAACGATTAAGGTTAGTGATAGCCGGGAAAAGGTTACTATTCCAGGTAACAAGCAGGTTTACCGAATCTACAGTAATGACCTGCCAAATAAGGCCATTGCCGATGTCATTGCCCTGGCTGATGAACCCATCACTGCACCGCTCAAGGTTGTTAACTCCAACCCTACCGCAACTAATGCCAGTCAAGTCTTAGCCAACTTTACTGCTAAGCCGCTATTAAAAACCTACTTAACAGCAGGCCAGCCAGTAAAGGTGGAAACGGATGTCTTTAAGATTCAACAAGCTTCCCGGCAATTGCTCGCTCAATTACCAGAAGCAAGTAAGCGGCTAGTCAACCCTGATCGCTACCCGGTTTACTTAACCGCTAAGTTAGCTGACCTTCAAGAACAATTGATTACCAAAGCCCAGTTTGCTGAGGAGAATTAAAATGGCAAAAGCATTATTAATTATTGACTACACAAATGACTTTGTCGCTGATAATGGATCCCTAACCGTCGGTAAACCAGCCCAGACGTTAGAGCAACCCATCATTAGTTTAGCTAACCAGTTTCTTAAAAATAAGGATTACGTGATTCTGCCGACTGATGGTCACTTGAAAGATGATCATTTTAATCCCGAACATCGCCTATACCCACCCCACAATATTATTGGGACTAAGGGACAAAAATTATATGGCAAGGTTGGTCAATGGTTCCAACAAAATCAGACTGATCCCCACGTCTATAAATTTAATAAAAACCGCTATTCCGCTTTCCAGAATACTAATCTAGACAATTATTTACGGGAACGGCGGATTAACGATGTCTGGATCTGTGGAGTATGTACCGATATCTGTGTATTACACACGGCAATTAGTGCATATAACCGTGATTATCAAATTGTCATCCCGCA
Organism: Limosilactobacillus kribbianus; assembly: GCF_026413145.1. Classification (GTDB taxonomy): domain Bacteria; phylum Bacillota; class Bacilli; order Lactobacillales; family Lactobacillaceae; genus Limosilactobacillus; species Limosilactobacillus kribbianus. The sequence goes on along the minus strand of NZ_JAOVYZ010000051.1, from coordinate 1,860 downwards.
AAAGGCAGTCGCTACTTTCTCCGAACTGGGAGCAAAGTGGGCAATGGGACACTTCAAGAATGTTCTTGGAACAACGATTCGTTAACGTAAAAGGAAGCATCTAACAATGAGTTTTTATGGCAACCAAACTGAAAGGATGGTTGAATCAGCCACTCCGGGTATTCATTTGCACACAATCACGAACTTAGCTGAAACTCCACAGGTAAATATAATTATCGTTCATGGGTTATCATCATATGCTAAAAGTTATGACCCCTTCGCTAGTTTTCTTGTTAAGCATGATTGCAACGTTTTTCGCTACGATCAGCCTGGTCATGGAAAGTCAGAGGGACCCCGGGGATATATGGATTCTTTAGCTGACCTGTATGAAAATTTACATGTAATGGTTAGAAGGACTAAAACGGCTTATCCAAACCTTCCCCTATTTGTCATTGGTCATAGCATGGGTGGCGAAACAGTCCTCTTATATGGCATAAAGTACCCGCAAACGGTTGATGGATTCGTGGTGGCTGATCCAGTTTCCATTGTTAAAGCACCAAATTCATGGAGTAAGGGTTTAACAGGCGACCCTAAGAAACAATTACCTAACGTGTTAAGTACAGGGCTTAACAGTGATCCACGAGTAGTTCATAGAATTCAAAATGATCCTGCTAATCTGCATCACTTGACAGTTGGAATTTTGCAGAATGAAATTAAGGGAGCTTACTTCCTTCGGGAACACTTAACTGGCTTTAAGGATCCACTATTGTTTTTACAAGGTCAAAAAGACGGTTTGATTGATTATCATGATTCATTAGAAGCTTACGCAATGATTGCTTCTAATGACAAAGAGCTTCACGTCTACTCTTCTCTAATGCACAATATTTTTGACGAGCCCCAACGAAAATGGGATATCTACTCAGAAGTCGTCCAGTGGATTAATCGTCATCGATATTGACACTGAGTTGCAGCTATTAAACCACTTTAAAATTATAAAAGAGACGCAACGAATGACACTTTCGTCACTGTTACGTCTCTTTTTCATATGGTTAATAATCCTAATGAACAATAGCCTTCTTTAACAGGTATCCACATTGCCCTGCACTAACCACTGTTAAGCCGCTAATAAGTCCCAGGTTGTTATCCCGCAAAACAAATGCAACAATGATTCCAGAAATTAAAGTCGCCCCTAATCACAATTAATTGCTGGTATTTAAACTTCCTGAAAAATTCCGTTATTCTTGATTCTTATCAATGCGGTTGATTGTTAATGGGTATTTCTTATCGAGTTTAGGAGTAACAAATTTAATAGTTAATCCCTTTTTCAACGGTCCCATTAGTATCCAAGCGCTAATCCATAACGTCCCCACTATCGATGACCAAATATCACTACCTTGAATTAGTGGAAACATGCATCCCCAAATTAACATAATGATATAACGTGTATATTATCAACTAAGCAATAATTGCCTAACTAAACTAATTTTCGAATAATTCAATTCGACGTAATTGACGTTTCAGTTGACCTTGCTTTTCTAATAAAGCAAATTTACGAGACAGGGTCTCAGGTGTTGTTCCAAGGTATAAGGCTAAGTCCTTCATTTTTAAGGGTAAGGTAAAATTATTTTTACCAATTTCATCTGTATATGTTTGTAAATACTTTAATAACCGGTCTTCAACCTTCGGCAAAGCCAACAAGTGAACTTGTTTTTGCATTTCCGAAACTTTAACAATATTTAGTTCCAATAATCGAATACTTAACTAAAACTTGAAAGCAGGAAAGGAGCTTAATCACTTGTTATATCAAGGAACTGGCTATTCAAATTAGTGAATTTTAGACTGCCTGGAGCTGTTTAGCAACGACTTGTGGTAAATGTTTGA
>NZ_JAOVYZ010000050.1 GCF_026413145.1 Limosilactobacillus kribbianus | reverse complement strand
GGCCACCTAATTAGTAACCGCGATTACTACTTAGGTGGCCTTAAAATTAACGAATTACTTTTCAAACGACATCCTGTAAGAACCGACCACTAATTGTCAAGCTCTTAACTTAATGACATTGGTAGCTAACGTAACCGTAGCCGCTTGGCTCTACTAGGTGTCGTTCAATCGCCCGGCGACGGTATTGAGAAACGAAGACCTTGTCCTTGCCCATGATTTTGCTGATTTCGGAAAGCTTATGGTGACCGTTAACCGCAATCAGGTATTGTCGATCCAGTGTTGAAAGATCAATGAAAATTTTTTGATAGGCATTTTCAATAGTAAGGCTTGGTAGGCGGGTTGGACGTCCTTAACTGCCTGCCCGTTAAAAGCTGTGTTGCTAAGATTCTCAAATACGAGGTAACCCAACAATTGAAAGGCATAGGAGTAACCCATCGTCATCTTGGCCATTTTACCCGCTTCGGCGAATGAATAATCGAAGACCCGCTGATAGCTCAACGTGATGTCAGTCATGCTCAACGGTGCCATGTTGATTTTTTCCGACCGCAAAAGGAAGGTCAGCTTGGCGTCATTTTGTAGGTCAAGCACGAGATCCGGCAGCCCCGTCATGATGACAAAAAATTGGGTAGCCCTTGCGCTTTAGTGCGCTGAATACTTGGGCAAAATCACTAATTGACTTGGAATTTGTGACTTCATCGATCGTTATCACAACGTATTTGTGCTGATTAGCAATGTGCTGCATGAGTTGGTCAAGCAACTGATCAACGTTCGGTGCTTCGGTGTCGCGACTAATGCTGACACCGTCAATCGATAGTGACTTGATGCTGTCGAACATTTTAATGGCCTTCGGATTGCTCAAGTCATCAAGTTGCCGTGCCAAACTGGTCAAAATCCCGTTATGGTTGAGCAGATCGATTGAATAACAGTTGGGATCGGACTGCAACTCATTGCTGACCCGGGTGAGAAAGGCGGTCTTGCCCGATCCCCGGACACCGGTAATGAAGAATGAACGGGCAAAATCGCTCTGCTTAATTAATGTGACGAGCTTTGCAACGGTTTGTCCCTTATCAAGAAACAGCGGTGGAACGTCGCCAAAAGTAGGGTTAAATGGATTTTTCTTTGTCATAACCAATTCTCCTTTTAAACCTTTTTGCAGAAAATTCTTCTGGACATTTGGAGAAGGCTGAACGAGCTTTTAGTTGAGCAAAGTTAACTGAATTCAAATAAGCCGATCAATCCGGAAATGATTGATCGGCTTATTTCTAAATTTGGGTTGTGGTGCAGCTTATTTAATCGGGCAGGCACCGCCAATACAGTCGGTTTGACCGATGATGCTGAGGCCTTTGAGGTCGTTCATTTCATTAAAGGTTGCTTCTACGTTGCCGTGTAGCTGGTTGACCTTATCTTGGTAAGCATCCTTTGTGATTGGTTCCTTTGGTGCTTGCGTCAGTCCCGCACCATAGTATGGCAGCATGGAAGTCGACTTGATTTCCCGATTGAACTGCGTCAGTAATGGTGCAATCTGCGTCTTCTCGGCATCTCGGAAGGTAATGGTGCAGGAGACGGCATTGTCCGACCAGTACCGCTGCAGGAAGGCCTGAGTGGCTAACTGCTCACGCATCGAAACGGTTCCCGCCGAGGCAAAGTTCGGGTCATCGGCATGTGGCGCGCGGATTGGAAACTCAACGCACATCGTGTTCTTGGTGTAAACGTCGGGTTCAATGTGGTAGCCACACTTCTTCAATGCTGGCAGAAGCGGGTCGGTATCCTGGAAACGAATCCGCTGGATCAGGTAGCCGGCGTAGTGGAAGTGCATTCCCTCGGAAACTCCGGCCAACTTGGCGACCGTTCCGGATGGCTTGACGGTCGTGTGCTTGATGGACGGCTGGCAGCCAAGAACCTGACTGTAGTCGTGATCAGCATCGAGGACATAGTGGTAAAGTTGGTCGAATGTTCTCACAATTTCAGGATCGTACTGGGGGCGTCCGTCTTGGTCGTAGCCGGTCACGACACGGTGGCCAAAGCGGTGCAGAATCCAGTCCTGGATGCCAGACATTGAAATCCCGATTCGCCGATTTTGCTGGATGATCTTCCGGGAAACCTCCCAGTCGTAGTGGCTAAAGGTGACCCGTTTAGCGAAACGGGTGGCCAGGGCGAAAGCGTCTTTGAGCTTCCAGCCTTGGGCTTCAGCGACCAGGGGGAAGATGTCGAAGAGGTTGCAAGGCTCACCGTTGCTAAGGGAAATCTCGCCGCAAGGATTAGTTCCTTCGACAGCAGGGTCGGCCTGCTCCTGGTAACCGTCTGCCAGCCGACCGTAGTGACGAGAGAGTTCAAGGTTGAAGACGCCGGGCTCACCGTTTTTGAGGATCCCTTGGGCAACTGGTTCATAGTGATTGAAATTGGTGTCGATTGCGATTGAGTTGTTGGAAGCCCACCGGTGATGCATCAGCTTTTGCTGGTCCTGCTTCATCGCGATAAAGTGCTCATCATCATTAGAACCCAGGGCCATTTCGGCGCTCCGCCGCACGTTGCCGGCCACCACGGCCTTCCCGATCAGGTTGCAGATGTCGGTCGCGTCGACGCTGGTCAGGTGAGTGTGCTCCCGGTTATTCAGGATTTGGTTAACGTCAAAGAGCATGCTGATTAATGGCATCGGGCCGGCCGCCGTTCCGCCGAAGCCGTGAATCTTGGCCCCGTATGGCCGGATGTTTGACATGTCGAGGACAAGTTCCTGGTGGCCCTGGGGGTTGGTGGCATTAAAGTGCTGGTCGATCAGATGGCTGAGACTCAGTACCCAGCCCTCGCGCGTATCAGGCAGTTCATAGTAAACTCGGTCGTCGTTTGCCGGGTGATCCTTTGCCCAGTCCTCTTTTGAGACTGCGCCCAGCTTCGTCGCTGCATCAAAGGAGGCACTGTCCTTGCTGATGACAATCGTCAATTGGACTTGCTGGTCGAGGACGGGCAGCTGCTGGATATTTTCGCGAGTAACGCTAAAACCAACGCCGCCACCCTTCATCAGTTCGTCGAAAAGAAAAGCAAAGGGCATCGAAACAGACGGCTGCTGAGGATTGAGATAGTCGGGGACGATGTGACTATCACCATAAGCTTGGGGACGAATGGCGATGAACCAGCAGTTGTTCAGGGAGTCGCCGGTCCGTTGCTGGTAGTCGGTTCCAGAGATCCACAAATTCCGGCCGGAAGGAGTGCCGCCAAGGCCATAGATCAGCTTAAAAAGCTGCCGGGCTTCTTCATAGTCCTCATCAATGATTGCTTGACTGGGTGAATCCTGAAGCCGGGGATCGAGATTGATATTCCCCTCGACGACCCGCTTGACCGTTTCATCCCAGCGTTCGTGCCGTTGCTGATCAGACAGCCAGCGTGCGTAGGTTCGCTTGTAGGTAACCCAGCCCAGCGGTCCTCAGTGCGGGGTAACGGTTTGTTTAATGTGATTAATGAAAAATGGACTCAATGTGATTTGCGGCAAGATTAATTCATCCTTTCAAATCTGATTTTAGTCGTGCAAAGTAAATCGCATATCTTGTGTTAGATTGATTTTTAAATAGCACATCTAGTGTAAATCAAGATTGATTTGATTGTTAGGCTTGACATTTTCAAATCAACTTTGCGGTTAGCTCTATCAACGGTTCGGAAAATTTGGCGGTGAATTCTCTCATTTTACAGAAAACAAGTTCAGTGCTAAACTAAAAACAAGTCGAATCAATAATTTCTTCGGGGCAGGGTGCAATTCCCAACCGACGGTGACAAGCAATGCTTGAAGTCCGTGACCCGCTGATCGCTCTGGTCAGCGGCTGAACCAGTGCGAGTCTGGTACCGACAGTGACAGTCTGGATGGGAGAAGAAATGAAACGTGGCAGGACAGTTGCCAGCTTTTTAATCTTGAAATAGCCCCGGATGGCGAAACGTTATCCGGGTTTTCGATTTTTAAAGGCGTTTTGATCAAACAAGTAAAGCCCCAGGAAGATTTTCTCGAGGCTTTTTTGCATGGAAGGAGGAGATGCTAATGCAAATTGACGAAGAGATGATGCGCCTGGCAATCAAGCAGGCGCAACTTGCCGACTGGTCGACCTGGCAAAATCCCCGCGTCGGGGCGGTCGTGGTCAAGAATTCGCGGGTGCTGGCGACGGGCCACACCCACGCGTTCGGCGGTGTTCATGCCGAGCGCGACGCCATTAGCAAGCTTTCTCCGGAGCAGTTATTGAATTCGACCCTTTACGTGACCCTGGAACCTTGCAATCACTATGGCAAGCAGCCGCCCTGTGCGGATCTGATTGTCGCTTCAAGGATCAGCCGGGTGGTGATTGCTGAAACGGATCCGCACGCTCTGGTGACTGGGAAGGGGATCCAAAAGCTGCGGGACCACGGAATCACGGTGGCGACCGGGGTGCTGGAAAGCGAGGCAACGGCGGTCAATCCCCACTACAACTTCTACTTTCGTTACCGGCGGCCATGGGTGACGCTGAAACAGGCACTGTCGCTCGACGGCAAGGTGGCGAGCGCGCCCGCCACCCGGACGACGATTACCAATCGTCTGGTTTACGAGCGGGTGCACCAGGAGCGAGCCTGGTTTCACGGAATCGTGATCGGCAGCCAGACCGCAATTAGCGACGATCCGCTCCTGACGACCACGGCCCGGACGGACTTTCCGCCGGTACGGATCATTTTGGATCGCCGGGGCAGGTTGGGGCAACACCGGGAGCTACGGATTTTTCACGACTGGGCCGCGCCGACCTGGGTGTTTACCGCCAATCCCGCTTTGAGCGCACAACTGGCGGCAACCAATGCTGAGGTGATTTGCCTGGCACAGCCAACGATCGCTACCGTGGTGAAGGCGTGTGGCCGGCGAGGGCTACAGTCGCTGTATGTTGAAGGCGGCCCGACGATTCATCGCGCGGTCTTTAACAGCGGCCTGGTAAACGAGCTGTTGACTTACCTGAGCCCACGACTGCTTGGCCAACAAGGATTGGCTGGCTTCCAACCCGCCCGCCCGATCATGCCGCGGGCCGTTACGATTGAACAGTTGGGTGACAATGTCAGGATTGCAGAAAGGGTGGATGAAGATGTTTAGTGGATTAGTTGCTGGAACAGGCCGAATTAGCGAGCTCAAGTTAGAGGGCAAGACCATTCGAATGGCGATCGCACCGCAGCCAGCGGATTTCCTCAATGGAATTAAGGTTGGGGAGTCGATTGCCATCGACGGGACCTGCCTGACCGTGGAACAATTTAACGACCAAGATTTCACGGTTACCTTGATGCCGCAGACCTTTGAGAAGACGACCTTTAAAGACCGCCAAGTCGGCGACAGGGTGAACCTGGAACGGTCGCTGGCGGTCGGCAGCCGGCTCGAGGGCCACCTCGTTACCGGCCACGTCGATGAGGTGGTTTCCGTACTGGCCCGCCGGCAAAACGAAAACGCCATCGAATTGACCCTGGCGTTGCCGCCACGCTTGCGGACTCAGGTGGTAGCCCAGGGCAGTGTGGCCCTCAACGGCGTCAGCCTGACCGTGATGAAGGCGGCGCGTGACCGATTCAGCGTCGGTCTGATTCCGCACACGCAGACGATCACCAACCTCAACGCGCTGCGGGTTGGCGACCCGGTGAACTTAGAAACGGATATTTTGGGCAAGTACGTAGCCGCAAATTTGAAAGTGGGGACGAAATGATGGATGTCAAAAAAATTCAGGATGCCTTAAAACAATTGAAGAACGGTGGTCTGGTGATCGTGATGGACGATCTGGACCGGGAAGCTGAGGGCGACATGATCGGCCTGGCCGCCAAGGCGACGCCCCAGAAGGTGAACTTCATGACCAAGTACGCGCGGGGATTGATGTGCGTGCCGATGGCGCCCCAGGTGGCCCAGCGCTTGCAGCTGGGGCAGATGACCGCGGACAACACCGACCCGTTTGGGACCGCCTTTACGATCAGCGTGGACCACAAGACGACGACCACCGGGATCTCGGCCTTTGACCGTTGGCGGACGATTACCCACCTGGCGGATTCGCAAGCAGTTAACGCTGATTTCTACAAGCCCGGCCATATTTTCCCGCTGGTCGCTAAGGAAAACGGCGTGTTGGAGCGCAACGGCCATACCGAGGCGGCGGTCGACCTGGCCAAGCTGGCGGGGGCGGAGCCGGTGGCTTACATCTGTGAAATCCTGAAGTCCAACGGGGAGATGGCCCGGGCCAAGGAGCTCCACGAGATGGCGGATGAGTACAGCCTGCCGATCATCACGATCAAGGACCTTCAGGAATACCGCCGGAGCGAGGTGAGTAAACCCGTAGAGGAGGTCAAGCTGCCCAGCAAGTACGGCAGCTTTCGTCTGCACTACTTCGCCGGCGACAACTTGGCTTTGATCAAGGGTGATATTTCCGGCTCGGCGCCGGTGATGGTTCGCCTGCACTCTGAATGTTTTACCGGCGACGTCCTAGGTTCGCTGCGCTGCGACTGTGGGCCCCAACTCCATGAGGCGATGCGGCGGATTGAGACCAACGGGAGCGGTGTGATCCTCTACCTGCGTCAGGAGGGGCGGGGCATCGGCTTGCGCAACAAGCTCAAGGCTTACTGGCTCCAGGAGAAAGGAGCGGACACGGCCGAGGCCAGCGAAGAGCTCGGCTTTCATGCTGACGAGCGCAAATACGCACTAGCCGCCCGGATGCTCCGTCAGCTGGGAATCACAAAGATTGACCTCCTGACCAACAATCCGGATAAGATTGACCAGCTTGAACTCGACGGGATCACAATCAACCGCCGCCTGCCGCTGGAAATCGCACCCAACAGCTACGACCACAAGTATTTGGAAACCAAAAAGCACAAGTTTCATCACCTATTAAATTTGGAGGCATAATCATGAACGAATTCAGTGGCAAATTTGATCAACAGGACCTGCGCATCGCAATCGTGGTCGCCGATTTCAACTCGACGGTGACCCGCCAGCTCAAGGAAGGAGCGGTGGCGACCCTCGAAAAATTCGGTGTCCCGACCGGCCAAATTGACGTCTATCACGTCCCGGGGGCCTTCGAGATTCCCTTTGCGGCGAAAAAACTAATGGATAGTGAGCGTTTCGCCGGTATCATGACCCTGGGTGCGGTGATCAAAGGGGACACGGACCACTACAATTTGATTTGCCAGAACGTGACCCGTGGAATCATGGATCTGAATCTGCAGGGCAAGCTCCCGGTAACCTTTGGCATCCTAACCACGGACAACATCGAACAGGCCATGCAGCGGGCCGGACTTAAGATGGGCAACGAGGGGGCCAGCACGGCGCAGAGCCTGCTCGAGATGATCAGCCTGGTGCGTTCCCTATAGTTACAGATGATCAGCACAGACACTGGCGATGTGTTATCATTAGAGAAATCGCGTGAAGGGGATGAAATTTCGATGAAGTTTTTCAGTAATCGCCGGGCAACGACCGGTGTTGCGCTGGTCAGCCTGATTCTCTTGATACTGACTTATAGCCTGCACGCTGCCAAGTGGCTTCAGGCCGTCATCCTGGTTATCTTTCTCGCCAGTGCCTTTGCCTTCACCTTCTCAACGGAGTGGCAACGCTTCAAACAGCGCACGGAAACGGAAGAAGAAAATAGTTCAAAGTAAAAAAACAACGGTGCAGTTTCCCGTAGGAGATTGCACCGTTGTTTTTTGATTGGCAATTTTTATTGTAAGGAAAACTGGTTACTTAAACCTTCCGGTACCGCTTCAGCCCGATAATGTTGAGCACCACGAAGATGATCCCGAAAATCAAGAGGGCGCAGAGGTCGCCGGCAATGGCGTTGAAGCCGCCACCCTTGAGGATCACGTCGTTCATGGCGTTGCTGGCGTAGGTCAGCGGCAGAATTTTAGAAACTGCGACGGTCCACGATGGCATTCCCGACAGCGGCACCAGGCCGGAGAAGAAGATCTGCGGCAGGACCACCAGGGGAATGAATTGGACCATCTGGAATTCCGACGAGGCAAAGGTCGAAATGAAGATCCCGAGGGCCAGGGCGACCAGGGAAAGCAGGAAGTTGATCACGAAGACCCAGAAGAGGCTGCCGACAACTTCGACCTTGAGCAGCCAGATGGTGGTGGCGACAATCACGACGGTCTGCAGGATGGCGACGGCCCCGTAGCTGATCATGTAGCCGGCCACGATTTCACCGCGCCGTACTGGGGTGGCCAGCAGGCGGTCGAGGGTTCCGCTGGTCCGTTCCTTGAGCAGGCCAATTCCCGAAATCAGGAAGACAAAGAAGAAGACGAAGAAGCCCATGAAGACGGGGATGACCTTGGAGAAGAAGTTAGTATTGTGATCCCCGTACTGGTAGGAGGACTTCACTGACGGAATGGCCGAAGATTGCTGGCCAAACTGGGCCTGGACGCTGGCCGGCAGGGTTGCTGCCAGCTTGTGAATTGTCCGCTGGGTCGCCGTGGCCTGGGTCCTCTGCAGGGCCAGCTGGAAGGCTTGACGAGACAGTGCCGTCTTGGTCGAGTCGATGTTGGCGTAGCGGACGTGGTAGTCGCTGCCGTTCTTGGTCACAATTGAGTCGACCTGGTAGTCTTTCAGAGCCCGTTGTGCGGCGGCCTTGGAGTCGTACTCCTTAGTTTTGACGTTTTTAACCTTGTCCATTCGCTGGACCAGAGCGGAGCTGACATTGTAGGTTCCGATCGTCACGTGGGGTTTGGTGTTGGCGGAAAACATAATTGAGAGCAGCCACATAATGAAGATTGGCGCGAGGAAGAGCAGGGCCAGCGTCCGCTTGTCCCGGCTCAGTTCCTTCACGATTCGGTTGGTAATTGCAAGGGTGCGCATTAGTCCTCCACCTCCTTTTCTGCCTTGAGAAAGACGCCTTCGATCGAGTCAACCTGGTACTGTTTTTTCAGGTTTTGCGGAGTGTCATTGGCGATGATTGTCCCCTGCATAAGGAGGGCGACAGAATCGACCTGTTCGGCCTCACTCATGACGTGGGTGGTGACCAAAACGCCGCAGCCCGCGTCCCGCCGGCGCTTCAATTCCGCCCAGATCTGCTTGCTTAAGGCGGGGTCGATGCCGACGGTGGGCTCGTCCAAGATCAGCAGCTGCGGGCTGGCAAGCAGGGCGATGGCCAGGGACAGTCGGCGCTTCATCCCGCCCGAGAAGGCCTGGACGCGCTTATCAAGGCTGGTGGTTAGGTCGACAATTCCAGCGACGTGTTCAACGTCGTCTTTGAGCTTCGTCCCGGTCAGGCCCTTCATCTGGCCGAAGAACTGGAGATTTTCCCGGGCGGTCAGGTCGAGGTAAAGGGCGTCGCTCTGGGCCATGTAGCCCATCTTAGCCAGTGCCAAGCGGTTAGGCATCGTTTTGCCTAGGACCGTGGCAGATCCGCCGGAACTCTTTTCCATCCCGAGGGCGGTCTTAATCAGGGTCGTCTTTCCCGAGCCGGAGGGACCGATTAGGCCGGTGATCCGGTCGGCGGTGACTTGGAGATTGACACCGCGGAGGACAACCTGGTCGCCGAACCGCTTCTCGAGTTGGCGAATGTCGAGTAGATTTTGCATTTTAATTCCTCCCGTGTTGTTTTACTGCCCTCATTATCCAATGTGCCCGCCTAGTCGGCAATCCTCAGTTGTGCTAGAATTGTCGTTGATCATGACACGTGTCATAAATAATGACAGCTATCAATGAGGTGATGATAATGGTGAGCTTGCAAGCCCAGCGAACCCAGAAGATGATTCAAAATGCTTTCGTCGAACTGCTTCAGGAGGAATCCTTCCGCGAGGTGTCCGTGACCCAGATTGCCAAACGGGCCCTGATCAACCGCCAAACCTTCTATAACTACTACCTGGATAAGTACGACTTGACGGAAAAGCTCACGACTGAGATGCTGGCGGTTTTTGATCGCCTGCTTGCCAAACGGACCTGGCGGATGAAAGAGCACGAATCGTTGGCAACTTTCATCCACCTAGGCCAGGTGAGTGGAATTTATGATGAACTCTTTCGCTACCGTCAGTTAATTCTCAAGCTGTTTCAGATTCAATATGACGAGCGGAGCCTGCAGAACCAGTTGCACCGCCGGATCGAGCAGACATTGCGTGAAATCATTACTCCCCAGCCCTCTGAGTTTGTTCTTGACTTTTGTGCCAGTACCTTTGTTAACATGATGCGGCACGTCCTCTCAATGGGACGTTCCCCGACCGAGGATGAGATTGAGGAATTGAAACGGGTGATGCAAACCGTTTTGTCGTAAGTGGATAATGAACGATATTAAACATACCCGGGATATAAAAACAAATCGGCCAGCCAAAACTTCAGTCACTTTTGGTTAGCCGATTTGCTTTTAACGTTTAACAGATTTAATAGATAGCATGCAAATTCCGCCAATTAGCGCAAATACAAATGAAACAACAAACACAGCGGAATATCCGTAGAGCGAGATTACGGCGCCGGCAATTACAGGGGCAATTGCCTGGGTAATAGTGTTGCCAAGATTATATACTCCTAGGAAAAACGCCACGCGATTCTGATCAGGGATTACCTCAAGGTTTAAGAGATTATCCAAAGCATTCCAAAGCCCCATCCCTAGTCCAGCAAAGAAAGCATAGATGATAATTCCCGCTGTATTTCGAAGAATAAACATTGACAGGGCAGCGATTGCAAGGGAGATAGTTGAAAGAGCAACCGGGTACTTTAGAATTTTTAATTTGTCAGCGATCGGCCCGGCGACGAAGCCCATTAAAATCCCAAATGCCAACATGATTGCATTAATTAATTGAATGGAGGATTGGGTTTGACTTCCCCGATGAAGGAAATCGGTCATGATGTAAAGAATGTAACCGGTGATTGCAAAGTTTCCGACACCCTGAAAAAGCTTGCCAATTAAAGCTAAATAATAATCACGGCCAATTGACCAGCGTGGGAAAATCGTTGCCAAATCGTGCCAACTGAATTTTTCCTTTTTCCTATTTTGCTTATTGAGATCATTCAAGCTTGATGGTTCGTGGACAATCAAGACAGCAATTAAAGTTCCAATCAGTGTAAAAATGCCGAAGATGACAAAACCAAGACGGAAATTGCTCAGAAAAAGAGCACCAACCACGTTAAAACCGTTATTACCGAGCGCCATTCCTAAGCCACCGTAAGCAGAAGATGCAGTGGCACGACCGCCTTCAGGAGCAAAGTCGATCCAAGCAACCATTGGCGCAACAATAAAATTCAACGCAATCTGGCCAACCATCCAGGCAACCAAGAGGGCGGGAATACTGTTACAAAAAGAAGCACCGATCATTGCCAACATAAAGCAGAGGGCGCCACCAATAATCCACGGTGTCCGCTTGCCAAAACGGGAATGGGTTCGATCCGAAAGTGCGCCGGCGACCATATTTGAAATTGCCGCAAATATCATTCCTAGCGTTGCAAACAGTGATACTAGTTCGACTTTGTGCGGTGCATCAATTTTTTGAATCAACGCTGGTAAGAAAAGGCTATTCATAACAACGTAAGGTCCCAGCCAACTCGCTGGTCCAATTACCAAAGCTGGCAATAATCTTTTTAGGTTAACCGTTACTTTTTGCATTTCTTTATCCCCTAATTGTTTTTAACTCGGTAATAGTCAAAGGTTCCGTACGACTGGTGTTCATAGGCATCAATAGCACCGATGAAGTTAAATAAACCGGTAAAGCCACCAATTTCACCCGGTTCCCCGTTAACTCCCTCATCGGACAGATAAGTTACGTCAATTCCTGCTTTCAAGTTTTCCCAATGGTGCTCTGGCAAACGATACAGAATCGTTGCCATCCCTTGTCGATATTGAATTTTGATTTCAACTTCGCCTGCGGGAACATCAATCTCGGATGCTAAATCGATAGTTCGTTGCCCTTGTTTTGCCTGAACTAACCGAAGCGTAATTCTTTGTTCATCATCAGATTCGCCAAGACGAGCGTAGAGCCAGTTATTGGAATCGTAATAGAGACCGGCACCGGCTGATTCAGAGTAATGCTCAGGATGAAAAGACACTTTGGTCTGGAGATCGTAGTTAAATGAGGTGGCACGGGTTCCCATAATGGACGGTGCTACTTGTGAAAAGAATGAATTTCGCCCATAAATCCGCAACTGGTGCGCTGCTATTTTAACCCATGTATGATTCTGATCATGGTAGGGTGTCATGAAACGCTGGTCATAATGATTGCCAGTAAAATACTCTTCAATGTCAAATCGTTGCCCTTCCTGCTCAGCATTGCCGGGAAGGTCGACCGTTAATTTAGCAAGGTTGCTATCATCGGCCATCGCTAACCAGCCATCAGTGGTCCACTTCATTTGCTGAAGGCCTGTTTCTCGCCCTAATGGATTTAATTTTGTCCCCGGCAGCGGACGCGACATGAGGTGAGCAATATACCATTTCCCATCGGGAGTCTCTACTAAGGATCCATGACCAGCTTTTTGGATGGGTGAATTAGGATTGTACATTTCAAAATGTCCGGCGTCGGGATCACCAAGCGAAAACAGGTGCCGAGGAGCGGAGGTAATAATCGGCTCTTTGGTGGGATTGGGTTCGTAAGGTCCAAAAATGTTTTTAGCACGGCCAATTTCAACCGCGTGACCATAGCCTGTTCCTCCTGACGCCAACATCAGATAATAATAATTTCCGTGGTGATAAATCTGCGGCGCTTCCACGCAACCACGGGTAGTAAAGCCCGTGGTCACCCGGTGCCATTTGCCGACTTGACCAGTTACAAGATTTACTTCGGCAATTACAATATGGCCTGGCGCTTGATAACCATCACGGGTTTCCCATTCCAAAACAGTTAAGTAGTGTTTTCCGGCTTCATGGTATAGTGATGGGTCAAAGCCAAGCGATGTGAGGTACAACGGTTTCGACCAGGGCCCCGTCATTTGATCGGCACAAATCGTATAAGATTCAGCATTGAATTCCCGGCCAGCCATGTTTTGAAGATGGCAGTATGTAATCCAGTATTTATGCTGTTCTGGATCATAAGAAAGATGAGGGGCCCAAATACCTGCGGGAGTATTGGTTCCCTGTAAATCAATTTCATTGTCTTTTAATGCATAGCCAAGCAAATCCCAGTTTGCTAAGTCAGCAGAATGGAAGATTTGGATAGCCGGTTTCCAGTGAAAAGTAGATGTTGCAATGTAATAATCTTTCCCTACACGCAAGATTGAAGGATCTGGTGCCATTCCTGGAATAATTGGATTTTTGATTTTACTCATTTTGATTTCTCCTCAGCAAGCCTTTGATAGCAGTTCTTTCGTTAGTAAGTTGTGAAAAACAACTATGCTATAATCATAAGGTGAAAGCGCAATCACCACAATGATTACAAAAGATGAAGTATAAAAATGATCTTTCTTATGTAAGAAATGTGAGGTTTTAAAATGAGCAATGAACATCATGAGAATGTGGTTGTTAATACTAATATCGGTATTCGATTCTGGAAATCCGTTACCAATGCTAGTGGCTATGTTCCCTTTCATTGGCACAGCAGTATTGAAATTGTTTGCGTGATGAAAGGCAGGCTGACCTTTCATATTGCCGGACAAGCTTATGTTGTTAACCCATTGGAATTTATTGCGGTTCCTTCCGGGATTGTTCATGATGTGGCGAATGTTCCCAATACCGCTTTTGTTTTACAGATTCCGCTCACAGTCATTGAACCGTATATTGATCATCCAGAAAATTTTGTCTTTTATAATGGGCATAAGGATAATCCGGCATATCAGCAAATCGTGAAATTGATTGAGAAAATGGGCGATAATCAACGGTTTCAGCCACGGGCTTATCGGTTTAATAATGAATTACTATTTATTCAAATCTTGAAATTGCTCTTTACCCGTTTAGCAACAAACCAGAATGCCCTAACCCCGAATAGCCGAATTAAGGATGTGATTATCTATGTCAACAGTCATTACCAGCAGCCGCTGACTGTTAGTAGTCTTGCTCGGCGGTTTGGGTATAACGCCAATTATCTTTCGAGACTTTTTAAGCAACAGTCAGGGATTACACTGATTAAGTACATTTATGAAGTCCGGATTAATCATTTTTATGATGATCTCTTAAACAGCAAGATCTCTGTTAAACTTCTAATGCGGGAAAATGGGTTATCAAATGAGCACACCACTCGGAAGATCTTTAAGTCATGTGGTAATAAGTCAAGATAAAATTATCACTGACAAACTTGTTTTGACCAGATTTTTGACGCACTTAAATAAGCCTTGGTACCAAGGTGTTTTAAAAGCTAAGCGTCGAGAATCAA
>NZ_JAOVYZ010000005.1 GCF_026413145.1 Limosilactobacillus kribbianus | reverse complement strand
ATTTAATTTTAAAAAGCAACGCTGTTTAAAGCAAAGAGTGAGCCTTCATTCACACAAATTGTGTAAATAAAGGCTCACTCTTTTGGTATCCCAAATGTCAATAGCTTAACTTAATGACATTGCCATGAAATTTGGGTTGCTCCCTTTATTTTATCCCTTCGCCGAAAAAGCTAGGGTACTATCTTACTTGTTGTTAGCATCCGGGTTAGTAATCTTAATCCGGTTGGAATCGGTTGAGGAGTGGTTCTGCTCCGGTGCATCCGTACTGTAATCATCCTCGGTCGACTGGTTATTGTTCTTCGAGTAGATGCTGGTGGACTGGTTGCCCTTCTTCTTCTCGATCTTTTGGGCCCGTTGCAAGCCACGCGAGTAGTTGTAGTCTGACGGGTCGACCGCCCTGAAGCCCTTCGGATGGTAGAAGCGTAGCAGGTTCTTTTCGTTGAGTGAGTCCGACAGCCGCAGCTCGGTGTTGACCAGCTTGTGATCCTTCTTGATCTTTTCCTTCTGCTTCTTGGTCAGCTTGGCCTTCTTTTGGGTCTTATTATCGTAGACTGTGTTGCCAACGACCGTGTAGCGCGGCGTCATGAAGTCCTGGTTGCGGAAAGCGACAACTTGCTTGTGCTGACTGGAGAAGAGGTCGGTTCCAAACTGGATGTAGCGCTTGGACGAGATCCCCAGCAGGTGAAGCAAGGTTGGCAGGACGTCGACCTCGCCCCCGTAAGTGTGGACGATGTGACCATTGTTGCCGGAATTTGGAATCACAAACATCAGTGGCACCCGTTGCAATTGGGCGTTGTCGTAGTCGTTCCAATCGTCGGCACTCTTGCCCAGGACGCTAGCCAGCGAGGTGTTTTCACTGTTGGAAATCCCGTAGTGGTCACCGTAGATCATGATGATCGAATGGTTGTAGAGGCCGGACTTCTTGAGGTAGTTGAAGAACTCCTGAAGCGACTGGTCGAGGTAGTGGGCAGTCACAAAGTAGTTGTCGATGTTGCTGTCCCCGGTGTCGGTCGTCGTGAAGTTCGGGTCCTTGTCCTCGTCGTCGAGCTCGTACGGGAAGTGATTGGTGACGGTGATGTACTTGGCGTAGAACGGCTGCTGCAGCGTCTGCAGGTACTTGATGGAGTCCTTGAAGAGTAGCTTGTCCTTTAAGCCGTAACCGGTCGACTTATCACCGGACGTGTCGTAGTAGCTGGCGTCGAAGAAGTACTGGTAGCCCAGGTTCTTGTAGACGTTGTTTCGGTTCCAGAAGCTGGCGACATTGCCGTGGAAGACGGCGCTGGTGTAGCCGGCTCGCTGCTTCAGGATTGCCGGAGCCCCCTGGAAGGTGTTGTCGCTGCCGAGGGTGGCAAAGAGCGAACCCTGGGGCAGGCCAAAGGTTGAGGTTTCCAGCAGGTTTTCGGCATCACTGGTTTTTCCTTGACCGACCTGGTGGAAGAAGTTGTCGAAGGCGTAGGTCTCGTTGCTGTGGTAGAGCGAGTTCAGGAACGGCGTAACCTCCTGGCCGTTGATCTTTTTGTCGATGATAAACTGCTGGAAGCTCTCCAGGTGGATGACAATCACGTTCCGGCCCTTAGCGATCCCGAACATCTTCGGGTTGGCCTTGGCGTAGTGCTTATCCGTGAAGTTCTTGACCTTCTTCAGCTCCGATTTGGTGGCACTCTGACGCATCTCATTGATGTGCTGGGACTTGACCAGGTCATAGCCGGTGAAAGTGTCGATCCCCAGATATTTGACGATGTAGGTCCGGTCAAAGGTCCGCCCCAACAGTTGCGGCCGGCTCATCTCGGCAAAAGACAGGTTGACCCCGAAGAGGACCAGCGACAGCGAAGTGAAGGCAAAGGCCAGCCGGCTGCCGACCGCCCGCGGGTCGAAGTGGATCTTCCGGCAGAGCATCAACAGGAGGATGATGACGATGTCGAGCCAATAAAAAACGTCATGGAAGTTAGTCAGAGCCAATGAAGCCCCGCTCAGCCCCTGATTGACCTTGGAATAGCCGGTCATGGTGGCAATCGTCATGAAGTCGGTAAATTCCCGGTAGTAGATGACGTTGAGGTAGAGCAAGAGGGTGTTGGCGATGTTCAGCCCCATGATGACGGGGTAGAAGAAACGCGCACGCTTAAAATAAAAAGCCAGGCTGTAAATCAGAACCGTGGTTGCCAGGGGATTAAAGAGGAGAATCAGGTATTGAAAGAACCCCTCCGCCCCTAATTTAAAATCGGTAAAGTAAGCAAACAGGGTCTTTAACCAAAAAAGGACGACTAGGAGGGTAAAAAAACCAATCCTAGTGTCCACAAATTTGCTTAATTTTTTCATTAGGAATGTTCCTCGCAATCAAAATGTTTGTTTAACCTGCTACACGAAATTTAGCAAATCAAAAACATTTTATCACAGATTGAGCGGAAACATTGTTTTTCATTTAATCGTTGAGAAAACTTAATTCTTTGCTGGGACCGTTGCTGGGGCTACTAACCAATCGTAATGGAAGAGGCGCTTGAGGTGACGGTTAACTGGGATCCAAATCCCAGCGTTGAGAATGTCTTTTAATGAAGCCAGCATCGTCTTGTCGCGGCGGTACTGCTTGGTGAGAGGAATTCGCAATTTTTGGCCGTCTTCGGTGACAACCTTTACAGTTCTGCCATTGACGGCCACAATTCGTGCGGCCACTATATCGGGCTGGCTGGTGTCCTTTAATGTCATAGTAATTCCTTCTTTCTATGCTTTCATCTTAAAGAACGAATGTGAATAATCTGTGAACAAAGTCCTAAGCTCGCGACAAGAATGGTTATGATTTTCTAAATGAAAGCGGTACAATGAGAACAGAGAGTGGAGGGATCAACATGACAAAACTTAATCTATACCTGGTCCGGCACGGCCAGACCTACTTTAACATCTATGACAAGCTGCAGGGCTGGAGCAATTCCCCGCTGACGGCCAAGGGCAAGCAAAATGCCCAGGAGGCCGGCGAGCGGCTGAAGAACATTCACTTCGACGCCGCCTTCTGCAGCGACACCACCCGGGCGATGGAGACGATCCAGACAATCCTGAACATGAACGAGGCCGACTCGATCAAGTGGCCGGTCACCTCGCCGTACTTCCGGGAGGAGTTCTACGGGTCCTACGAGGGGACAAACATGGGGCTGGCCTGGTACAATGCTGGCGCCCCGCACGGCCTAAAGAACTTCCACGACATTGTCACTAAGCATTCGATCGGCACGGCCAAGGACTGGCTGAAGGAGGCCGACCCGTTCCACGACGCTGAGAATAATGAGGAGTACTGGGCCCGGGTCGACAAGGGCCTTGACCTGATTCGGCACGCCGGTCTGCACGACGACGCCAACGTCCTCTGGGTCAGCCACGGCAACACCCTGCTCAGCCTGGTCGAGCGCTTCGGCGGGGGCAAGTACGACGTTACCGTGCGGCCGAAAAACGGTAGCCTGACGACGGCGACCCTGACTGATGATGATCTGCAGATTGTGGAATACAATAAGTAGTTTTGCGTCTAATTTAAATTAATTTAACCGGCTTGATCCTGCTCTTGGGCGAGATCAAGCTTTAATTTTTTAAAATTGAAAGCGGTTTTCACGATTGATATAATGTTGACGTTAGGTCAAGTAATTTGGCCGACAACTTGGGGCATCAATTTGAATGCGAGGTGGATTTAATGAATGAGAAAAAGGGAATTACCGCGACCGAATTGACGCTCTTGATCGTCGGTTCGACGATTGGCTCCGGGGCGTTCGGGATCACGAGCGACTTGGCCACGGCGGCCGCACCGGGCCCGGCAATGATTGCCTGGGTGATCGTCGGCATCGGGGTCTTGATGCTGGTCTTATCACTGAACAACCTGTCACAGAAGCGGCCGGATCTGGAATCCGGGATCTTCTCCTACGCCGGGGCCGCGTTTGGCCCGCTGGGTGAATTTATCTCCGGCTGGGCCTACTGGCTGTCGGCCTGGCTGGGCAACATCGCCTTTGCGACGATCACGATGAGCGCCTTGGGAACCTTCTTCCCGAAAGTCTTTAAGAACGGTCAGAACCTGACTTCGATTATCATTGCAATTATTTTAACCTGGATTCTGACCTTCCTGGTTAACCAGGGAATCGAGTCGGCGGCCTTCATCAACTCGATCGGGACGATCTGCAAGATTGTGCCGCTGATTGTCTTCGTCATCTGCGTGATCCTCGGCTTTAAGGCCCGGATCTTCACCGCGGATTTCTGGGGCAACGTTGCCCAGAACATCAAGGGTGGCCCGACCTCCGTCTTTAGTCAGGTCAAGTCCTCGATCATCGTCATGATGTGGCTCTTCGTCGGGGTCGAAGGGGCTTCAGTCCTGACTAGCCGGGCGCGGAGTCGTTCCGATGCTGAAAAGGCCTCGATCATGGGGCTGGTCAGCCTGCTGACGATCTACATTGTTGTTTCCGTCCTGCCATACGGGGTCATGAGCCGGGCCGAACTGGCAGCCGGTGGCCAACCAGCACTGGGTGCGATTATGCAGCACCTGGTTGGAAACTGGGGTGCCGCCCTGATCAGCATTGGCCTGATCATCTCCGTCCTGGTTTCCTGGCTGTCCTGGACGATGCTGCCAGCGGAATCACTGATGCTGATGGCTGACGATCAGACCCTGCCGTCCTCGTGGGGCAAGGTCAACGCCAAGAAGGCGCCGACCCGGGCTTTGGTTATCACCGGTGTTCTGCAGTCGCTCTTCCTCTTCTCCCTGCTCTTCACTTCTTATGCCTATAACTTTGCCTACACGCTTTGTACGGCGGCCATCTTGATCTCCTACCTGCTGGTGGGAATCTACCAGATGATGTACAGCTGGGAGCACCAGGACTGGGGTCAATTTATTATCGGTCTGATTGCCACCCTGTTTGAACTGATGGCAATGGTCTTGTCTGGCTGGAAGCAGGTTATGATCGTCTCGGTCGGCTTCATTCCGGGCTTTATCTTCTACCTGCAGGCGGCTAAGGAATATCATCACGCAGTTAGTGCCAAGGAGAAGTGGGCGATGGGCCTGATCGCGATCTTTGCGATTATTTCCCTGGTTCTGGTTGCCAACGGCACGATCTCGATTAATTAAGGAGGAATTAAATCATGGTTGAAATTGCACCATTCGGCGTTGAATCCTGGCTGAACAAGTGGGAAAAGAGCGCAACCTATGACATTTCGCAGAGCACAATTGCCTCTTTGACGATGCACGAGCTGCTGAACCTTGACGGCAAGGGCGGCGAAGAATTCTACGCCATGCTCGACCAGCAGAAGATGAACTACGGTTGGATTGAGGGTTCTCCTGAATTCAAGCAGGAGGTTGCCAAACTCTACCAGCACGTTGATCCAGAAAATATTCTTCAGACCAACGGGGCCACGGGAGCCAACAACCTGGCCCTTTACGCCCTGATCAACCGGGGTGACCACGTGATTGCCGAGTACCCGTCCTACCAGCAGCTCTACGATATTCCGAAGTCGCTGGGCGCGGACGTCGATTACTGGCACATTCACGAAGAAGACCAGTGGTATCCGGACATTGAGGAATTAAAGCAGCTGATCCGGCCGAATACCAAGATGATTTGCTTAAACAACGCCAACAACCCAACCGGGACGATCCTGGACGAGAACTTCTTGAAGCAGGTCGTTGAGATCGCCAAGTCCGTGGGGGCTTACGTTCTGGTCGATGAGGTCTACCTGCCGCTGGACCACCCGGAGGACTTCACGCCAATCGTGGACCTCTACGACAAGGGAATTTCGACCAACTCTCTGTCCAAGACCTACTCGGTACCGGGCGTCCGGATCGGTTGGACGGCCACCAATGCCGAACTAGCGGATCTCTTCCGCAAATTCCGGGATTACACGATGATCTGTGGTGGGGTCTTCAATGACCAGCTCGCCACCTACGTTCTTCGTCACCGTGACCAGGTTCTGGCCCGCAACCGCAAGCTGGTGTTGGGCAACCTGGCCATCTACAAGGATTGGATTGACCACGAAGACCGGGCCAGCGTCGTGATGCCACGGGCCGTCTCGACTTCCTTCCCAAAGCTGGATGTCCCGGTTGACATTCATACCTTCTGCGAGAACCTGCTTCATGACACGGGAGTTCTGTTGGTACCGGGGGATGCTTTCGATACGCCGGGGCACGTCCGGCTCGGCTACTGCGCGCCGGAAGCAACCCTGCGCGAGGGACTGAAGCGGCTGTCCAAGTACATGCACCAGTACGATTAATTGAATTCAAACTAAAAATAGATTGCGAACTCGTCGCAATCCATTTTTTTGATCTTAATTTTGTTGGGCTGGCTTCTTCGCCCACTTTAATCCCACTCCCGTAAAGCCACTCAGAATCGAGAAGACCGGCGAGAAGAGGCTGAAGAAGACGAAGGGTAGAAAGTGGAGTACCGGCACGCCCAGGGTTGAGGCGGCAAACGAACCGGCCACGCCCCACGGGATCAGGTAGTTGATGACGCTCCCACCATCTTCCAGCACCCGACTGAGGGCCAGGGGATCCAGGCCCATCCGTTGAAAGGCGGGCTTGAAGGCCTTCCCGGGCAGGATGACGGAGAGGTACTGCTCACCGACGAAGAGGTTGATGCCGATCCCGGATAAGATCGTGGTCGTTACCAGCGGACCAGGCTTTTGCAGCCGCTTGACCAGGGGCTCCATGGCCGACTGGACGACGTGGAACTGCATCAGGATTCCTCCGAGTGAGAGGGTGACGATGATCAAAGAGACGGTCCCCATCATGCTGGTGATCCCGCCCCGGGAGAGCAGGGCGTTGACCCCGGCATCCGAGGTGTGGGCAACGAAGCCTTCGGAGATCAGGTTCGTCAGGGACTTCAGTGATTCGTGCGGGTTCTGGCAGAAGATCATGACGACCGTCACCAGGATGTTGATGAAGAGCGTCGGGATCGCCGGAATGTGGCGCCAGGCGCAGACAAACATCAGGATGATCGGCAGGATTGCCCACCAGGTAACGCTGAAGTGGGCCTGCAGGACGGCGGTGGTCCGGGCGATCTTGCCGGCACTCATCTGGCCGTTGGAACTTCCCAGGATCCAGAAGAGGATGAAGGAAACGATGAAGGACGGGATGGTGGACCACATCATGTTCTTAATGTGGGTGAAGAGGTCGCTGCCGGCGATGGCTGAGGCCAGGTTGGTCGAATCGGACAGCGGCGACATCTTGTCCCCGAAGACGGCCCCGGAGATGATTGCCCCGGCGACCAGGGCGGGGTTGGCGTTCATTGCCACCCCCATCCCGAAGAGGGCAATCCCGATGGTGGAAATGGTGGTGAAGCCATTCCCGATTGACAGGCCGACCAGCGAGCAGACGACAAAGGTCGAAGGGACGAAGAAGCGGCTGCTGATAAGCTTGAAGCCGACCACCATGATCGACGGGATGATCCCGGCCTTGATCCAGACGGCGATCAGGGCCCCGATCAGGATGAAGATGAAGATCGGGATGATGGCGGTGCCGATCCCGTCCTGGATTCCATTGTGGATGTCGTCCCAAGCGGCACCCCGGAACCGGGCCCAAAAGATCAGCAGCGCGATCGTAAAGAGGACCGGAATCTGCGGGGAGAGGCCGAAGTGAATGACGGCCGTCCCCAGGATGATTAGCATGATGACTAGGATGGTGATCGACTCACCGAAACTAACTTTTTTCATAAATATACTCCTTCCAATAAAAAACGCCCCGTTGAAATAAATCAACGGGACGATAATTACCGCGGTACCACCCACTTACGCACTGCAATCCAGCGCGCACTCTTATCAGGTGGTAACGGCACTGATCATGGCCGGACAATCAAAATCCTCGTGATAATTCACTTACCCTGCCTGACCGGTTCGCACATCACCACCGGCTCTCTGACACCCAACAGAGCAGCTACTGAAACGATAATTGTTGCAATTATCATAGCGTGTCGAAATGAGAAAGTCAACACGCAAATGAGAAAGAAATGAGATTAGTCGGCAGACCGCTTTGCCCACCGGTGGTTGAAGAGCAGGTTCAAAAGAACGGCGGAAACGCTGGTGACCACGATCCCGTTGCCCAGGATGATCTGGACTTCCGTTGGCAGGTACTGGAAGATGTGCGGGTACATGGTGATCCCGAGCCCCAGTCCGATGGAGACGGAGGCGGTCAACAGGTTGGCGTTGTTGCTGAAGTCAACCTTGTGCAGGATCTGCACCCCTTGGACGCCGACCATCCCGAACATAACGATCATGGCACCACCCAGGACTGGCGTCGGAATGACGGTTGCCAGGGCACCGACCTTCGGCAAGAGGCCCAGCAGAAGCAGCATGAAGGCTGCGTAGTAAACGGGCCGGCGGGTCTTAACGCCGGACATCTTGAGGACGCCGACGTTTTCGGAGAAGGTCGAATACGGGAAGGTATTGAAGAGGCCACCCAAGATGGCGGCGATCCCCTCGGCCCGGTAGCCCCGTTCGAGGTCCTTGGTTGTCAGCTTCCGTCCGGTAAGGTCGCTTAAGGCGAAGAAGACCCCGGTTGATTCGATCATGGTTGTCAGGGAAACCAGCATCATGGTGATCATGGCACTGAGGTTGAAACGGGGCACACCGAAGAAGAAGAGCTGCGGGGCGTGGAACCAGGCCGCCTCACTGACCGGCTTGAGGGAAACGAAGCCCATAGCGCCGGCGATAAAGGAAGCCAGCAGGATGCCGAGCAGGATGGCGATCGATTTCATGAAGCCCTTGGCAAAGGCGTTAAAGAGCAGAATGATGGCGATCGTCAAAAAGCCGATCAGCAGGTTGGAAGGGTCACCGAAGGAGTGGGCAGTTGCCGAACCACCGCCGAGGTCCTGGAAGCCGACCGGGACCAGGGTAAAGCCGATAATTGTGATCAAAGAACCGGTGACAACCGGTGGGAAGAACTTCTTTAATTTGGCGAAGAAGCCGGCGATCAGGAAGACAAAGATCCCGGCGGCAATAATGGCCCCATACATATAGGTGATGCCGAGCTTGCCACCAATCGATTCCAGCGGGGCCACGGACTGTACCGCACAGCCGAGGACGACGGGCAGGCCGATCCCGGTCAGCGGTGTCCGCTTGAGTTGGAGCAGGGTTGCCACCCCGCACATAAAGATGTCGATGGAGACCAGGTAGGTCATCTGCAGGGTCGAGAAGTGCAGGTAGTTCCCGATCAAAAGCGGGACCAGGACGTCCCCGGAATACATTGCCAGCAGGTGCTGGAAACCGAGGACAAAGTTTTTCCACTGGTCAGCAAAACTAAAGTGCCGCAGATTAACGTGCGTCGAAACAGTCATAGGTTGTTTCACAAATTTTTCCTCCCAAATTAACTGAATTTGATCAACAGCCAAATAAAAAAGCTCTCCTTGCCGGAAAAGCAAAAAGAGCTTTCGTTCAATTCGCTTATAGTCCAAAGTTTACGGCTTTGGGTAGGAACTACCGTCCATATTACGGCATTATATAGGCTATCGATTAATTTGAAGTGGTCTTATCCTAACACGAAAATCTAAGGGATGCAAGGATAGAAAACGGTTTCGTTCGGAATTTGATGAAATAAATAGATGAGAGTATCACTAACGTTCACCGATCTGACCGAAAGAATATTAACGCCTGATGAGATAACGTGGTATGATAATTAAAAGTTATTAATCTTATATATGGTAGAAAGAAAGGAAGAAAATAAATGAAGAAAAAGATGAGCAGCTGTACGGCCATGCTGGTCGGCAAGAACGCCACCATCGATGGTTCCACTATTATTGCCCGGGACGAGGACGCCGAGGACGGGGTTAATCCAAAGACGTTCAAGGTTTTCCCAGCCAAGGACTATACCGGTGAACACTATGTCTCCAAGTATAATGGCCTGACCGTCGACCTCGAAGGCCAGGGCTGCCGGTTTACGGCAACGCCAAATGGGGTTCCCGACATTGGCCGCTGGGACGAACAGGGAATCAACGAACACAACGTGGCGATGTCTTCGACCGAAACCGAGATGACTAACCCACGGGTGCTCGGCCACGATCCGCTGGTTAAAAACGGGGTCAACGAGGATTCGATGCTCTACCTGGTGCTGCCATTTATCAAGTCCGCCCGTGAAGGGGTGGCCCGCCTGGGACACCTGATTGAAAAGTACGGGACCGGCGAAACCAACGGGATTGCCTTCAGCGATCACGACGAGGTTTGGTACCTTGAAACCGCCGGCGGTCACCAATGGGTTGCTCAGCGGATTCCTGACGACGCCTACGCGATTGCGCCAAACATCATGTGCATCGAGGAGATCGACTTTGACGATCCCGACAACTACATGTTCGCCAGCGGCATCCGGGACTTCGTTGAAAAGTACCACCTCAACCCGAACCCGGGGACCTTTAACTTCCGGAACATCTTCGGCACCCAGGACGAAGCCGATGCCTACTACAACACGCCGCGGTCCTGGTACGGCCAGAAGCTCTTCACGCCATCCTTAGAGCAGGAGCCAACCAGCCAGAAGATCCCATTCATCCAGCACGCGGAAAAGAAGATTGCCGTCGAGGACGTCGAACAATTCCTGACCTCCCACTACAACGGCACGCCGTACGATCCGATGGGCACCTTTGCCTCCGGAACGCCGGAAGAGCAACGCAAGTTCCGTTCCATCGCCCTGGACCGGAACCAGAGCTCTTGCATCCTGCAGATCCGCAACGATGTGCCGGCTGAGTACGCCGCCATTCAGTGGATCGACTTCGGCTTCTACTGCTACAGCCCGTACGTGCCATTCTTTACCAACATCGACGATACGCCAGCCAACTACCAGCTGGCAACCAACGATGCCGAACCGGCCAAGAGTGCCTACTGGATGCACAAGCTGCTGGAAGTGATCGTTGAACCGCGCTACCACGAATTCATCAACGAGGTCAACGACTACCGTGACCAGTGCCAGAGCTACGGGGTCGGCCGGGTTGACGCCATCACGGCTGGTGCTGCCGGCAAGTCCGGCCAGGAGCTGATCGACTACCTGACCGCCGAAAACAAGCAGTCGGCCGCTCACGTTACCGAAGCGACCCACAAGCTCCTGAGTAGCCTGATCCACCAGACCCTGCTGAACTCCAAGTTCCAGTTCGAGCGCGGGGACAATTTGTAATTGATTCATCATGAATATACAAAAGGCGAGTCAAGAGCGACTCGCCTTTTTAAGTTGGTGTTAGAATAGCCCTGTAACTTTGCATGAGGAGTAGTGAATTTGAGTAAGTTCAAGAAACACGTTACCCGGGAGATGAAGCAGTGGGAGTCCAACCAGGCCGCTGAATTGGCCAAGATCCGAGCCGCCCAACGCCACCTGATTTACAACGTGGCGGCCTACTGCAGCATCTCGGTGATTGAATATTGGCTGGCGGCCATCAGCCGTTCGCAAACCCTGCGTGCCGACGCCTTCAATAACCTGTCGGGGATCATCTCGACGGTGCTCTTGATGATGGGTCTCCACATTGCCCAGGATATTCATGATGATGACATCGCGGGGGTCAAGCTGCCGGGGCCGAAATATCAGCAGCACCTCGGCGGCGACCAGCGGATCCAGTTTGTCCGCTGGCGCTACGAGACCGTTTTTTCACTGGTGACGGCGGTAGTCATGATCGCCATCGCCCTGAGCGTTATCATCAGTGGAATCCGGGCCCTGCTCAACCCGGCCAGCCGGGTGGTTCCCGACCCGGTGGCCTTGATCGGTGCCGGCATTGCCTCGGTGATCATGCTCGTGGTCTGGTACATGAACAGGCAGACCGGTCGCAAACTCCAAAATGCGGCCCTGTTGGCATCAGCCCAGGACAGCCTCAGCGACGCCTTCACCAGCATCGGCACGATGGTGGCCATCGGTGGGGCCCTGCTCTTTCAGCTCTCCTGGCTCGATGGGGTCACCAGTATCATCGTCGGTTTCTTCATCCTCTATTCCGGGCTGAAGATCTTCTTTGAAACCAGTCTGAACCTGGCCGACTACTTTGATCCAGCGGCCGAAAAGCAGTATGCCGAAGCAATCGGCAAGGTTAAGCATGTCCGGCGGGTGGTCGAGCTCAAGGCTCATTACAACGGCAACGTAGTTTCACTGGATGCCACCTTGATTGTCAACGGAAAGATGACGGTCCTGGAAAGCTACCAGCTATCAGAGGAGATTGAACGGATGATGCGCAAGAAGTTCGGCATCATCGACGTTGACATTTCCTTCATGCCGGATCCGCACTCGTTCTCGGATAAGGATGTGAAGGGGCATTTCTAAATTTAGAAGTGGGAAGCAACCAAAAGCGGGGCGTATGGCTATCGACGAGCGGAGGTTGACGCTGCAAGCGTCGGCCTTCGTTCGTGGATAGACACTAAGAGCTCGCTTTTTCCCACGTTATCTTTATAAGAATCAAAACGAGACAGGAAGCAAAATTTTCTCCCTGTCTCGTTTTTATTTCCACCATTTCCGCGTAATCATGAAGATCATGGTAATGATCATCAAAATCAGTGTGATGATCAGGGTGATCACCCAGGAGTACTGACCGTTCGCCAGTGGCAGCTTGACGTTTTCACCGTAGAAGCCGGAGACGATCGTCGGGATGGAGAGGACGATCGAGTAGATGGTCAGGTACTTCATCGTCTGGTTCAAGTCGCTGTCGATCACCTTACTGTAGGCGTTGGAAACCCGCTCGGACACGTCGGAAGTCATCTGGGCCATCTCCAGTCCCTGCTGGGCTTCGACAATTACGTCGTCGAGGTCGTTATTTTGGCGGGTCGACATCTGATCAGTAAACCGGCGTTTGAATTCCTCAAGTAGGGAGACATTGCCCTTCAGCGAGGTCAGAATGTAAACCAGGCCGGTTTCAATTTCCATAAATTCGCCAATCGCCTTGCGGCCAGTGCGGCGCTGAATGTTGCGCTGAATCTGCTGGCGCTGCTGGTCAACGCGGCGCAGGGGGCCGAAGTAGCTCGTGGAGAGCCGGTAGAGAATCGGGAAGACTAGGTTGAGCTTATCAGTGATCGGTCCGCGGCGCTTCAGGATCCGGAGCTGGTTAGCGATTACCCCGTTGACAAAGTTGGTTTTGGCGTTGGTGAAGGTGATGATGTTGTTGGCCGTCAGCATGATGCCGATCGGGGCGGTCTGCGGAGCCGTTACCGCGTGGGTGGGCACGTAGACGTCGAAGATCAGCAGGGTCACGCCGGCATCGGGATCGATTTCGACCCGGGCCTTTTCGTAGGGGTCAATGGCGTAGTCGAGGAGTTCCTTAGTGACCTCGTACTTTTTGATCAGGTCCGCCCGTTCGTGGGGGAGGGGCTCAAAAACACTGATCCACTTGCTCCGGTCGTTGATTGCTTCGGCACTTAACATCACTTCATCTCCTCGTTGCTTGCCCTTAGTTACAAATACTATTCAACTCTTTTTGCTCTCAAAAGTAAAGCTGGCGGGGACGGTGAAGACAAAATAGTGGCAAATTTCCCGGGAAATAAATTAAAATGGGGACGGTAAAAATTCACGAAAGGGGTGCTGGATGATGTGTACCAGTATTTATCAGGTGACCTTGGACCATACCCACCTGCTGGCCCGGACGATGGACTGGCCGGTCCTGGCGGTTTCGCCCCTATTTATTCCCCGGCACTTTCGCTGGGCGACGGCCTTCGATCACCGGGTCTACGAAAATAAATATGCCCTGGTCGGTGGCGGCAGTCTGGATGCCCGCCGCGTCGACGTGTCCGACGGGGTCAACGAGTGGGGGCTGATGGCCCAGAAGCTGACTTTTGATAACGGTGCCCACTACCAAGACGAGCGCAATCGCAACAAGGTCCAGCTGGCGGCTTACGAGTTTATCTTCTGGGTGCTGGGCAACTTCCGTTCGGTCCAGGACCTGGTTGACCACCTGGATGAAGTCGAGCTAATGAGCGAGAAAAACAGCGATACCAAGTACGGCAACCCGGAACTGCACTTTGCCCTGGCCGACCGGACTGGCCGGATCGTGGTGATTGAACCTAGCCAAACGCCGCTGCGGGTGATTGAGAACCCGCTTGGCGTGGTCACCAACAGTCCCGATTTTGATCGTCAGTTAGCCCAGATGGAACGCTATGTGGACTTCACGCCGGCATTTACGGCGGGGAAGGTTCCACTCAACACGCCCCGAGTCACGACCGGACGTCTTTCGGGCAAGACCAACCCGCCCGGCTACTACTCACCGAGTGCTCGCTTCGTTCGGGCGGCCTACCTGAAAGAACGGGCAGACGTGCCTGCCGACGAGGCCACTGGACTGATCAGTGAGTGGCACCTGCTGGACAGCGTGACCGTTCCGCAGAACAGTCGCCACCAGCCGACCTATTCCGTTTACCGGGCCGTGACGGTGGCCGAGAGCCGGAGCTACTATTTCCAGTCCTACCACCGTGGTGACATCACCAAGCTCCAGCTGACCGACGACATGATGAATTGGACCAAGCCCAAGGTCTACCACGTGCCAGATCGGCTGAGCGTCCGGGAGGTGAAGTAGGTGGCAGCAGACATCCGCTGGCAACTGACCGAACGGCTGCGCCCGGACCAGCCAATCATTTTGCTGCGCCAGCTCCTGCACGACCAGTGGCTGCTGCCGGACCGGCTGATTCACTTTCTGCGCCGCCGTCAACACGTCCTGGTTAACGGGCGCTATGAAACGATGAACCAACCCGTTTATCCCAGCGACCGAGTTCAGCTCCTCTTTTGCGGGGACGAATTCCGGACGCCGGGTGCCAACCACTATGTCCCAACCTCAGCCCCGCAGCTAGCGGTTCTCTTTGAAAACCGGGACCTGCTGGTGGTCAACAAGCCGCGAGGCCAAAAAAGTCACCCCAACCAGGCGGGTGAAGAGGGCACGGTGATGAATGACGTTGCCGGCTACCTGCGGGGGACCCGAGATGGCGCCTACATGGTCCACCGGCTCGACTTGGAGACCAGCGGGGCAATGATCGTTGCCAAGAACCCGGTGGTGGTGCCGGTGCTCAATCGCCTGATCGCCGCGGGAGAAATCCACCGGGAATACCTAGCGGTGGTCGAAGGACAACTCACCGGCCAGGGCGAATGGGACTGGCCGATTGGCCGCAACCCGCAGGATCCTCGCTGGCACTGTGTTAACGGCCTGCATGCCCAGCCGGCACTGACCTACTACACTAGTCTGGCTGCAGGACCCGAACGCTCCCTGGTCCGCCTGCGCCTGGCGACGGGGCGGACCCACCAGCTCCGGGTTCATCTGGCGCACAGTGGGCACCCGATTGTCGGTGATCCGATCTACAACCCAAATTCACCGGAAAAGATGCTTTTACACGGTGCTACCCAGCGCCTGATCGTTCCCTTCTCCTTTAAGAAAATCCAAATTGCGGCCCCCTTGCCCCCATATTTTGCCCAATATCTGGTAAAATATGGATTGAATTAGGTAGATAAAAATTAATTTAAAGGGGGACACTAATTGTCACTTTTAGGAAAGTTATATGGACCCTTCTTCGATCCACATAACTGGTCAACTGTCATCACCTCGGGCCAGGACTGGCTAATCATCTTTTCCCTGGTGATGATCGAATGCTTGCTGTCAGTCGACAATGCCGTCGTGCTGGCGGCTCAAACGCGAGTGCTGCCAACACTCAAGGAACAGGAGGAATCCCTGTTCTACGGGATTTGGGGTTCCTACCTGTTCCGCTTCTTGATTATCGGGGTCGGAACCTACTTGATCAATTTTTGGGAGATCAAGGTAATTGGCGCCGCCTACCTTATCTATCTGGTATACCGTTTTTTTAAGAATAAATTTTTCGGACACAAACGGGTTCGTCAAGTCCGGAACGCGGCCGCGCACCTGACCGGCCGTAAGCGTTTCTGGTCAGTAGTGGCCCAGATTGAGTTTATGGATATTATCTTCTCTGTCGACTCCGTCCTGGCTTCGTTGGCAATTTCATTCAATCCAGTGATCGTCCTGATCGGTGGAATGATTGGGATCGCCTGCATGCGGGGGGTGGCCGAGATCATCATGCGCTTGATGCGCAAGATTCCAGAACTGGAGCCGATGGCTTACTGCCTGATCGCCATCATTGCCGTCAAGCTCTTCTTGACGATTCCAGCAATCGATATCGAGATTCCGTCGAGTATTTTTGGAATTTTCATGCTGGTGGTCTTCATCCTGACGATTGTGATCCACTTTGTGCGCCGTTCAAAGAATAAAAAGAAGGAATAAATAAATGGCAATTGAAGCAAATGCAGAAAACTTCGCCGCGCTGACGGCAGGGCCGTTAACGGTCGTTGACTTCTGGGCACCCTGGTGCGGACCCTGCAAGATGATGGACCCAATCATGGAGCGGCTTGAAGCTCAGTATCAGGGGAAAATCAAGTTTGTGAAGATGAATGTTGATGGCAACCAGGAAATTGCCCAGCGCTACAAGGTAATGAGCATTCCGAGCCTGGTCCTGTTCCGCAATGGCCAGGCCAAGGAAAAGGTCACCGGGGTCTACCCGGAAGCCAAGTTAGCTCACTATTTTGACCGCAAACTCGCCGAAAATGCATAAAAAACAAAGGAGGCTGGATTTAAACAGCCTCTTTGCCGTTACATAGCTGTAAATGTTACAGCGCGGTAGCTGGCTGGATCCTGAACGTTGATAAATCAACGCCCAGGACGCCTAGCCAGCCTCGCGGGGGTGGGAAGACGAACTCGCAAACGAGTTCTGTCCCACCGCCTTTTTTATATCGAACATAATATTAAATTTGTTATAAGAAGAGACAAAAAGACACATTTGATGTCCCACGTTCAATAAATAAAGGGTACAATGTAATTGTAGTTGTAACCGCTTTCACAAGCTATCCAGAGGAGGTAGTATTATGGGAAATCGCGATGTTGCTAATGTATTATGGTTCGATGAGCTCCACCGAGAGGATGTTAACCTGGTCGGTGGGAAGTCTTCCTCGCTGGGAGAGATGACCTCGTCGATGAACGTGCCAGTTCCGTACGGCTTTGCTACCACGGCTCACGCTTACCGTTATTTTATGGAAAAGACCGGCTTAAATGACCAGGTCAACGCCCTGCTGGACCAGATCAAGGACTACGAAAATGCCGACGAGCTTCACGACGCCTGCACCAAGATTCGGGACCTGATCACCGGAGCCAAGATGCCGGATGACTTAGCCAATGACATCAAGCAGGCTTACGCTGATCTGGCCAAGCGGATGAATCAGGAGGATCCTTTCGTTGCCATTCGGTCGTCTGCTACGGCCGAAGACCTGCCAAACGCTTCCTTTGCGGGTCAACAGGAATCCTACTTGAACATCCACGGGGCTGACGACGTGGTTGACCGTGTTCAACAGTGTTACGCTTCACTCTTTACGGATCGGGCAACTTACTACCGGCACAAGCAGAACTTCCCATACGAAAAGGTTGCCCTGTCGGCCGCGGTTCAGATGATGGTCTTCTCTAAGGCCTCGGGGATCATGTTCTCCGTCGACGTTACTAACGGGGATGACACCAAGATCGTGATCGATACCATCTACGGTCTCGGTGAATACATCGTCTTGGGGAAGGTAACGCCAGATCACTTCGTTGTCGACAAAAAGTCGATGAAGATCGTGGAAAAGAACATCACCACCAAGCCGGTCGAGCTAGTTCGGCTGCCTGAGGGTGGTACCAAGGAAGAACCAGTTCCTGCCGAATTGGCAGACAAGCCAGTCCTGACTGATGACCAGGTTCTGGAATTGGCGGGCTACGTCAAGCAGATTGAACAGCACTATGGCTGCTACATGGACATGGAGTTTGCCCTCGACGCCAACACCAACAAGCTCTGGTTAGTTCAGGCTCGTCCAGAGACAGTTTGGTCACAGCGGAACAAGAATAAGAAGTCGGAAGAATCAGCAGGAGATGATAACGTGGTTGCTGAAAGTGATGCCGAGGTTGCAGTTCGTGGTTTGCCAGCTAGTCCAGGCGTGGCCAGCGGGGTCGTTCACGTCATCGACAGCCCAAAGGACATCGATGAATTCAAGGACGGCGAAGTGCTGGTTACCCTGATGACTTCACCAGACTGGGTTCCAGCGATGAAGAAGGCCGCCGGGATCATCACCAACAACGGTGGGATGACCTGTCACGCCGCCATCGTTTCCCGGGAAATGGAAATTCCATGTATCGTCGGAACCAAGAGTCGGGGCAAGGCCGCAACCGACGTCTTCAAGACTGGGGATGTCGTTACGGTTGACGCTAAGAACGGGGTTGTCTACAAGGGCAAGGTTGAATCCCTGTTCAAGAAGCCAACGACGACCCAGGCCGCTGCCGGTGGCCAAGTCGTTGCTGCCGAGACCTTCCCACCAACCGCTACCCGGGTTATGATGAACCTCGGGGACCCAGAGTTGGCCGAGAAGTACTCAACCCTGCCAGCCGACGGGATTGGTCTGATGCGGGAAGAATTCCTTTGGACCACCTACATCCATGAACACCCACTTTACCTGATTGACCAGGGACACCCGGAGAAGGTTGTTGACATGCTGGCCGACGGTGTAAGTAAGGTTGCCCGGGCGATGGCACCACGGCCGGTTGTCCTGCGGCTGTCCGACTTCAAGTCCAGTGAATACCGGAAGCTCAAGGGTGGCGAGAAGTACGAGCCACACGAACCAGCCGACCTGCTGGGCTGGCGGGGTGCCTCCCGTTACTACGACCCGAAGTACGTGGAAGCCTTCAAGCTGGAACTGGCGGCCGTCAAGAAGGTTCGTGAAGAGTTCGGCCTGAAGAACCTGAACGTTATGATCCCATTCGTTCGGACCGTTGACGAAGCCCGGAAGGTCACTGCAATCATGCACGACCAGGGATTAGTGCGGAGCGCCGACTTCAAGGTTTACATGATGGCTGAAATCCCATCCAACATCATCCTGGCCGACCAGTTCAACCAGTTCGTTGATGGTTACTCCATCGGTTCCAACGACCTGACGATGCTTCTACTGGGTTGTGACCGGAACAACGACACGGTTTCCAGCCTGTTCGACGAGCGGAACCTGGCTGTTAAGCGTGCTATCCGGCACCTGATCAAGACCGCTCACAAGGACGGTCGGACGGTTTCCATCTGTGGGCAGGCACCGTCCGAATATCCAGAATTCACGAATTTCCTGATTCAAAGTGGGATCGACTACGTTTCCGTCAACCCAGACATGGTCAAGGCCACGAAGCGCAACGTTGCTCACTTCGAACAGCGGATCCTGCTCGACAAGGCCACGGGCCGTGGAATTCAGGACCCAACCGACTACGAATGGTAATAAGATAGTACTTTGTCAATTTCCTTGATTTTGATTACAAAGACCCGAGTCAAATTTATGGCCCGGGTCTTTTGTGATGCAACGGATGTTTTTTACTTGTCCTGCCCCATAACGATTGGTCTTGGTTTCTACGACAATGCTTTAGAAGACAAAGCAATGTTAAATAACTGTTTTTAATAACAACAGAAATGATTAGATAGTCTTGAAATCGTTATCATAATGAACGTAAAATTAAAGAAAAATGAAAACTTGTTAATTGTTAGGAGGGGTATGCATGAATGATCAGAACTCAATTGTTGAATTCCGTGGGGTAAGCAAGGTTTATCCTAATGGGAAAAAAGCACTAGAGGATTTTAACCTGACCGTTCATCCTGGAGAATTTATCTGTTTTATTGGGACTTCTGGTGGTGGGAAAACTACAGCCCTGCGGATGATCAACCGGATGCTGGAGTCCAGCTCAGGTCAGGTGCTGGTGGAAGGAAAGAATATAATGGATCAGGATCCGATTGATTTACGCCGCCACATTGGTTACGTGATTCAAAACATTGGTCTGATTCCGCACATGACGATTGAAGAAAATATCTGTCTGGTGCCCAAACTATTAAAGTGGCCAGCAGAGAAGCGGGCAGCCCGTGCACGAGAACTGATTAAGATGGTTGAAATGCCTGAAGAGTTTCTGCAACGCTACCCGCACGAAATTTCTGGCGGTCAGCAACAGCGAATTGGGGTCATTCGTGCCCTGGCTGCCAACCAAAAAATTATGCTGATGGATGAACCTTTTGGCGCCCTTGATCCGGTCACTCGACAAAAGTTGCAGGAACTGGTTCACTACCTGCAAAAGGACTTGAAAAAGACGATTATTATGGTGACTCATGACATGGATGAGGCAATCAGTCTGGCAACCCGGATTGTTATTTTTGATAATGGCCACATTATTCAGTCGGCGCCACCCCAAGAAATCCTTCAGCACCCGGCAAACGATTTTGTTCGCGACCTCATTGGCGAAGAACGGCTGAATGAAGCCCAGGTAACGCTGGCAACCGCTCAGTCGGTGATGCTGACCAGGCCGATTTCGACAACGGCTGAAATCTCTCTCGAAAAAGCCCTGGCGAAAATGAATCATCATCACATTGACTCTTTGATCGTAGTAGACGGCGATCAGCACCTGATCGGGGAGTTAGATATTGCTCAGGTAATCGCCCACCGGAATAAACTTGATCTTCGGGTAGCCGATATTATGGGTCCGGCGCCGCAGACCGTTTTTGATACGGATCTTTTGAGCAGTGTTTACCAGATTATTATTAAACGGCGCCTTAAGTATATGCCGGTCGTAAATCACGATCGACAAATCGTCGGCATCATTACCCGTTCAAGTCTCGCAAAGGTCCTTTATGACTATGTTTGGGGGCAGGAAGAGCTGGAGCATGAAAGAAGTGATCGGCATGATTAGCTTTCTGAATGAATACGGGAGTGATCTTTTACTAAAAACCTGGGAGCAGCTATACATCTCTTTGATTTCGCTTGGGGCCGGGATCGTTGTGGCAGTACCGCTTGGAATCCTCCTAACGCGCTTCCCCAAAACAGCGAAGGTTGTGATTGCGATTGCTAGTATGTTGCAGACGGTGCCATCGTTAGCCTTGCTAGCGCTAATGATTCCAATTTTTGGAATTGGGAAATTTCCGGCAATCGTCGCCCTCTTTATTTACTCTCTCTTGCCGATTTTACGGAACACCTACATTGGGATGGAAGGGGTTGACCCCGTCCTTTTGGATTCGGCCAAAGGGATGGGAATGACCGGCTGGCAACGGGTTTGGCAAATTTCGTTACCGCAAGCCTTGCCGGTGATTATGGCCGGGATCCGACTTTCGGCCGTTTACTTGATTGCTTGGGCGACGCTGGCATCATATATCGGTGCTGGAGGGCTCGGAGACTTTATCTTTAATGGCTTAAATCTTTATCAGCCGGACCTAATCATTGGTGGGACGATTCCGGTCAGTATTTTGGCCTTGCTCACCGACTTTTTGTTGAGCAAACTTGAACGCAGACTGACGCCGGTGAACTTGCGAGAGGAAGGTGAGGATGATGAAAATTAAGCAGCGCTGGTTATGGATTCCGCTGACCATTATTGCGTTCTTCGTCCTTGCTGGCTGTAGTCACAAGTATGAAGCAAAGAATACGAGTGGGACGATTCGAATTGCGGCTGTATCTTCTACCGAGTCACAAATCATGGCGAACATTTTAAGTCAGCTGATTGAACACGATACGGGAATGAAGACAAAGATTATTGGCAATCTTGGTTCATCAACGGTTTGTCATAAGGCCCTGCAACGTAATAATGCGGATGTAATGGCGACTTCTTATACCGGAACGGACTTAACCGGAACTCTTGGTGAAAAGCCGGAAAAGAACCCCCAAGTTGCTACGCGGATCGTTGATCGCGAGCTGAAAAGTCGTTATCATGAGGTCCGTTTCCCAACCTATGGCTTTGCGGATACTTACGCTTTCATGGTTACGAAGCAGCTGGCACATCAGAAGAATCTAGAGACCGTTAGCGACCTGAAGTCTTTTGCCAGTCAGTGGAATGCGGGAGTCGATAGCTCCTGGATCAATCGAAAAGGTGACGGTTATCGGAGCTTTAAGAAGGAATATGGCTTTGACTTTAAGCGCGTTTACCCGATGCAGATCGGCCTAGTCTACGATGCCGCCGAGCAGGGGAAAATGCAGACAATTCTTGGTTATTCTACGGATGGGCGGATTAAGAGCTATCAGTTAAAGATCTTAAAAGATGATCGGCAGTTCTTCCCACCATACGAGGCAGCGGCGGTGGCCAACGAGTCGATTTTGAAAAAGTACCCGCAGCTTGGCCCGACCATTCACAAGCTAGATGGCCAGATTAACCTGGAAACTATGCAGGAGCTCAATTATCAGGTTGATGATCAGCTGCTTGAGCCGTCAACCGTTGCGCATCATTTTCTTGTCAAGCACCACTATTTTACAAAGAGGTGACGAGCGATGAAGGACATGGGACTGTGGCAACAATTCTTTTATTATTTTCAGCATAACGGTTACTACATTTTAGGAAAGTTCAATCAGCACTTTTTGATTTCAATTGAAGGGGTGTTCTTCGCTGCCCTGATCGGGATCCCAATTGGTGCGTTAATTGCCCATTATCGGCGTCTCTCCAATCCAGTGATTCAGGTTGCTAATCTAATCCAGACGATTCCATCACTCGCAATGCTTTCGATCTTGATGCTCGGCCTGGGTCTTGGCGATCAGACGGTAATTACCACGATTTTTCTCTATTCGCTCTTGCCAATTATTCAAAATACGTATACGGGCCTGCGCAATACGTCGCCCGCGGTGCTTGACGCCAGCAAGGGGATGGGAATGACCCGTTGGCAGCAGCTGATGATGGTTGAAATTCCACTGTCAATCTCCGTTATTATGGCAGGAATTCGAAACGCCCTGGTGGTGGCAATCGGGGTGACAGCGATTGGGGCCTTTATCGGTGCTGGTGGTCTTGGTGATATTATTATCCGGGGGACTAATGCAACAAATGGTGGCGCTATAATTTTGGCGGGAGCACTCCCGACGGCGCTAATGGCGATTGTTTCCGATCTTGTTCTTGGTTGGATCCAAAAATTATTTTCACCAAAGGGGCTAAAAGAATAGCATCATCAAAAGCGGACTACGAAGCATGTCGTGATCCGGCTTTGATTAATTTCAAGCTAGGTGATTTAACTTACCCCGCCAAGCACCCTATAATGGAGGTGAAGAATGAACGAAAGGGGCGCTGATAGATGACGGACAAGGATTTGTTGAAGGTAATGCAGGAAGAGCAAGTTGAGGTTGAACCGGCGACGAGCGGTGAGACCACCTATCGGTTTGCGATCAACCACCAGCCGTTTGGTCACCTCGATCGGTATGACAACCTGTATTTAGATGACTATGACGAAGAGATTTCGCGGCCGCTGAGCATGGGCAAGCAGTGGATCAGCCACTGGGTTGCCTGGGCCGCCCGGGGATTTCGGATGAACCTGCGGCGCCTCGGAAAATGGCAAGCGGAATGAATTTGAGTGAGAAAAAGCTTTATAAAGAGAAAATAAAAATCGGAAGGGCAGCAGTAATGCTGGCTCTTCCGATTTTATTAATCTTCAAAATACTGATACAACTTGTCCACCGTCAGTTGCTCCTTTTCCGGACCGCTGAAGTCGGCCTTGATCTGGCCGTCCTTTAACACGATCAGTCGGTTGCCATAGGTCAGGGCATCCTCTAGGTGGTGGGTGATCATCAGGGCCGTCAGATGGTCGTGAGTGATCCGCTCGTTCGTAGCGTGGAGAAGGTTCAAACTGGTGTGGGGGTCCAGGGCGGCGGTGTGTTCGTCCAGCAGCAGGATGTCCGGCCGCTTGAGGGTGGCCATCAAGAAGCTCAGAGCCTGGCGCTGACCACCGGAGAGGGCCCCGGTCGCCGTGGTCATCCGGTCTTCTAGGCCGTTGTTCATCGTGGCGGCCAGTTTGGTAAAACGGGCCATGTTCTGCTTGAGTTTTCGTGGAATCAGGTGGCGCCGTTCGCCCCGCTTAGTGGCCAGAAGCATGTTTTCGGCGACCGTCATCCGCGGTGCCGTTCCCAGCTTGGGATCCTGGAAGACCCGGGCGAGGAAGGCAGTTCGGTCCTCCTCACTGGAATTGGTGATGTCCTTGCCGTTGTGCAGGATCTGGCCGTTGTCGGCGCGCAGGTTGCCACCGATGACGTTGAAGAGGGTGGATTTTCCGGCCCCGTTCGTGCCGACGATGGTGATGAAGTCGCCGTCGTTGATCTCCAGGTTGATTCCCTTCAAAATCATCGTCTCATTGGAAGTCCCCTTGTTAACGACGGTCTGAACGTTTTTTAACTCTAAAATTGGCTTACTCATGTGGCTGAACCCCCCTGAGAATTGGCTTCTTAATGTTGAGGTGCTGTTCGAATTGCGGAATCATCATGCTGATGGCGAGGACGATCGATGAAATGAGGTTGAGGTCGTTGGCAGAAAAACCAAGCTGCAGGACCGCCAGCAGGATCAGCCGGTAGATGATACTACCCAAGGTGACTGCGACCAGCCGTTGGTTGAGGGTCAGTTCACCGAAGGCCACTTCGCCGATAATGATCGAGGCCAGGGCGATCACGATGGTCCCGATCCCCATGTTGACGTCGGCGTATCCGTTATTCTGGGCGATTAGGGCGCCACAGAGGCCGACCATTCCGTTGGAGACCATCAGGCCGACGATCACCATCTTGTCGGTGTGGATCCCGAAGGCCTTGGCCATTGTCGGGTTATCCCCGGTGGCGATGAAGGCCTGGCCGTAGTCGGTTGCGAGGAAGGCCACCATCAGGATGGTGACGATGGCGATCACGATTAACCCCAGCGTGACGCTATCGAAGTACTGGGGCAGATTTTTGAGGGCCCCGTTAAACAGGGTTGGCTTGCCCAGCAGGGAGATGTTGGACTTGCCCATGATCCGCAGGTTGACCGAGTAGATGGCGGTCATTGTCAGAATCCCGGCGAGCAGGCTGGGGATCTTCCCCTTGGTATAGAGCAGGCCGGTGACCAGGCCGGCGATCATCCCGGTCCCGACTGCTAGCAAAGTGGCCAGTAGTGGGCTAACACCGTGGGTGATGGCGGTGACCGCGGTGGCCGCACCCAGCGGGAAGGTCCCTTCAACGGTCATGTCACAGAAGTCGAGGATTCTAAAAGTCAGGTAAAGGCCAAGCCCGAGGAGTGCCCAGAGAAGCCCTTGCCCGATTGAGGAAACGATAAGATTCATTTGTAGATCACTCCTTCTTGCTGTGCTTCTTTTTGGAAATGCTTTGGAACGGTCAGGCCGAGCTTGCGGGCCTGCTTGAGGTTCAAGACCGGTTCACCGTGGCGGACGTACTGGATCGGCGTGTCTGCTGGCTTCTTGCCCTTGAGGACTTGGACGGTCATCTTGGCGCCCCGGACACCGAGGTCGTACTGGTTGACGCTGTAGGTGGCAACCCCACCCTGCTTA
The DNA here is from genome assembly GCF_026413145.1 of Limosilactobacillus kribbianus. Classification (GTDB taxonomy): domain Bacteria; phylum Bacillota; class Bacilli; order Lactobacillales; family Lactobacillaceae; genus Limosilactobacillus; species Limosilactobacillus kribbianus. The sequence continues at coordinate 56,851 of NZ_JAOVYZ010000005.1, read as the reverse complement.
ACCATCGTTCCGGCAGCCGGGAAGACCGGCTTCTTCGCCGCGTTGGCGTTCTTGACCAGGGTCTGCATAGCCCCGGCGATGGTGTTATCGGTCGGGACGATCACGGCGTCAACCTGGCTGAGCATTTGCTCGGAAACCTGGTTGAGGTCGTTGCTGTTAGCAATTGAGTAGGCCTTCAGCGTGATCCCTTGTTTCTTACATTCACGGACGATCTGATGGTAGCCGGCGACGGCTGAGGAATCACTGGAGGTGTAGATGACCCCGAGTGTCTTCATGTTGGGCATGAACTCCTTGATCAGGTTAATCTGCTCCTTGATTGGGGCCTGATCGGAGACCCCAGTGATGTTGCCGCCGGGATGCTTGTTGTCCTTAACCAGGCCGGCGCCCTTTGGATCGGTGACTGCCCCGAGGATGATTGGCGTCTTGGTGGTAGAGTTGGCAACCGCCTGGGCCGCTGGGGTGGTGATGCTGTAGATGACGGTACAGTTGTCGTTGACCAGCTTGGAGGCCATCGTCTTCAGGTTGCTCTGGTCCCCGTTGGCGTTTTGGTACTCGATCTTGATGTTCTTGCCGTTGTGGTAGCCTTCCTTGGCTAACTCATCGACAAAGCCCTTGTAGATCTGGTCGAGGGCCGGGTGGTGCATCAGGGTCAAAACACCGATCCGGGGTGTTCGCTGTTTGACTAAGCCACCATTTTCCTTAAAGAAGGCGAAGCCCAGGAAAACAAGAATAATTGCAATGAGGCTATACATGCGTTTCATGTGATGATTCACACCTTTCTAAAATAAAAAAGCGAGCGTCCGCATGCGGGACCCTCGCTGATGAAGCAAAATAAAAAGCCCGCATGTGGATCCATGCGGACTGAATGAAATAACAATCTCAGCCGGCACAGATGCAATCTGTTGTCAGGTTGCATCGATACCGAAACAACCCGTCTACCGGCTTTGCCAACAAATATTCACGTTGTGAGATTGAAACTTCTTCATTGTTGCTTGCTCCTTGGTTATTAATTGCTCTTAGTATACCCAAGGTCTGGCAAGCTGTCAATTCTTTTTATTAGAAAAATTTAATCTTTACTGGTTCATACTAATGTAGTAGTTCGGCCGGTAGTATTGAATATTACCTTCCTGAACGTTTTGACCAGGGGTTGGGGCCTGGATGTAGTTCCCGTTCCCCTCCGCAATGGCAACGTGGTACGGTGCGCTTTCGGTCCCCCAGAAGTAGAGGTCACCGCTCTGGGCGTTTTCCACGTCGTACTTGTGCTGACCAAGGGTGGCCTGTTGATAGGTCGTCCGGTAGTTAGAGCCCAGGTTGTAGGAGTATTGAACCAAACCGGAGCAGTCAAAACCGCTTGGCGTGTTCCCACCCCAGACGTACGGAACACCGATCATGGATTTCGCAGTTGCCACGGCACTGGAAGTGGTAGTGCTGGTAGTACTTTGTGCGGCATTGCTGGTGCTTTGGCTTGCGTAGCTCGTGGTGCTCTGAGCAGCTGAGCTGGCGGCCTGGGCAGTCTGGCTGGTTGCCTGTGAGTTGTAGGCCGCGGCGGTCCGCTCGACGGTGCCGTAGCTAATTGCGTAGCTGCTCATTGCTTGGTGCGCGGCGGCAGAGTTAGCGGCGTAGGTCGTTGGGGTACCGCTTGCCGGGGTGTAATTGTTCGTTGCCGCTGAGGAACCGGTTTGCGCCTGGCTGCCTTCGCTTTGCTGATCAGCTGTTTCAGCGATGGCGCTTTGGCTGGCAGAATTCAGATCAGCTGCCGTGCTTGTCAGGCTGACTGCCGTGCTCTGGCTGGTAGCTGCACTATTTGAGCTGACGACCCCGGTAGCGAGCTGGGCACTGGCAGTACTGTTTGCCGAAGCGGCCGTGCTGGTGCTCAGCGGGTTGACAATGGTTGCAACTGCCGTACTGGTCGTATCGGCCTGGCTAGTGGCACTCGTTGCAGAGTCAGGAATGATCAGCGTTTGTCCAATTTGGAGGACATCTGGATTCGCCAGCTGATTGCGCTGGACGATTGCGTTGACCGTGGTCTTGTATTCCTGGGCATAGTTCCAAACGGTGTCACCCGCTTTGACCTGCACCTGAGTGTCGGCGTTAGCTGTAGTTGCAACGGCCAGTGCACTCGCTGCCCCCAAAGCGGCCATCAGTGTCTTGGAAACAATTTTCTTCTTAATGATAAGAATCACTCCATCTGTTAAATTTTGCTTAAGACTACGCTTTCTACCTTAAGGGGACGATATGAATAAATTGTGAAGGCTTTCCAAAAGAAAAATGACCAAAAATGTTAGTTGATTGTAACAAAGGCAAGCAATTGCTGGAGCAGCGCGGATTGTGATACCATGGAAAGCAATTATATTGATGCATAATGGGGTGAAAATAAATGGCAGTGTTAGATGTTGAAGGCCTGACGATGTCCTATGCCGACAAAAAACTGTACGAGGACGCCAGCTTTCAATTAGAAAAACACGAACACATGGGGATCGTCGGCCAAAACGGGGCCGGCAAGAGTACGCTGATTAAGATCCTGATCGGCAAGGTCCTGCCCGTTGATGGCAGCGTGAAGTGGCAGAAGGGAGTCAAAATCGGCTACCTCGACCAGTACGTGGACATTCCTCAGGGGATGACCCTGATTGAATTTTTGCACACCGCCTTTGCGGATCTGTATAAGCTCAACGACCAGATGAACGCCTACTACACGGAATACGCGACGAAGATGGATGACGAGCTGCTGACCAAGGCCGGCCGAATTCAAGAAAAGCTGGATGCCAACAACTTTTACGACATTGAAACCCAGGTCGAACGGGTCATGAACGGGCTCGGACTGACCGACATCGGCAAGGACCACGTCGTCTCGGAGATGAGTGGTGGCCAGCGTTCGAAGATCATCCTAGCCAAGATGCTGCTGGAGAATCCAGACGTGATCCTGCTGGACGAACCGACCAACTACCTGGATACGGCCCACATCGAATGGCTGATCGACTACCTCAACGATTTCGACGGGGCAGCGATGATCATTTCCCACGATTACGACTTCCTCGAAAAGGTCACCAACACGATCTGTGACGTCTCCTTTGGCAAGATTACCAAGTACCGGGGCAGCTTCCAGCAGGCGATGCGCCAAAAGGAAGAACGCAAGGAGTTTCAGGAGCGCGAATACGAGAAGCAGCAGGTTGTGATCGAAAAGGCCGAGCGCTTCATCCGCAAAAATAAGGCCGGGTCCAAGTCGACGATGGCCAAGTCCCGGGAGAAGATGCTGGCCCGGATGAAGCGGATTGATCCGCCGGAGGACAACCTCAAGGCGACCTTCCACTTCCCATACGAAAACACCGGCTCGGCCAACGCACTGCGGGTCGAAAAGCTGTCGGTGGGTTACGGCCGGCCGCTGCTGGCGCCGGTGACCTTCTCGATGACGATGGGGGAGAAACTGCTCTTTACCGGTTTCAACGGGGTCGGCAAGTCGACTTTGATCAAGTCGATCTTAAAAAAGATTCCGGCGCTGGGCGGGACGGCGACCTTTTCCCCGTCGGCCAAGATCAATTACTTTGACCAGGACCTGGTCTGGGATGACCCGTCACTGACACCACTGCAGACGATCCAGAATCTTTTTCCGACCATGCAGCCGCGGACCATTCGGACCAAGCTGGCCCGGGCCGGGATCAACGCCGCCAACACCCAAAAGCCGCTCCAGCTCCTGTCCGGTGGTGAGCAGACCAAGGTCAAGCTGGCTATCCTGGAACTGACACCGTGCAACTTCCTGATCATGGACGAACCGACCAACCACCTGGATGACGAGACCAAGGAGGGGTTAAAGACCGCCCTGCAAGAGTTCCCGGGCAACCTGATCCTGGTCAGCCACGAGGAAAGCTTCTACACCGGTTGGCTTGATAAAATCCTCAACGTCGAAAAGCTCAGTCTGAAATAAGGGAGGAAATCATGCCCTACAGCCTATCCGAGATCATCGTTCTCTTCTTCACCTACGCCGTCATCGGCTGGGTATGGGAGACAATCTACTGTTCCATCAAGGATCACCATTTTGCCTACCGGGGCTTTCTTTTCGGCCCCTACTGTCCAGTCTACGGCTTTGCGGTGACCACGATTTTGATCACGACCTTTCGCGTCTCCGACAACTTGATCCTGCTTTTCTTGGTGGGCTTCGTTGTCGCCAGCATTTTTGAGTACGTCGCCAGTCTTTTCTTGGAAAAGGCCTTCCACATGAAGCTCTGGGACTACTCACACCTCTGGGGGAACCTCCAGGGGCGGGTGGCACCACAGATTTCCCTCTTCTGGGCAATCGGCGTGGTGGTGCTAGTCCGCTTCATCCAGCCCGCCGTCCAACGGGTGATCAACTGGGAAGAGGCCCACACCCACGGAATGCTAGCCCTCATGGTGGTGCTCGTGATGGGCACCGACACGATCCTGACGATTATCAGCGTGCAACATTTCCACACCACAACCAAGATGTGGAACGAACGGGCCGAGGCCTACCGCGAACGCCTGCGCAAACGGCTGGAATCCGCCCTGCCAGAGGAGAAGCCCGCATTGGCCAAGCGGCTGGACAACTGGCGTGCTGAGATGCTAGACCGGCGTGCCGAGCTGGATTTGCGCCTACTGAACTGGAATGAGCGGCGCCTGGTCAAGAGCTTCCCGCGGTTGAAGGTTCTGGATGCCAAGCGGTTTAACGAAATGAAACAAGATTTGCTGAAGCACAGCAAGTAAATAAAAACGAAGATTTCCTGAAGATTGAGCGAAACCTTCGCTTTTTTATTTGTCCACCCCCTATAATGGTGGACAACCACCAAGATGAGGGGGAAGTGAGAATATGAAGAAAAAATGGCAGATCATTATCGGGAGCCTGCTCGTCGTGGTGCTAATTGCGGCGGCGGTCTTTGGCATCGTCTCGTCGCAGCACAAGACGACCAAGCCCCAGCGGCAGACCCATCCCAAGGACATCACGGTCAGCAAATTCATCAAGCAGATTGCCCCGGCGGCCCAGCGGGAACAAAAGAAGTACCACATCCCGGCCAGCATCACGATTGCCCAGGCCGGCATCGAATCCAACTGGGGCCGCAGTAAGCTTGCCTACAAGTACAACAACCTCTTCGGCATCAAGGCCAATAGCAAGCACAACCGGGTGCGGATGTACACGACCGAAAACATCAACGGAAAGAACAAGCAGGTCAAGCAGTACTTCCAGGTTTACAACAGCTGGGCGGCCTCGATTAAGGCCCACACCCTGCTGATCGTCAACGGGACGGCGGACAACCACAAGCGTTTCCGTAGCGTCCAGAAGGCCAAAAACTACCGCGAGGCGGCCTACGCACTGCAGAAGAACGGCTACGCGACCGATCCGGACTACGCCAGCAAGCTGATTTACGCGATTCAGAAGTTTAATTTGGATAAGTATGACTGAAAATGAGTGGGAAACAACCATCAGAGTGGGGCGTATGGCTAACCTAGGGCGGGAGTCGGCGCTGAAGGCGTCGGCTTTCGTCCGTAGTTAGACACTAGCCCCACGGTTGTTTTCCACGTTATCTAATTAATCAAAAAACGGGACCGCCTCGGTTGAGACGATCCCGTTTTTTAATGGCTGAAAAAGTTAAGTGTTAGTTGAGCTCTGTCTTGGTGGAAACGGCGCCGGCTGGCTTGAACCAGTGGTAGAGTAAGCCGACCGCCAGACCAACGAGGGCCGGGACCAGCCAGGACAACCCCATGCTGGCCAGTGGCAGGTGGCTCCGCCAAGCGGCCACCATCAGGCCAAAGTGGCTTTGGCTGACGACGGCGGGGAAGGCAACCACCATGTCACCCAGGGCCGGCACAACGGTGAAGAGGACGACGAAGAAGTAGACGGCCCCGTCGCGCTGGAAGAGCGGTGAGGTGACGGACAAGAGGATCAGAACCATTGCCAGTGGGTAGAGGAACATCAGCATTGGCGTGGACCAGGAGATGATCGTGTCGAGCCCGAAGTTGGCGGTTAAGAACGAGGCCAGGCAGGAGAGGGCCAGCCAGGTGTGGTAAGAAACCTTCGGGAAGTGCTTGTGGAAGTCCTGGGCAAAGGCGGCGACCAGACCAACGGCGGTCGTCAGGCAGGTGACGGTGAGCAGGAAGGCGAGGACGATCTGACCAAAGGCCCCGGCGTAGGCGTTAACCAGCTGGTTGAAAGCCACCCCACCGTCAGCGGAAACCTTGAAGCGACCGAGTGACATGGCACCGAGAACGATCAGCAGCAGGTAGATAACGGCAATGGCGGAAACGGCCAGGACCCCGGACTTAGCAACGACCTTGGAAACGTCACTCGCCCGGCGCTGCCCCATGGAGCGGACGGCAGTGACGACGGTCACCCCAAAGGCCAGGCCAGCCAGGGCGTCCATCGTGTTGTAGCCTTCCAGGAAGCCGTTGGAAAGGGCACTGTGGGTGTAAGCGCTGGTAACGGGTGCGGTGGCCGGATTACCCAGCGGGTTGGCAAAGGCAACGACAAAGACCAGGAACAAGAGCGCCAGGAAAACGGGATTCAGGACCTTGCCGACATTGGCCAGGATGCTGTTTTCACGGTAGGAAAAGGCGAAGGCCGCCAGGAAAAAGAGGGCCGAGAAGACGAAGAGGACAACGGATTCGTACCGCTTAGGCAGGAATGGTGCCACCCCGACCGTAAAGGAAACGGTCGCGGTCCGCGGCGTCCCGAAGAGGGGACCGATGGTGGCGTGGATTAAGACCATGAAGACCAGGGCGAAGACGGCGCCGAGCGGTCGCCCAATGTCGTAGACCCCCTCAGCCCGGGTGACGGCTACGGCGAGTACCGACAGCAGCGGCAGCAGCACCCCGGTCAGCAGGAAGCCGACCGCCGCGGTGCCCCAGTGCGCCCCGGCGAGCTGACCCAGGTGCAGGGGGAAAATCAGGTTTCCGGCACCGAAGAACAGGCCAAATAGCAACGAGGCGACGACCAAATATTGTTTCCACGTTAATTTGCGTGATGTGAGATCTTGCATGAAAATACTCCTCCTCAGGATAAAATTAAAAATAATTGCGCCGATCCCAACAAAAAAGTCCCTTAACCAAAATTAATTGGTTAAGGGACGCCTGAGCGTGGTACCACCCTATCTTCGTCTCGTCACGGTGGACAAGACCTTCACGTACGGCCCGCAGGCGATACGCTGGCACGATAATGGGTGCTCCCACCGGAACTTACTGGACTTAAGCTCCGGACTCGAAAGTGATTTTCAATTGGTCGAACTCACCGTCCCCTCACACCAAACGGGATTCGCTGTCGTGGTCGATTCAACCTACTCTTCTTTCTCATTGCGATCGAATAATTAAATTGTTGATTCATATTCTAAGCTTTTTTTAATAAAAGTCAAGAAATATCTTAATTTTATTTAAGCTAATCAATCTTTTCACTGGAAACCGCGTATGCCGGATCGCCGTTCAAAGCCCGGCCGACTGCTCGCTCGACGGCCGTGTTGGAGGTCACATTGGCAATTGCTAGCGGCTTCTCGTAGCGCTTGGCATGGTGGTTGGCCAGCTGGCTGATCCGGTGGTGGATGGCGTCGATGCAGACGATTACGAAGTCGGCGTCACGGATCTCCCGCTTGAGCTTGCTGGAAGAGACGTTCTCCTCTGCCGAGGCATCGAGGCCGTGGAAGACCCCGTGGTGCTTGGCAATCACCGGCTTGAGACCCTGGACCTTGTCACGGACGCCGGTGATGACCAGGACGGTCCGCTGCTTGAGGTCGTAGTCGAGCTTCTTTTCGTAGTCGTGCCGGGTGTTGGTGACCTTCTTGACCTGCTTTGGCTTGGCTGGCTGTTTGGTGGTGTCGTAGTCCTGCTTCTCGTGGATCCAGCGAATGCTGCCTTCGCTGGCGTCCTTGAGCCCGTTGCCGCGGTCGTAGTAGGCAAAGTCAATCACCATCCCCGGCTTCAGGTCGCGGCCCGGGTACTTGAACGGGTCGATCACGACGGTGTTGGCCGGTGCCTGGTCGAGGAGCGAATCGCCCTTCATCGTGCTGGCGATCTGAAGGACGTCGGAGCCAGGAACGCTCTTCAATTCGGCGTACTCGATCACGCTGATCTTGGTCGGCTCGTAATCGTCGATCCGGTCGCTGGTGACCCGGCGAATTGCCGGCAGGCCGCGGACCTGTTGCTGTGTGTCCAGCTCAACCACGTCACCGTCCTCAATCGGGAAGTGGAGGTGGTGCAGGATGGCCTCGGAATAGTAACGGTGGTTGATCTCGGCCCCGCTGAGCTTCCGGTGAACCAGGTAGAGGTTATCGGCGGCCAGCCGTTCCTCCTGGCTGCTTTCCTTGGGTGCTTCGGGTTCAACCGGTGTTGGTCGGCTGATCACGTTACTCTGGGCCGGCCGGTTGGCTGCCGGCCTGGCTTCAGCACTGGACGGGCCGGTCAAAAGGGAGCGCAGGGTGTGGCGGGCCGCCGGGGACATCGGCTGCTCGTGCCGGGTGTGGGTCTGGTAATGGTGCCGCTTGACTGGTGCGCTGTCTTTTTCGGGCGCCCCGTCGTCGTAGTGGTTGAGAATATTGATGATCGTGGTGAGGCTGCGCAGGGTCTGCTGGAGGCTGCGCGGGTCGTCACCGGTATTTTGAAGCAAGTCGATCAAATCTTGCCGGTAATCATAGATTCGCATAGTATTCGTTCCTTTCCTAATGTCACTACTTCCATGATAACAACAACCCGGTTCGCTGTCAGTTGGAAAGGTCACCGATTGGGGAGAAAAATCTAGTATAATGGTCGGTAGTAACGATTAATCAAGACGAGGCGAGTACAAGATGGCAAAACGAACGATTAAACTATTTTCCCACAATGACCTGGACGGCTTCGGGGCCCCGCTGCTCCTCAAGGCAGTTCAGCCGACGATGTTTGACGATACCGACTTCGACATGACCAACTGCGGGGCCGGCCGGATTGATGACGAATTTGCCCGCTGGATGCGCACTCCCGAAGCCAGTCGCTTCACCGATGTCTACATCATGGACATGACTCCGGACAGCGACTACACCTTCCAGCAGCTCAACGACAATTTTGCCAACCACTGGCTGGTGTTTGACCACCACGAGAGCGAGGAGGCCCAGCGGAACAAGTACGCAGCCAACAGCATTACCCCGGCCAATCCGGACGTCAACCCGAGCGCGGCCAGCCTGGTTTGGGACTGGCTGCAGACCCAGCCGCACTTTACCGACCTGAGCGAGCAGCGGCGGCGGGACTTGGCCTACCTAGTCGAGTTGATCCGAGCGTACGACACCTGGGACTGGCAAAATGATCCCGACATGGCCGAAACGGAGCGCCGGGCGGCTGATGACCTCGATCAGCTCTTCTGGTTCTACCCGCTCCAGGACTCGGCCTCCTTCGTTGAGGGCGTGCTGGCGGCCGGCTGGGACCAGTACCGGCAGGATAATCAGCTGCTGATCCACACCCTCAACGAGCGGCGGGCCAAGTACCTCAAGAGCCACCTCAAGGACATGCTCAAGACGAAGATTGCCGGCCACCAGTTCGGGGTGGTCTACGCCGACGATTACAAGTCCGAGATTGCCCACGAATTACTGGAACAAAACCCGGACATCGACGCCGCGCTGGTGGTCAGCCCGGTCAGCGTTTCCCTGCGCAGCAACGGCAAGCTGGACGTGGCCAAGTTTGCCGAGCAGTATTTTAACGGTGGCGGCCATGCCGATGCGGCGGGCGGCCGGCTGACGGTCAACCCGGTCAAGGTCGGTGAGCAGGCCGTGATTGACGATCTGACCCAGACGGTGAAGAACCGTCAGGAGGAGGATCACCAGGAAGAAAGCACCCTGGCGGACAACCTTGATCCGGAAGTGGCAGCCAAGATGGCAGCACTATTTGGGAAAAACAAGTAGCCAATCAAAAAAACGTCTCGCTGGCAACTCGAGCTTGCTTACGAGGCGTTTTTCAATTCACTAAATTTTCAATAGGTCGGCCGGCTCGTGCAGCAGGAAGTCGGCACCCATGATGGAAGCCGGGTTGGCCGAGCCGTAGAGGGCCGCGGCGGACTTGACCCCGGCTGCCTTGGCGGCCTTGAGGTCATTGATCGTGTCGCCCACGTAAACGGTCCGCGCCGGGTCGGTGATCCCCATTTCCTCCATCGCCGCCAGGATGGGATCTGGGTCGGGCTTGTGCTTGACAGTGTCTTTCTCGGTGATTGCCACGTCGAAGAGCTTGGCGAAGGAAAATTTATGCCGGAAGTGCTCGTATTCGTCCTGGACCTTGGAGGTGGCCACGGCCAGGTTGCGCCCTTCAGCGTTGAGCCCCTGTAGTGCCGCCGGGATGCCGGCGAGCACCGTCACCCGGTCCTCACGCTGGTAGGAGAGCTGAAACCATTCTTTGACCATCGGGGCGACGTCCTCCTCCTTGACCCCGTAGATCCGCAGGGCGTCGGCGCCGGTGATACCGAAAAGCTTGCGCATGACCGCCTGTTCGTCTTCGGGGGCAACCGGGTAGCCGTGTTCGCGCAGCAGCTTGATCATCGGTGGCATGTACATGTCGAAGGTGTCGATCAGGGTGCCATCGATGTCGAAAATAAAGTTTTCTATCTGTTCTGTCATGGTAATAGGATCCTTTCATCCAACTTATACCGACAATTTTAGCAAAAAAGCGTGGCGACTCAAGTCCTCAAGGTCCTGAGTCGCCACGTTGTGTTTATTAATTTTTAACGACGGCCATCCGCTGGCGGCGGTTGTGAATGCCCTTGTCAAACTCCGTGCAGAGCATGATCAGAGCGGAAATACCGATGACCGCCAGCCATTCCAGCGGGCTGATTGCCGTTACGTGGAAGGTCTCCTGCATGAACGGCAGGTAGGTCAGGGCCAACTGGAAGAAGATCATCAGAGCGATCACGCCCCAGGCCTTCGTGCTGATCGTCCTCAGCTGACCGAGCCCCGGTTGGTCGGTCCGGATGCTGAAGAAGTAGAAGACCTTGGAGATGACGATTGTGTTGATCATCATTGTCGTGGCGTTGAGCGGACTGGCGCCGGCGCCCACGAACCAGTGGTAGCCGACGAGCGAGAAGACGGCGATCAGTGCCGAAACGTAGCCCATCTGCACCAGGTCGTGGCGGTCCATCAGGCGCTGGTTGACGGGGCGTGGTGCCCGGCTCATGATCCCGTCCGCCGCCCGTTCGAAGACGAAGGCGAACTGGATGGTAATTGCCGCGATCAGGTTGATCCACAGCAGCTGGACCGGCAGTAGTGGCACCTCCTGGCCGGTCAGGATGGAGAAGGCGACGACCAGCCCTTCGGAGAACGAGGTCGGCAGAAGGAAGAGGATGCTCTTTTTAATGTTGTCGTAGATGCGCCGCCCCTCCTTGATCACGGCGGCCATCGTCGCAAAGTTATCGTCGCCTAAGACCATATCCGCCGCGTCCTTGGCAACGTCGCTCCCTTTGATCCCCATCGCGATCCCGATGTCGGCGCGTTTTAGGGCGGGGGCATCGTTCACCCCGTCACCGACCATCGCCGTGATCTGCTGACCTTCCTGCAGGGCTTCGATGATCTCGAGCTTGTTCTGCGGGGTTGTCCGGGCAAAAACCTGGGTGTTCATGGCCACGGTGCCCCGTTCTGCTGGCGCCAATTGGTCCCACTGTTCACCAGTGATGGCGTGGATCGGGCCATTGGTGAGGCCGAGCTGCTGCCCAATGGCCCGGGCGGTCTGCGGGTCGTCCCCAGTGATCATCTTGACGGCCACCCCGGCCCGGTTCATCTTCTCCAGGGCAGCGATTACCTCTTCGCGCGGGGCATCCTGGAGGGCGGCGAGGCCCAGCAGGTGAATGCCCTGGTAGAGGTCCGCGTGGTCAACCGTCTTCAGGGGAGTACCAGTCACCGGCCGGTAGCCGACGGCGATGACCCGTTTCCCCTGCTTGGACCAAGCGTTGACCCGCTTTTCCCACTTGACAAGGTCAAAGGTCGCATCCATTTTGGCAGCCATCTCAAAGAGCTTGTCCGGCGAGCCCTTGACGAAAATCATCTGCTGGCCGCTCTGGCTGTCGTGGACGAGCTCAGCGATGTAGCGGTAGTCGGAGTCGAAGGGCAGCAGGTCCAGTTTTTGGTATGGCGACTGGAAAGCGGCGCCGTGGGCCTTGTGGTAGAGGGTTAGGAAGGCACCGTCCGTCGGCTCCCCGTTGATGTGCCAGCGGCCGTCCTCTTCGGTAAGAATGGTGTCGTTGGCCTGGTAGCCGGCCTCGACGAAGAGCTGTAATTCAGGAGTCAGTTCCGCGGGCTGGCCGTTGTCGAGCAATTGGCCCGCGGGTGCGTAGCCGGTTCCGGTAACGTCAATTCGCCGGTCACCGACCCAGAGCTCCCTGGCGGCCATCTCGTTTTTAGTCAGCGTCCCGGTCTTGTCGGTGGCGATCACGTCAACTGAGCCGAGGGTTTCGACGGCCGGCATCGACTTGATGATCGTCTTGTACTTTTTGGCCATCTTGCTGACCCCGAAGGCGAGGATCACCGAGGTCGTGGCTGGTAGCCCTTCCGGAATGGAACCCACCAGCATTGCGACCACCGCCAGGGCGAGGGCCGGCAGGGAGTAGATCTGGAGGGCAAAGCCGACGATGAAGACGATGACCGAAGCGCTGATCGTGATGTAGGAGACGATCTTGCCGACCCGGTCGATTTCCCGGGTCAGCGGCGTCTTTTGCGGCTTGATGTGGGCAACCTCCTGGGAGATCTTGCCGATTTCGGTCGCCCCGGCCGTGGCCACGACGATCCCGGTTCCACTCCCGCTAGTCACCAGGGTGGACGCGTAGACCACGTTGGTCCGTTCCGCCAGCGGGACCTGAGCCGCTTCTAGGACGGCGGAACTTTTGGCAACGGAATTGGTCTCACCGGTCAGGGCCGACTCCTCCACGCGGAGGTTGTCGGCGGAAATGATCCGCAGGTCGGCAGGAACGTTGTCGCCCGCCTCGAGGAAGACCACGTCGCCGGCTACCAGTTGGCTAGCGTCGATGTCCTGGCGAACACCGTCACGGTAGACAGTTGCCCGTGGCGCCATCAGCTCCTTGATCTTGGCCAGGGCGTTGGCGGCACTGGTCTCCTGGAAGTAGCCGATCAGTGAGTTGAGCAGCACCACGGCGAGGATGACGATGGCGTCGGTGTAGTGGCCGATTAGGATCGTCAGTGCGGCAGCGGCTAGCAGGATGTAGATCACGATGTTATTGAATTGGCGCAGAAAGATCTTCCACTTGGGGGTCGTCTTGACCTCCAGCACGTTGGGACCGTCCTGGGCCAGCCGTGCTTGTGCCTGGGCACTGGTCAGCCCGGCTGTCAGGTCTGCCAGCTGGTACTTGTTCTTTAATTCGTCCGTACTGAGTTGGTAGAGTTGTTTGTTCATGATTCACCTTGTTTCTGGTTGAGATTGTGTGCCTGCAGCAGGGCCGGGGATCCTTTTCCACTTCCCGGCCGGGTCAATGAAGCCAATTAATTTACTGCTTTTCAAATCCTCCTTGTTTTTGGTAAGAACAGAATATCATAGGCGGGCGGCAAAAGGGCGGTTGTTAAGCAATCCTTAACCGCCTTAAGGAAAAATTCGGAAATAGAAAAAGCCGCCAACCAAAACGCCCGTGTGGCGCCGGTTGGCGGCTATAATCTTACTTGTTAAATGTGCCTGCTTCGACGGAACGAATGAAGTCGGCGAGGTGCTTGTAGTAAACGTCCGGGTTGTCGACCATGTGGTGGTGGCCACCGCCAGGGGTCGTGACGAACTTGGCGTTTGGAATCAGCTCGGCCATCTTCTTCCCGGTTGGCACCGGCATCGATTCGTGGTCCCCATAGGTAATCAGGGTTGGTACCTTGATGTTCTTCAGCTGATCGCGGAAGTGCCAGTCCTTGAGCTTCCCGGTGATGACGAACTCGTTGTCACCCTGGAAGACGTGGTAGATCGCGTCCCCACCGAGGTCCTTTAAGTGGTAGAGACGGGATGGCTGGCGCCGGTCGATGTAGTTTTCGTTCATCACCTGAACGTACTGCTGGTACTTCGGGTTGCTGTAGTCGTTTGCAGCCTCGCACTTCTTCATGAAGGCGACCGCTTCCGGCGACAGGGTCTTTTCCCGCAGCTCGTTGATGTGCTTAACGTAGTCGTCGATCTCGTCGACCATCGAGGAGATGATGGCGCCCTTGAGGTGCTGGCCGTACTTAACGGCGTATTCCTGGACGAGCAGGCCGCCCCAGCTCTGGCCGATCAGGTAGATGTTGTCGAGACCGAGCTTTTGGCGAACTTCATCAACCTCGTCCAAGAAGTAGTCATAGGTCAGATACTTCTTGGCGATTTCCGGATCGCTGTAGTCAGGCTGGTCGGAATAGAGGGAACCCAGCTGGTCGTACATGGTGACCTGGACGTTCAGGCCCTGCTTAGCCAGCTGTTCGGCGGCGTCTTCCCAGTATTCGTGGTTGCCACCAGGGCCGCCGTGAAGTGCGAGCAGGTGGATGTCACCCTCGCCCTGGGTGTTGGTCCAGAGGTGGTAGCCGTTATCTAATGTAATAATCTTTGTTCCTTGCTTCAATCTCATAATCCCCTTAATATTTATTAACCAAATATTAAGAATAATTCTAGCGCAAAGCACGGCCCGAATTCAAGTAACTGACCCCGGGAATCGTTAAAAGAGCGTTTTCAAGGCTGATTCGGTAATCGACGTTTTCGTTGCCGCGGAGGGTAAAGGCGTAGTCGCTTGCATAAATAATCAGACCCAGCTGGTGGCCAGCTGCGAGGTGGTGGAAGAGTGGCTGAAGGTCGAAGGTGACGTCAACCAGCTGCCCCGGGGCGAGCTCGTCGACGGTGGCGGAGTCGCGGCGGTTCTGAAGGTTGCGGTGGCCGCTGGCAATCACCTTGTAGGGGCTGGCCTGCTTTTGTAGCTTGAACTCCCGCAGGTCATCGGCCTTCCAGTGGTAGCCCAGCGGCAGGCCGCCGCGGTTGATGATGACCGGGGAAGTCGTCAGGCGCTTGTCATCCCCGAAGTCGACCAGTTCGGCGCTGACTAATCCGTGGTCGACGGATGCGGCCACCGTCAGTTGAAGACGTGGTGTCCCCCGTAGCAGGAGATCCTGCTGGGCTGGGGCCATCTTGAACTGACAGCTGAATTGTCCCCGATCGGCGATTAGGGCCGCCTGCCACTTGGCGGGGTGCTGGCACCAATCTTGGTAAATATCTTTTTCCTGGTGATCGTTGAAGGTCAGCTGCTCGGCCACGTGGACGTTCTCCGCCGTCAGGTCGCCGTCGGTCAGGTGGAGTTCTAAACGTTCGCCGGCCGTCCAGTGGTCGTAGGCGTTCCAGGCCTCCGGCAGGCAATTATCCTGGACCAGGACGTGCGGCAGGACGCTGTCGGCCTGGTTGTCAAGATCCCAGAGCTTGTTGGTGAGCCAGAGGTTGACCATTTCGGAGAAGTCCAATGACTTAAAGGCGTTGATGTAGATGTGCTGCCCCTGGTGGAGGATCAGCTTGCTTTCGACGGGCAGGTCCTGCAGGGTGTCGTAAAGTGCCTTGACGTTGCTTGGCTTGACGTTGGTATCGTTGAGACCGTGGACCATCATGACCGCCGCCTTGATCCCGGCAAAGTTCTTCCGGTAGTTGCGCCGGTCCCAGAAGGCGTTGTAGTTGCCGGTCGTCCGGTCCATCGCCTGGGCCAGGCGGTCGATGTATTTGTCATAGGTGGGCTTGATCCGGCGGAAGTCAGCGGGGCGCTTGGTGCGGCTGAAGGTCTCGTCAGCCAGAGTGTCGGCGTCCTCACCCTGGAAGCCCCCGGCCGCCCGGACCAGGCCGCCCTCCCGGTAGTAATCGTACCAGCTGGAGATGGCGGCTTCGCTGATGATTGCCTTGAGCCCGGCCACACCCGTTGTGGCGACCGCCGTTGAGAGGGTACCAAGGTAGGAACGACCGGTCATGGCGACGTTGCCGTTGCACCACCAGGCCGCAATCGTGATCCCGTGGGTCCGGTCGGTGAAGGCCCGCCGATCACCATGGAGCCATTCCACGACGGCCTTCATCGAATCAGTTTGTTCGGGGGAGCCACAGGTCTGCAGGCCGTCCGAGTCCTTGGTGCCGATGCCGGCCGCGTAGACGATTGCGTAGCCCCGGGTTGCCAGGTAGTTGTTGAGGGTGTAGCCTGGCGTCTCGCTGAAGGTCTGGGTGGCCTTTTTGGTAGAACCATTGACGGCCTGGCGCTTGAACTCGGTCGGGAAGGCCATTTCATGGGGTGCCTCCTGGCCGGCTTCCTTGTGGGTGAGGGGATGGTTGACGTTGTGGGTGGCCTTGTCGCCCCACTCATCATTGGTTCCCTGGTTGTACGGGCTGGCGGTGAAGACGGCCGGGACCCGCAGCCCGTCCTCGGTATCCTGTGGCCGGATGATCTCGGCCTTGACCAGGTCGGCCTGGCCGTCGAAGTCGGTATCCATGTCGGTCTCAACGTAGACGACCTCGCGGATGAACTTTGCCGGATCAAAGGAGGCCAGGGGCTTGCCGTTGAAGAAAAGCGGCTTCTGCTTGGCCGGCAGCTGGTAGGTCCAGGCCAAAAAGCCCTGGGCGGTCAGCTGGTCGAGCAGGATTTGGCCGCCCTTGCCCCGGGTGTTTAAGAGCAGGTAGTAGGCATTGGCCACGTCGGTGCTCGTCCACGCTTCGTGATCCTCCATCGGCAGGGTCAGCTTACGCCAGGTCGCCAGTGGGTCCTCGAGGTTAAAGTCGACGTCCGGTTCGAACTCCAGCAGCTGGAGGGCCAGCCGGTAGAAGATCGTCGTGGTCAGGGCCTGGTCGCTTGCCAGCCATTCGTCGACGGCCAGGTCCGGGGTGGCCAGCAGGTCGTGGAGCCATTCCGCCCCGGTCAGCGGGGAGGCACAGTGGGCCTGGGTACGAGTCAGCAGCGTTTTTAACAGCTCCTTGGCAGACATTCGGTCAACGTCGCCGCTCTGCAGCAGCTGGATGCGCTGCAGCTCTTGTTGGCGCTGGGGCGTACTGGTTGGGCGGATACTGAATTGATTGATTTTCATAAAAAACACCTCGCAATTCTTTCTTACCCTCATTATCCCACTTCTTGCCCGCGTTGCCGACATTTTAAGGGCGACGGCGGGGCGCATTGAGGGTATAATTGAAGTGTTTGTATATTTTAAAGTGAAAAGATGGTGAGATAGTTGGCACAAAACATCATGGAGTTCCACCACGTCGAGCGGCGGTTCGGCGACAACGTGGTGCTCAAGGACATCGACTTCGCAATTGAGGCGGGGAAGTTCTATACCCTGCTGGGTCCCTCAGGTTCGGGGAAAACGACCATCCTGCGCCTGATTGCGGGCTTCAATTCGCCGACGAGCGGTGAAATTGACTTTGACGGAAAGAGAATCAACGACGTTCCGGCTAATCGGCGGCAGGTCAACACGGTCTTCCAGGACTACGCGCTCTTCCCGCACATGAACGTGGCCGAAAACGTTGCCTTTGGTCTCCAGATCAAGGGCGTCGGCAAGCAGGAGACGGCCAAGCGGGTAAAAGAGGCCCTGCACCTGGTCCAGCTCGACGGCTACGGCGAACGGGAGATCACGGAGATGTCCGGTGGGCAGCGGCAGCGGGTCGCCATTGCCCGGGCGCTCGTTAACCGGCCCAAATTGCTCCTGCTCGACGAGGCCCTGTCAGCTTTGGACCACAAACTGCGGGTCGAGATGCAGACCGAACTGCGCCAATTGCAGCGCCAACTGGGAATCACCTTCATCTTCGTCACCCACGACCAGGAGGAGGCCCTGGCGATGAGCGACCAGATTATGATCATCAACGACGGGACGATCCAGCAGAGCGGGACGCCGGTGGATATCTACGACGAGCCGCTCAACCACTTCGTCGCCGACTTCATCGGTGAGAGCAACATCGTGCCCGGAATCATGAAGGCCGACTACCTGGTCACGATTGACGGCCAGGACTTCGAATGTGTCGATGCCGGAATGCGGCCCAACGAACGGGTCGAGGTCGTGATCCGGCCCGAGGACCTTGACATCACGACCGTCGAGAAGGGGCAGTTGGCGGTGACCGTCGACACCCAACTCTTCCGTGGGGTCGACTATCAGATCACGGCTCATGACCAACGCAACCACGAGTGGAAGATCAATTCGATCCACAAGACGACGGTTGGGGCAACGGTCGGCCTGGCCTTTGATCCCGAGGACATCCACGTAATGCGCTACAACGAAAGCGAGGAGGACTTCGACGCCCGCCTGGACAGCTACGAGGAGGATGAATAATGCGTCAAAAAGCCTTTTTCGCCGTTCCCTATGCCCTGTGGATCATCCTCTTCGTCGTGGCGCCCCTGGTGCTGATCTTCTACCAGTCCTTCTTCAACATTGACGGCCAGTTCACCCTGGGCAACTACGCGAACTACCTGACCTCGAGCGTCTATCTGAAGATGACTGTCGATTCAGTCTGGTACGCCTTTTTGATCACCCTGGTCACCCTGGTGATCTCCTACCCGACGGCCTACGTCTTAAACCGCCTGCCCAACAAGCAGTTCTGGCTTCTGCTGGTGATCCTGCCGACCTGGATCAACTTGCTGCTGAAGACCTACGCCTTCATTGGCCTTTTCAGTCAGGCGGGGACGATCAACCAGTTCCTGCGCTTCGTTGGCTTGGGTAGCCACCAGCTGCTCTTCACCGACGCCAGCTTCATGTTCGTGGCCGCCTATATTGAAATCCCCTTCATGGTCCTGCCGATCTTCAATTCGCTGGCCGAGATCAACCCGTCGCTGATCAACGCCAGCAAAGACCTGGGGGCCAACGACTGGCAGACCTTCACCAAGGTCATCTGGCCGCTGTCCCTGCCGGGGGTCAAGGCTGGCATCCAGGCGGTCTTTATCCCTTCGCTCTCTCTCTTTATGATTACCCGCCTGATCGGGGGCAACCGGGTGATTACCCTGGGGACGGCGATCGAGGAGCACTTCCTGACCACCCAGAACTGGGGGATGGGTTCAACCATCGGGGTCATCCTGATTTTGGCGATGTTTATCGTCATGGCCGTTACCGGTGATCGTCGGAAGAAGAAGGGGGGCGTCCGCCGATGAGCAAGAAGCATTTTTCCTGGGGTAAGGTCTACCTGGCCCTGGTCTTCATCATCCTCTATGCGCCGATCGTCTACCTGGTGGTCTTCTCCTTTAGCGCCGGCAAGACGATGGAAAAGTACCACGGCTTTTCCTTCCAACACTACGCCGACCTCTTTGCCGACAGCCGGATGATCACGATCGTCATCAACACCATGATCGTGGCCCTGTTAGCCTCTCTGATTGCGACGATCGTGGGGACAATGGGGGCCCTGCTCATCAAGGGTTCCCACCGGAAGTGGCGCAATGCTCTCTTGTCGCTCAACAACGTGCTGATGGTTTCGCCCGACGTCATCATCGGGGCCAGTTTTTTGATTTTCTTCACCATGCTGGGTGTCCGGCTGGGCTTTGCCTCGGTTTTGTTGAGCCACATCGCCTTCTGCATTCCGATCGTCGTCCTGATGGTCCTGCCGAAATTAAACGAACTGTCGCCGACCCTGGTCGATGCCGCTTATGACCTGGGGGCCTCGCGCTGGCAGTCCCTCTCGCGGGTCGTTCTGCCGGCAATCGCGCCGGGGATCTTCGCCGGCTACTTCATGGCCCTGACCTATTCTTTAGACGACTTTGCGGTGACCTTCTTCGTGACCGGGAACGGCTTCTCGACCCTGTCCGTGGAAATCTACTCCCGGGCACGCCAGGGAATCAACCTGGAGATCAACGCCCTGTCGACCCTGATGTTTATCGTGTCGCTGCTGTTGGTGATCGGCTACTACTTCATTAGCAAGCATGCCGGCCGGCGCAACCGGATCGTGACGGTAAAGGAGGGGGATGCACAATGAAAAAGCTGCTGTCTGCCTTCATCGGCATCCTGATCCTCTGCCTCCTCCTGGCCGGGGGCGACTACGCCCTCAATCGGCACAACAACGGAAGCAGCCGTAAGACGGTCACTATCTACAACTGGGGTGACTATATTGACCCGGCCCTGATCACCAAGTTCGAGCACCAGACCGGCTACCACGTCGACTACGAGACCTTCGACAGCAACGAGTCGATGCTGACTAAGATCCGCCAGGGCGGGACCAACTACGACCTGGTGATCCCGAGCGAATACACCGTCCAGCGGATGCGGCGCGAGCACTTGATCGCCCCGCTGGATCACCGCAAGCTGCCGAACATGCGCTACCTGGACAAGCAGTTCTTGAACCGGTCCTTTGACCCCGGCAACCACTATTCGGTTCCCTACTTCTGGGGAACGCTGGGGATCATCTACAACGACCAGAAGATTAAGGGGGCCGACGTCCAGCACTGGCGCCAGCTCTGGAACCCGCGTTTGAAGAACAACCTGATGCTGATCGACAGCGCCCGCGACGTCTTCGCAATCGCCTTGATCACTCAGGGCAAGTCGGTCAACACTACCAACTATGGCCAGCTCAAGTCCGCCCAGGGCAAGCTCAAACAGCTGACGCCTAACGTCAAGGCAATCATTGCCGACGAGATGAAGATGTACATGGAACGGGGCGAGGCCGCCGTTGGGGTAACTTACTCGGGGGATGCTCGCGAGATGATGAGCGTCAACCACCACCTCCACTACGTCGTGCCGAGCGAAGGAAGCAACATCTGGTTTGACAACATGGTAATTCCAAAATCCGCCCGCAACAAGGCCGCCGCTTACAAGTTCATCAACTTCATGTTGGAGCCAAAAAACGCCGCCCAAAACGCCCGTTACGTCGGTTACGCGACGCCGAATTGGAAGGCTAAGCAATTATTGCCGAAGAAGGTCACGAGCAACCGGGCCTTCTATCCGCCAAAGCAGACGATGAAGCACCTCCAAACCTACCGCGACTTGCCGCTGCACGTCTTGGGCGAGTACAACGATCTGTTCTTGGAATTTAAGATGTTTGCAAAATAGTGAGTGCAAAATAAGCTTTAAAGAGCCCTGTATGGCTATCGGCGAGCGGAGGTTGACGCTGCAAGCGTCGGCCTTCGTTCGTGGATAGACACTAAGGGCTCGCTTATTTTGCACGTTATTAGTGAATGCAATTAACGACCAGCGGGCCGTATGGCTAACCGCGGACGGGAGTTAGCGCTGAAGGCGCCGGCTTTCGTCCTTAGTCAAATAGACTTGCTTCGCTGCGCTAGATGCTAGGGGCTCGCTTGTTTCCACGTTATCTTTACAATAGTCAAAAACAGCCTAGGAATTAATGTTTCCTAGGCTGCTTGTCGTTTAATCACTTGCTTTATTCAATTTACTGTGGTGGTAGCCATAGGTGAAGTAGATGATGATCCCGATGGCAAACCAGATGCTGGCGCCGATGTAGGTGGTCTTGGAAAGCTGGGTCATCATCCCCAGGCAGGCCAGGCCGGAAATGATCGGCAGGACCGGGTAGAGCGGCACCTTGAAGCCGCCACGGTTGCCGATGTCCTTCCGGTGCCGCAGCGGGATGATCCCAAAGGACACCAGGGTGAAGGCCAGCAGGGTCCCGATGTTAACCAGGCTGGTCAACTCATCCAGCGGTACCAGGCCACCCATGACGGCGATGATAATCGAAACCGTCCAGAGGGCGATCTGCGGTGAGTGATTTTTCTCGTCGAACTGGGCGAGCTTGGCCGGCAGGAGACCGTCACGTCCGATCGCGTAAACCAGCCGGGAGCTGGAGTAGATCATGGAGATCATCATGGTGAACATCCCGATCAGGGCCCCGATCGAGAGCAGGTCGGCGATCCAGCCCTGGTGGACCAGCTGCAGGGCGTAGGCAACCGGGTTGGCGACGTCCAGCTTGGTGTACTTGACCATTCCGGTCAGCACGGCGGCCACGCCCATGTAGAGGACGGTGGCGACGACCAGGGTCCCAATGATCCCGATCGGCATGTTCTTCTTCGGATTCTTAACCTCGGCCGCCGAACTTGAGACGACGTCGAAGCCCAGGTAGGCGAAGAAACCAAGCGTGGCCCCGTGGATCACGCCCTTGAAATGATAAGGCATGAAGGGGTGGTAGTTGCTGGGCTTGATGTAGAAGAGTCCGACCCCGATGAAGACCAGGATGATCAGCAGCTTCAGAACCACGGCGATGTCGTTAATCCGCATCGAGGACTGCATCCCGTGCGACAGCATCAGCGCGATCAGGAGAACAATGATGATCGCTACCAGGTTGACGTAGGTGCCGTGCGCCGGGTCGAAGGGACCACTCAGCGCCTTCGGGAGATGCAGACCAAAGGATTCAATCAGTGAATTGAAGTAGGCTGCCCACCCGGTCGAGACGGTCGCCACGGCAAGCATGTATTCGAGGACCAGGGCCCAGCCGAGGATCCAACCAAAGAATTCACCAAAGACAATGTTACCGTAGGAGTAAGCACTCCCGGCAACGGGCAGGGCAGATGAGAACTCCGCGTAGCACATGGCTGCCAGGGCACAGACGACGGCGGAGATGAAGAAGGACAGGGTCACCCCTGGTCCAGCCGACTCGGCCGCGATGGTCCCGGGAAGGATGAAGATCCCGGTCCCGATGACGGCCCCAATCCCAATGGCCATCAAGTCTTTGGCAGTCATTGACTTAACAAATTGCTGATCCGCCCCCAAGTAACGATCAAGGCTTTCTTTGCGGAGAATGTGTAAGCCCATCAATAAACCACCTTTCTTTGTTATAATAACGGTAGTGCCAAAGAGCACCGCTTTTATTTATTAATGATAAACGGCGCTTATATTAAAAGTCAATGAGAAAATTAATAAAAATTTAAAGGAGCTGGATAAAAATGGCAATTGAAGTAACGAGTGGCGCCGTCGTTTACCGGCGGACGGACAAGGGAATCGAATACCTGTTATTAGAGAGTCAAAACAAGGGACACTTCTGGGGCTTCCCCAAGGGTCACGTCGAGGGTGACGAGACCCTGAAGCAGACGGCTGAACGGGAGATCAGGGAGGAAACCCAGCTGGTCCTGCCGATCGACACCAGCTTCCACGTCTACACCGAATACGACCTGCCCAACGGCAACCGCAAGCAGATGACCCTCTACACCGCCGAACTGACGCAAAAGGAGGACATCAAGCTCCAGGCCGAAGAAATCAAGAACAGCGGCTGGTTTGACTACGCCACCGCCCGCCAGCGATTGACCTACGACAACTTAAAGGAACTGTTGGACCAGGTCAACGCTCACCTGACGAAGTAAGATGGCAGAAAAGAGACACGTTTTTATCATCTGCGGGGCGGCCGGCTCCGGCAAGACGACCGTGGCGACCTACCTTCAGGAGCACTATGGAATGCACCGGGTCATCACCCACACGACCCGGCAGCCGCGGCCCGGGGAGGTCGATGGGGTCGACTATCATTTTGAAACTGATGAATCGATGAATCGTCGCCATCTCCTTGAACGGGTAACCTACGATGGCGCCCAGTACGGTTCCTCCTATGAGGGCCTAAATGAGGGCTGGCAACTGGGGCGCGACGACGTGATTGTCCTCGACACCGCGGGAGCCTTGACTTACCATCAGGAGCTGGGCGACCGGGCGGTGATTATTTTCTTGACGGTTTCCAAGATGACCGCTCTGGCCAAGCGAATGACGCAGCGTGGTGATCGGCCAGCCGCCATCGTTTCCCGCTTAAAGAGTCGGGAGTACCGGCGCGACCTGGCTTTGCCGCAGGGCTTGCGCGGCATTGCCCACGTGATCGTGAATGATCGCTGGGAGGACACCAGTCGCCGTTTGGACCAATTGGTGGATCAAATAGTACCCAAAGCGGATGACTTGTGCTAAAATTGAGGCTTCAAGCGAGGGGGGGATTGAGTGTGCAGGACTTAGTAGGGCGGGCCCAGCGCATCTTAAAAGAGAATCACATGCGCTGGACCAAGCAACGGAAAATGATGATTGAGGCGGTCAGTCGGGATCCCCAGCGCTACGTGGATATTACCCAGGTCGACCAGTATCTACGCCAGGACTATCCGGGGCTGAGTCACAACACTATCTATCGCAACTTCAAAGAATTTGAGGACCTCGGCATTGTCGAATTACGGCAGCATAACGATCAGATGCAGGTTAAGTATCGCTGTGATCCCTACCATCACCATCATTTCATTTGTGACCAATGTGGTCGGGTGCAGGAAATTAAGATGATGCCGATCGACGACGCCTTTTTTGAACGTCAGCTGCCGGGAATCAAGATTACCGGACACCGCTTCGAACTGCACGGCATTTGCGCTCAGTGCCAAGCCAAGCAAGGGCACGAACAATAATCTTCAATCTTCTTTAACATTTGTTTCGCAAAAAAGCGGGTATAATCGACCTGAGAAAAGGAGATATGTATATGGCAGGAAAAATTCCACCGTTGGTGACACCCTTTGCCTTGGTGTCACTGGTGTTAGCGTTGGGTGCAACCAACGTGGTGGTAAACAAGACCACCCATACCAGTGAAGGGGCCAAGGTGACATCGGTGTCATCTAGTCGAACAACCTCGCTGAATGATGACGATCAAAAAGCTTCACACAGCTCTAGTCAGGTTGACGACGATAAGGATGATACCAACAAGCCATCTAGTCGGACGAACGACAATAACGAAGCAACGACTGATAATAATCAGACGCGCAATAATAACGACGATAATACGGATAACGACACGACTGGTACGCAGGCCAAGAGCAGCAGCCAGGCGAATACGAACAGTACAGCTGGTACGACGAATAAGTCAACCGGCAATACCACGACGAGCACGACTGGCAATACCAGCCAGGGGACAACAACGACTGGCGGTAATACCAGTCAAAGCAATCAGTAAGGGGGCGCATGGTTAGAATGTTTAGTTTCCTTGACATGATCAATTCATCACTGAGCTACTTCAACCTGGACGCCAAGCTGAAGAGCCGAATTTACATTATTATTGCGACGCTCGGGGATGGCTACCTGGTTTACGTTACCTTCCGGCTCTTTATGAACCACGTTTGGCTGCGGGGCTTCCTGTACTGTTTGGCGATGGTTGCGATCACCTACTTTCTCTATTTGAACTTCGTCTTTTACTTTCTCGGCCGGACCTCGCGCCTTGACTTTTTGTCACCGCGCTTTGCCAAGATTACCGGCCAGAAGTTCAACACCGGCACTACGAAGACGGCGCCATCCTTTGCCGCCCAGCAGCAACTGGCCGAGCAGCTTGCCAACAACTCTAACGGGGTCTTCTCCAACGCTGAGACGATTCCGGCCGTTGTAGCGATCGATGACCATGAGCAGCGCAATCTGCAGAAGGTCGTCGACGAACTGCTGGAGGCGGGGATCTTCGTCAACGACTACAGCGGCCTGAGCGACCAGCAGATCATTGACCAGTATGCCGAGACCAATCAACCGATCCCGGCACTGAACGCCCGCTCGGTACCACCGTACTTCGAGCTGGTTCACGACGAACTGCGGCACCGCCTGGAGATCTACATCGGGGTCAATCAGATGGAACGGCGCGCTGTCGGTCACATTGTCAAGATCGGTCTGACGGATGCCTCAGCCGCCCACCGGCGTTACCAAATCTACCTGGCTAACCTGGCCGTGACCGGGGGACCGAATAAGATTCCGGGCCGGCGGGGTTCGACGATCATGACGACCGCCGATTACAGCTTAAACGCCCAGGTGGCCTACCGCGACCGGCAAGGTTAATATCATAAGAGATAAGAAAAGCACTTCGGCGAATCATTCGCTGAAGTGCTTTTCAAGGTTTAAAGATAACGTAGGAAACCAGAGGCTAGCTACGCGTCGTAACCGTGGGGCTAGTGTCTAGCGCAGCGGAGCAAGTCTATTTGACTACGGACGAAAGCCGACGCCTTCAGCGCCGACTCCCGTCCTAGTAGCCTCTCGCCCCACTTTAGTGGTTATTTCCCACTCACTTTATTTTTTCTCTTCGAACTCGCCCTCAACCACGTGATCGTCGTGCGAGCCGGCGTCCGGCATGATCAGGGCCGCCACAATGTAGATCAGGCCGACCGGGAAGAAGCCGGTCAGGACCAGTAGAACTAAGGCGACCAGCCGAATCACCGTCGGGTCAACGTGCATGTACTCAGCGAGCCCACCACAGACACCGAGGAAAACCTTGTTCTTGGACTTTGTTAAACGCTTTTTCATAAAGATGACCCCCATTCCAAAATGTTATCTTACTAAGTAAATTATACCACAATCCGCTTAGGCAAAGTATTCGTAGCGCAGTTCGTAGTGCTCTGGGTGCCCCGGCCGCAATGCAATGTCACCGAACTGGGAGTGGTGTGGTGAGTCGGGCAGGGTCTGGCCCTCTAGAGCGATAACAAACCAACTGGCGGATGGCCGGTTGTAGCCGTCAACCTGGACACCGTTGGCGGTGTAAACTACCAGGCCGTTTCGGTCGGAGTACATCTTGATCTTCCGGCCGGTGGCGGCGTCCATCAGGGTTGCGACGGGTTCGTGGGCCAGCCGGTTGCTTGGCAAGACAACGAAGACATCGTCGAAGCCGCCCTCAGGGTTGTGTTCCTCTTGCAGGTGCTGAAGGGCGGTCCCGAGAACCGTTGGGTACTTGAAGTCGTACGGTGTATCCTTGTTCAGCAACTTCTTGCCGGTTGGGATCTTCTCGTCGTCCAGCTGGAGGTGGTAGGTGGAGTTTAAGCTCAGGACGTGGCCTTGGATGGTCTTGGCTTCACCAGACAGGTTCCAGTAGGTGTGACTGGTCGGGTTGAAGAGGGTCTTAGCATCGGTCTGCCCGTCGAAGTCAATCGTGACGCTGTTGTCGTTGAAGAGGGTGTAGGTAACCTTGACGTCTTCCTTGCCCGGCAGGTTGTCAGTGGCGGTGTCGATGCTGGTGGTCAAAATGGCCTGAAGACTGTCACCGTTTTGCTTGGTTTCAACCTGGTAGAACTGCTGGGAAAGGCCGTTGGCACCACCGTGCAACAGGTTATTCCCCTCGTTGGTTGGGACCGAGTAGCTTTCGCCGTCGATGTCGAACTTGCCCTTGGCAATCCGTCCAGCGGCCCGGCCGACGATCCGGCCCGCGTAGAGGCTGGCGTATTCGACGTACGGTTCGAAGCTATCGGCAGCCAGCAGGAGGTTGACCCGGCCACCATGGGTATTTGGAACCATAAAGGCCTGCCAAATCCCGGCAAAGTTGAGAATACTGATGCTGACGTTGTTGTCATTGGTCAGGGTGTACTTGATGACGTCGGTGTCTTGGTAGCTGCCAAATTTTTCGTTTGAAATCTTCATTAATAAACGCCTCCTGCGATAATTGTTTTCATTGTGATTGTAGCATAAATGGACACTCGGCCGGCCTGTTTTGCCTGATTTTAATCCAAATATAGGAAAAGAAGTCGTTTCCTTATGGAAACACCATTAACAAATTCCAAAATGAATCACGAAAAAACTATTGGAACGTTTTGGACCTTACGTCTTATTTATAAACTAACATATTCAAATAGCCCTGTTGTTTGAATTCAGAACGTTATATAGTGTTCTCTGTAAATTAGGGACAGAGGGGAGAAATAGTAGATGCGTGTGACACGAACAGTTCGTGATTTTCAAAACGCACTTCTGGTGTTATTAGAGAATAATTCCTTTGACCATCTGACGGTTGATCAGATCTGTAAGGAGGCTCTTTTGCACCGGAGCAGTTTCTACCGTTACTTTAATGATAAGTATGACCTGCTGGAGCAGACAATGAAGACCCAGATTAATCGGATCGTGGACAGTGGTGATTCCGAAGAAGACATTATGAAGCAATTGATTATTTATATTGATGAGCACCGCAACGTGGTCCGGCACCTGGCCGCCAGCAATTCGCGCAGCTCACTGTATTCGGAGATGCTGCAGATCTTGACGCAAATTTTCTTGGAACGGTCTGAACAGTCCAGCAAGGACACGATTATTCAGGCACTGCAGGAATCCGACAATCCGGAGCTTTTGGCCTACACGTTGAGTGGTTCGATTCTTGGTGCCTTCCAGTGGTGGCAGACGAAGAATTATGATGTGCCGGTTGAGGACATGATTCATTACGCCCGCCAAACCGTTCGGATCTTATCTGACGACGATCGGCCGATCTTAAAGTCAAGTAAGTAAAGCAATTCGAGGTGAAAGAGAATAATGTGGGAAATGATCAAGCAGGAATTTAAGAATATTTACCACAACAAAATCCTGCTGGTATCAACCGTGGTAATCTGTATCATTCCCTTCCTGTACAGTATCTTCTTCCTGAAGTCTGTCTGGGACCCTTATGGGAGTACAGGAGATTTACCAGTTGCTGTGGTAAACAAGGATGTCCCGGTGGAATACCAGGGCAAGACAATGGCGGTCGGCGATCAGACGGTCGACAACCTGAAGCATAACCATTCCCTGAAGTGGGAGTTCGTCTCCGCCAAGAAGGCGCACGAAGGGATGGCGCACCGGAAGTACTACACGGTCGTCACGATCCCGAAGAATTTCTCGAAGAACGCCACGACGGTGATGGACAAGCATCCGAAGTCGATGAAGCTCAAGTACGAGACTAACGACTCCCTGAACATGATCGGGGAAGTTATCTCCGAAACCGGGATGAGTAAACTGAACACCAAGGTCCGGGCCGCGGTTACCAACGCCTACGCTTCGGCGATGTTCAAGGAACTCCACGTCGTCGGCAAGGGAATGAACACGGCGGCCAGCGGTGCCAAGCAGCTGAGCACCGGGATGGTCAGCTTAAGCGACGGGGTTAACCAATACGTCGTCGGGGTCAGCAAGGTCAACGCCGGTGTTCAACAGTTGAAGGTCGGCGTGACCCCATTGGCATCCGGCGCGGCTCAGCTGGCCAGCGGCAGTCAAGCCCTGGCGAGTGGCCTTCTCCAGTACACGGCTGGAGTCAGCCAGCTTGGTAGCGGGGTGAGTCAGTTAATGGCCAACTCCGGCACGCTGAACAGCGGTGCCGGCCAGCTGAGTTCTGGTATCGGCCAGTTCGCCAGCGGAGTCAACTCGCTGAACTCCGGACTGGGGACGCTGGACAGCTATAGTTCAACTGTTCAAAAGAAATTTGGCGATTTATCGAATGGTACGAGCCAGTTATCTAACGGCATGAGTGCTTACAATAGCGGAATATCACAGGTAAATCAGACTCTTAAGGGACAAATTCCAACGCTGCAAAGTCAGATGAGTACGTTATCTGGGGATGTTACTCAAAATGCCACTGCATTGCAAAACGCCCTGGCACCTTTGGCTAACTCGGCTAGTTCGTTGACTGAATTGTCCACACAGCTGGGAGCCGTTTCTGCACAATTAGGAAAACTGCAGCAAGCTGCTAGCCAAACGCAGTCACAATCTTCTACTAGTCAGACAACGACTAATAATAGTGCTGCTTCAAGTATCAATGCCGCAAAGAGTCAGCTTAGTGGCATTGACACCTCAAACATGAGCGATGCAGACAAGGCTAAGTTATCTAATGCAATTAATGACTTAAATGGTGCTGATACAAGCTCTAAGACGACTACCACTAGCTCTAATAATGGTACGAGTGCTAACTTGGCCCAAAGCATTGGTGCGGTTAAGTCAGCAGTTGATAAACTGAAGTCTAGTGTTGATGAGTCTGCAGCAACTTCTGGTAAGAGTACTCAGCAAGTAGCCACTGCGACTACTAATCTGATTAACAGTTTAAAAGCAATGCAGAGTGGTAGTACCCAAGCCTTGTCAAGCATGAGTACACTTTCTAATTACACCGATCAATTGGCATCAAACGCAAGTACACTTGCTAATGGTGCATCTGATCTTAACTCTCAGGTTAGTGCTGCTCAGCCACAAATCAGCCAATACACGGCTGGTGTTCACAGTGCCGCCGCTGGTGCAGGCCAGTTAGCCGCTAATACTGGGACTCTGCAGTCTGGTGCCAACCAGCTGGCTGCCGGGATCAGCCAGTACACGGCCGGTGTCAGCCAGGTCGGCAGCGGGGTTAGCCAACTGAACGCCAACAGTGGTCAGCTGAACTCCGGTGCGGGTCAATTGGCTTCTGCCCTGACCCAGCTGAACGCTCAGGTTCCAACCCTGGTTGCCGGGATTAACCAACTGGCTTCTGGAACCCAGCAACTGCAAGACAACTCACCGGCACTGATTGCCGGGATTGCTAAGCTGAACGCTGGATCAACGAAGCTGTCGAAGGCTCTAGGCAAGGGTGCCAAGACGATCAACGGCATCAAGGTCAGTGGCCGGAATGCGAAGATGTTCGCCGCACCAACGACGCTCCACCACAAGCACTACAGCTACGTGCCAAACTACGGTCACGCATTAGCACCGTACGTTCTGTCCGTTGCCCTCTACGTCGGGATGCTGGTCTTCAACTTCGTTTACCCAATCCGGCGTGAAGCCATGCCTGGCCACTCCGCTACGGCTTGGTGGCTCAGTAAGGTCGTGATCGGCCTGACCGCCGCCACCACGATGGCCGTCGTTGAATGTGGGATCATGATGGCTTGCGGCCTGACGGTTGACCACGCACCGTCGTTCTTCCTGACGACGATCCTCTTCGGCTGGGCCTCGATGGCAATCGTGATGTTCCTGTCGATGACCTTCGACAACCCAGGTCGGTTCGTTGCCATGGTTCTGCTGATGCTGCAGCTCGGTGGTTCCGGTGGGACCTTCCCGATGGAAATCACGATGAAGTTCTACAACGTCATCCACTGGTTCCTGCCGATGACCTACTCGATTCAGGGCTTGCGGCAGTCGATCAGCAGCGGCTTGGGAACGCACTACGCAATGTTCTGCAACTCAGTTTTGCTGGGCATCGCCGTTGTCTTCTTCCTCCTGCTCTGGCTGTCGATGAAGGGGATTCACTCTCACGCAATGAACCTCTTCCCTCGTCTTGATCGTGAGCAAAAGTTCATGGATAAGGCCCAGGCCAAAGGAATTGACTCGGACGACGATAACAAGTAATCTTAAAAAGATCTCCACGTTTTGCGACGTGGGGATTTTTTGTTTGGTAAATGAAACTTAGTATGCGAAATGGTTGCTGACGATGAATAAAATTAATGTTATCCTATTAATGTAAGAGCTTTCAGAAAAGGAATGAATTTAAATGAAAATTATTATGTTCGGTACCAAGACCGCCGAGCGGCCGTACGCCAAGGAATGGGCAGAGATGACCGGCAACGAAGTCAAGCTGGTCAGCGAGAACCTGACTGCCGAGACGCTCGACATGGTCAAGGGCTTCGACGGTGTTTCGATCCAGGAGACCTCACCGTTGGGGGACGCCGACTTTTACCACCAGCTGGCTGAGCTGGGGATCAAGCAGATCTCGACCCGGACCGCCGGCTTCGACATGCTCGATCTTAAGGCCTGCCAGGCCAACGGAATCACGGTCACCAACGTCGCCGTCTACTCCCCGCGGGCCATCGCCGAAATGGACCTGACCCAAGCGATGTACCTGCTACGGCGGGTCGGTGAATACGAGTCCCGGATGAAGCAGGGCGACTTCCGCTGGAACCCTGAGCTGATCAGCAACGAAATCTATAACCTGACCGTCGGGGTGATCGGCATCGGCAACATCGGTGGGGCCACCGCCCAGCTCTACAAGGCCCTCGGCGC
The DNA here is from genome assembly GCF_026413145.1 of Limosilactobacillus kribbianus. Taxonomy (GTDB): domain Bacteria; phylum Bacillota; class Bacilli; order Lactobacillales; family Lactobacillaceae; genus Limosilactobacillus; species Limosilactobacillus kribbianus. The sequence goes on along the minus strand of NZ_JAOVYZ010000005.1, from coordinate 25,340 downwards.
CCGGGTCCTGGCTTACGACCCGAACAAGAACGTCGAGTACGCACCGTTCGTCGAATTTACCGACATGAACACGATCATTCGGACCGCGGACATTATCACCCTCCACACGCCACTGCTGCCGAGCACTAAGAATATGCTGGCGGCTCCACAGTTTGCCAGCATGAAGAAGGGCGCCATCGTCATCAACATGGCCCGGGGCGGCTTGATCAACACGGCCGATCTGCTGGATGCCCTCAAGAGCAAGCACTTAGGCGGGGCCGGCCTCGACACTCTGGCTGACGAATTCAGCTTCTTCAACCAGGAAGTGCCGTTTGACCAAACGCCGGCGGACTACCAGGAGCTAGCCAAGATGCCGAATGTCCTGGTAACGCCGCACGTGGCCTTCTTCACCAAGACCTCGATCCGCAACATGGTCCACATCAGCCTGGACGACGTGGTTAAGGTTGTCAACGGTGAGCACTCACGCAATGAGGTTCGGATCTAAAATTTCACCAAATAAGAAAATACCACCCGATAAATCTGTAAATTTATCGGGTGGTATTTTTGCTATTCGTCTTTCTTCGAGGCGCCCGTCGTTGCGTCGGGTTTAGCGGGCTTTTCCTTCGACTGATCTTCGCCGGTGATTGAGGCCGTTGTGACCCCGTCGACGACCTGTCCCTCGACGATCCCGTGGGTGAAGACGTCCTGCTCGCACAGCTGGCAGATGTGCTCGACGTCCTCGGTTACCTGGAGGGCGCCGAGGTAATGGTTGTCTTGGTCGCGGATCGCGTAGTAGCGGATCAGCGTGCGGTGGCCGTCCATGACCTGCGGCGATTCGACCATGTCGCGCTCACCGGTGTGCAGCATCTTCAGGACCTGCTTAACCATCGGCACGACCCGGTCGGGATGGCAGCCCAAAACGGAGTGGGTCAGTCGCTGCTGGAGACGGTCATCGTCACGCCACGGATTCGGTGAGTACCAGACGTACTGGTCGTTGGCGTCAACGTAGTCCAGTTCGTAGGGCATCGTCTTGAAGATGGCGTGGACCTCGGCCAGGCTGACCCGACCGGTTGGAAATTGGATGTAGCTATTGTCGGCAAAGGGGATTGTTTCAGGCATTGAAAAAGCCTCCTAAAATAAAAAATCGATCCGTAAATCATTACAGATCGATTATAGCATTTATTTATTTGACTTCGTACCGGGCGAACCGCTGGTAGTCCTGCGGGGAGGCCTCCACCGTCAGCAGGGTTCCATTGCTCTGGTACTCGGTGTCCAGGATGTTGGAATGCTCGTTTAGGTAGGAGACGACCTGGCCGTCCGCAAACGGGATCAGGAGCTTGGCCTGCACGTAATCCTGGAAGAGGTGCTTGCGGATGACGTCCACCAGCAGATCCAGCGAGGCGTCTTGCTTAGCCGAAATAACCAATTGGTCATCGCCTTCGAGGACCGGATACTCGGTTTCGTTCTCGGTCTTGTCGGCCTTGTTGAAGACGTAGATCATCGGGATGTCGTGGATGCCGATCTGATGGAGCGTCTTCTTGGTGGTTTCCATCATTTCCTCGTAGTGCGGATCGGAGTAGTCGATCACCTGGATCAGCAGGTCGGCGTTGGCGGCCTCGGCCAGGGTCGACTTGAAGGACTCGATCAACTGGGTCGGCAGCTTGCTGACGAAGCCGACGGTATCACTGAGCAGGAACTCCTTCTTGCCCGGCAGCGTCATCCGCCGCACGCTGGTGTCCAGGGTGGCGAAGAGCATGTTCTTTTCAAAGACCGTCTTGTCTTCGACCTTGCCGTACTTGCGGACCAGGCCGTTCATCAAAGTCGACTTGCCGGCGTTGGTGTAGCCGACCAGGGCAGCCGTCGGAATCTCGCTCTTGGCCCGCTGCTTGCGCTTGGTCTCCTCGGACTTGTCGATGGCAGCCAGTTCGTGCCGCAGGTGGGTGATCTGGTGTTGGATTACTCGGCGGTCCATTTCTAGCTTGGTTTCACCGGCACCACGGTTGGTGAAGCCGCTCCCGCCACCGGTCTGCTGATCGAGGCGCTGGCTGGCGCTGGTCTGCAGCCGCGGCAGGCGGTACTGGAGTTCGGCAATTTGGACCTGGAGCTTGGCTTCCTTAGTCTTGGCCCGGGTGGCGAAGATCTCGAGGATCAGTGCTGTCCGGTCGAGAATCCGGTGGCCGGTCTCCTCCTCCAGGTTGCGCAGTTGACTAGGCGTTAGCTCGTCGTTGGTGATGATGGTGTCAGCGTGGTTCGCGGAGGCGACGTCAGCAATTTCTTGCACCTTGCCCTTGCCAAAGTAAGTGGCCGGGTTCGGGCGGTCCACCACCTGGTCGATCCGTTCGACCACGTCCATGTGGTTGGCTTGAGCCAGCTCGGCCAGTTCGGTCATTGAGTAATCAAAGTCTTCCTGGCCGGTATCGAGGCCGGTGATGATTACCCGTTCATCTGATTGTATGTTTGTATCCATATGAAGAAGAATTTCCCCCTTTACGGATTTAATTAGTCAGGAATTTCCAATTTATTGTAGAAATCAACGCTGGTCTGATCCCCATCGAGGGTCAGCTTCGTAATGCTGCCGTTGCGTGGCGACTCACCAGGGTTGATCTGATCGGAGAAGTGGGAAGCAATAGAACGGATCGCAGCCCCGTGCGAAACGACGACGACGGTTGAACCGTCGGGCAGGGCGCGCAGGTGCTCAAAGCCCTTGTTGATCCGCTCCCAGAAGCGGATGCTGTCCTCGGCGTCCCCGTACTGGTCGGCAGCCGCAATCTTGTCCTTGAGCTTGTCGGGCCCCCAGCCGGCGATCATGGCCGCAAAACTGTGGTAGCCCTCAGCGCCACCTAAAAAGTCGGCGAACTCCGCACCGTTTTGGCCCTCGAAGGAACCGAAGAACTCTTCCCGGAAGGCTGGCTCCGGGGTCGGTTCGGTGATGTTGGTGTTCGGATCGGCCGCCAACAGCAGGCGGGCGGTCGCCATTGTCCGGGCCAGATCACTGCTGAAGACGTAGTCAAAGTGGATCTTGGAGAGGAGCTGGCCGGCCCGCTTGGCATCGGCCTGACCCTTCTCGGTGAGCGGGGCGTCGGACCAGCCCTGCATCCGGTTGTAGCGGTTTAAGTATGTTTGACCGTGACGAACGAAGTAAACGTTAATTGCCATGGTGTGCGAACACTCCCTTTAATAAGATAGAATACTGATCTTATTTTACCATGAAATGGCGGGGGAATCGCAACTAGAGCATCCGGTTTCGCCGAATGATTTTCTTACGCAGCTGTCTGATTCCGAAGGTGATCCCGCCGATCGCCGCGCCGATGAGGACGAAGCCAAGGATCAACAGCGAGAAGTGCTTCCGGACGAACGGGATCGAGCCGAGGTAGTAGCCACACCCCGCGCCCAGGGCCACCCAGGAGGCCACGCCGATCATGTTGGCGACGGTGAAGCGGTGGAAGGGGTAGCCCATGATGCCAGAGATCAGGGGAATAAAGGAGCGGATGAAGGGGACGAAGCGGCCAAAAGCGACTGCCCAGAAACCGTAGCGGTCCAGGAATTGGCCGGCCTCAATTAACCGTGGGCCCTCGAGCTGGCGCTTTAGCCATGGCCAGTGGGAGAGACCGCGGCCAATGAAGTAGTTGACGGTGTCACCGATGAAGGCCGCAAAGAAGAAGACCGGGATGATGATTTCCATTTTCAGAACCGGCTTGACGGCAATAAAAGAACTGGTTAAAAAAACGAGTGATCCCCCTGGCAGCCAGGGAAAGATCACTAGCCCCGTTTCCATGAAGACCAGGGTGAAGAGGATCAGGTAAGACCACGGCCCGAGCCATTGGAACATGGGAATTAAAACTTCTGCAATGTGTGTGAGAATGTAGAAGAAATGGGCCATAAACAGTCTCCTTTCAAAAATGTTATTAATTTCATTGTAGGCCTAATGAAAAGAAAGTGTCTAATGATTTGGGTGAAATTAACCAATCCTTATAATCGGCCCGGCAATTAGGGCAAATATTAGCGGTCAAGCGGGCGATAATGCTATAATAGTTAAACTATTCGGCGGCGCTGACCGCTTTGGAAAGGAAGATCGATGTGGTTGAAGATTCAGTAAGAAAGTACGAGCAGGCACACCTTGATCACGTGCTTGATGAGATCAAGAAGGCCGAAGCTAAGGCCAATGAGAAGATCAGCACGGCCAAGCGCGACATCAGGGGCATCAATGAGCAGATCAACGATATCCACCTCAACACCACCACCTATTCGGGGATGATGGACACCGCGCTGTCGTTTCGGGCCCAGCAGCAGATGCTCGACGAACGGCAGAATAGCTGGCAGCATTCTTCCGAGCACCTGGCGACCCTGCAGCGCTTGGAGAAACAGCCTTACTTTGCCCGAATTGACTTCCAGGAGAAGGGCGCTGAGAAGCCCGAGACCGTCTACATCGGCCTGTCCTCCTTCAGCGACCGCCCCGACCACTTTCTGATCTATGACTGGCGGGCCCCCATCTCCTCCGTTTACTACGAGGGCAAACTGGGCAAGGTCAGTTATGCGACCCCGGTCGGCACCCAGGAGGTCAACATGACCCTCAAGCGCCAGTTCCAGATCAAGGACGGGACCATCGTGACGATCTTTGACACCGACGAGCAGGTCGGCGATCAGATGTTACTGTCAGCGTTGGGCAACCACTCCAGCACGAAGATGAAGAGCATCGTCACGACCATCCAGCGGACCCAAAACCAAATTATCCGGGACACTAAGAGTGACCTGCTCTTTGTCCAGGGGGCGGCGGGCTCCGGAAAAACGGCCGCGGTCCTGCAGCGGGTCGCCTGGCTGCTCTACCGCTACCGGGGCAACCTCTCCTCGTCCCAGGTAGTTCTCTTCTCGCCCAACCAGCTCTTTAACGACTACATTGACCAGGTGCTGCCGGAGCTGGGGGAACATAACATGGTCCAGATGACCTACTTCCAGTTCGTCAACCAGCGGGTCCCGCGTCTCCACGTCCAGACGCTGGCCCAGCGGTTCGCGGCCGGCCAGACAAAACAGTCTCGCAACATCCAGCGCCTGCTGACCAGCCTGCGCTACTTTAAGGAGACGGGCCGCTATGCTAAGCACCTCGGCCACGCCGACATGCGTTTTCGCAACATCATGTTCAACAGCAAGGTCTTCATTGCCAAGGACAAGATCAAGGAGATCTACTATTCCTTTAACAACAACTACAACCTGGGCAACCGCCTCGACGGGACCAAGGAGGCGCTGATCAAGTACCTCAACCACCGGGTCAGCACCGAAATGCGCAGCAAGTGGGTCGAACAACGCGTCCAGTCCCTGAGCAAGGAGGAGATCGATAACCTCTTTGGCAACGAGCCGCGCGAATTCGACAGCGAGGACCAGGAGTTCCGTTTCCTGGCGCGCAAGATCGTGATGCGGGCCTTCGAACCCATCAAGCGGGCGATCAACCACAACAATTGGATCAACATCAACGGCCAGCTGCTCCACTTCCTGCGGGTGACCCCCAAACTGATCAATCTGGCGGACTACGACCTGACTGATGCTCAGTGGCAGGAATACGTCAACCGCTTCAAGGAAGACCTCCGCCACGGCAAGATCAGCGCCAGCAACATCACGATCTACCTTTATCTCTACGACCTGATCACGGGGCGGCACGGCGATCGCAGCATTCGCTACGTCTTCGTCGACGAGGTCCAGGACTATGATGCCTACCAGCTGGCCTACCTCAAGTACCGTTTCCCGCGGGCCAAATACACGCTATTAGGTGACCTGAACCAGGCGATCTTCACCCACGAAAACAGTCACACCCTGCTTCACCAGCTGGGGACGATGTTCGATCCGGAGAAGACCAAGGTGGTCCAGCTGACCGAGTCTTACCGGTCGACCAAGCAGATCACCGACTTCACCAAGCACCTCCTGCTGGACGGCGAGGAGATCCGGGCCTTCGATCGTAACGGCGAGCGGCCGCAAGTGATCGTCAGCCCGGACATCGATCACAGCGTCGACGCGGTGGTGCGGGTTCTTGAAAAGTACCAGCAGGAGCACGACGCGGTTGCCATCATCGGCAAGACCCTGGAGGACAGCGAGCGCCTCTACCAGGAGCTGACCAAACGCAACGTCAAGACGACCCTGATCCGGACTGAGAACCAGCGACTGGTCAATGGGGTCATCATCGTGCCGTCCTTCCTCGCCAAGGGCCTGGAATTCGATGCGGTAATCGTTTGGAACGCGAACGCGACCCAGTACCAGGACGACGACGAGCGGCAATTGCTCTACACGATCTGTTCCCGGGCAATGCATGCACTGACCCTGACGGCGATCGGTCAGCCGACGCCGCTGCTGACGGGCGTGCCACAGGATGAATACGAATTGATTGAAGAATGATTAAAAGCCCATCAGCGAATCAAGGCTGATGGGCTTTTGCTATGCACTCTTTTTCTTAAAGAACGGTAGCTGCCGTAGGTCGACCTGCATGATGGCATTGGCCAAGAGCAGGATGATGCCACCGACGACCAGCCGCGGTGTCAGCGGGTCGTAGCCGAGGATGACCGAAAAGACGCTGGCAAAGAAGGATTCCAGCATCAGGATCAGACCGGCCGAGGTGGCGTCGGTGTAGGCCTGGGCCGTGATCTGCATCCCCTGGGCCAGGAAGGTGACCCCGATCGCCAGGATCGCCAGTGGGACCAGGGCCTGGAGCCAGTGGACCTGCCCCAGGGTGGACCGCTCGGTTAGCAGGACGGTGATCCAGCCGTAGACACCCTGGCAGAGGCCGATCATGAAGATGACCACCCAGGGGCTGGATACCTGGGGTGCGTACTTGCCGAAGTAGATCAGCTGCAGGGCCCAAAAGATCGTCGAGACCAAGGTCAGCAGATCCCCGTACTGGAAGTGCAGGCCTCCGCTGGTGACGTTGGTGATGATCGCCATGCCGATGATCGCCAGGGTGATGGCAAAGTAAGTCTTACGCTGGGGCCGCTCGTGCCAGACAAGCCAGAGAATCAGCGGAGCCACCGCAATGTAGAGGGTGGTCAAAAAGGCGTTCTTGGCCGGCGTGGTGTAGCGGAGGGCGTCGGTCTGCAGGTAGTAGCCGAGAAAATTGATGGTGCCCATCAGCAGCCCGAGCTTGATGTCCTTGCGGTTGATCTTGTTGATTTTCTTGAAAAATAGCAGGTAGCCGGCGATGACACACATTGTGCCCCGGCAGGCGTTAATCAGGCCGGAGTGCATCCCGGCCTGGACGGTCAGTTTAGCGAAAACGTAGCTGCTGCCCCAGAGGATGGCGACGGCCAGCAGCATCAGGTTTGCTTGTTTCTTATTAATCGACATAATTACCCCTTTCTCTCTCTTTGAACCGTAACATCTTATCATGTTCACCCGCGATTGGTAAGGGCCTGGAGCGCCTTCCCGGGAATTTCTAAACTTTTTTGAAAATTAAAACTTTTGTGATTGCATGCGGTGGTAATATTGTATTATTGTAAGTATTGATATTTTTTTCTGGAGGAACGAACATGAAAACAGCGTTGCAGAAGTTACGACGCGGCTTAAACACCAAGATTGGGTTCTTCCTGCTCGTCGTGCTCTTATTCTGCATCAAGAGTTACTGGGCGTATCAAAATGAGTTCAACCTTGGTGTCAAGGGAAGCATGCAACACTTCCTGCTGGCGTTTAATACAATTCCGGGGGCCTTAGTCTTCCTAGGGATTGCGCTGTACTTTAGGGGACGGCTCTCGTATTGGCTGATGCTGATCGTGAACTTTCTCCTGTCGACCTGGATCTTTTCCAACATTCTCTACTACCGGGAATTTTCGGACTTCATCACCTTCAACGTGATCAAGGGCTCCGGGGCGGCTTCAAACAACCTGGGCAAGAGCCTGATGGGGATCATTCGGCCCGAGGACTTTTTAGTCTACGCGGACGTGATCATCCTCGCCCTGATCCTATTGTTCCACTTCATTCGGGTGGACATGCGCTACTTCAAGATCCGTTACGCGATGACGATCACCATGCTCGGCTTCGTCCTCTTCGGCGCGAACCTGGGGATGGCCGAGACGGACCGGTCGCAATTGCTGACGCGGACCTTTGACAACAACTACATCGTTAAGTACCTGGGGATCGAGGCCTACACGATCTACGACGGGGTCAAGACGACCCACAATAGCGTCGTTAAGGCCCGGGCCAACCAGAATGAACTCAAGCCGGTGCTGAACTTCATTCACCACAACTACGCCGGGCCAAACATCCAGTACCAGGGCGTGGCCAAGGGGAAGAACATCTTCGTCATCCACCTGGAGAGTCTGCAGCAGTTCATGATTGACTACAAGCAGGACGGCGAAGAGGTCATGCCAAACCTGGACAGCATCTACCATTCCAGCAACACGATTGCCTTCGACAACTTCTTCCACCAGGTTGGTCAGGGGAAGACCGCCGATGCCGAACTGATGCTGGAAAACTCGCTCTTCGGTCTGCCTGAAGGGTCGGCGATGGTGACGGACGGGACGACCAACACCTTCCAGTCCGCGCCTGCTCTGCTCCACCAAAAGCTCGGCTACACGACGGCCTCCTTCCACGGGGATGTGCCGAGTTTCTGGAATCGGGACAACGCCTACAAGTCCTTCGGTTACCAGTACTTCTTTAGTAAGGAATTCTACCCGAAGACCAAGGACTATGACGCTGGCTACGGGATGAAGGATAAGATTTTCCTGAAGGAATCGGCTCACTACATCGAGCAGCTGCCACAGCCGTTCTATGCTAAGCTGATCACGGTTACCAACCACTACCCGTACATTCTGGACAAGAAGAACAAGGACATCAGCGCCTGGAAGACCGGCGACAAGACCGTCGATCCGTATGTCCAGACGGCCCGCTACCTGGATGAATCCCTGGGTGAGTTCCTGGACTACCTGGACAAGTCCGGCCTGCGTCAGAACAGTGTCCTGATTCTCTACGGGGACCACTACGGGATTTCCAACAACCACCAGCCGGCGATTGCCCAAATCCTGCACAAGAAGAAGATCACCAACTACGATCTGGCGATGTTCCAGAAGGTACCGTTCATGATCAATGCGCCGGGCCTCAAGGGGGGCATTAACCACACGTACGGTGGTGAGATCGACGTGCTGCCGACACTGGAGGACCTGCTGGGCATCTCGTCCAAGAACTACATCCAGTTTGGTCAGGACCTGCTGTCGACCAAGCGTAACCAGATCGTGCCGTTCCGGGATGGCGACTGGGTAACGCCGAAGTACACCAAGTCCAACGGTGATTACTACTACACCAAGACCGGAAAGCAGATCAAGCACGCAACGGCCAAGCAGAAGAAGGAATTCAGCAAGATCCAAAAGTACGTCACGACCGACCTCGGCTTGTCTGATAAGGTGGTCAACGGCGACCTGCTGCGGTTCTACAAGCTGAAGGGCTTCAAGAAGGTTAACAAGAAGGACTACACTTATAACCTTAAGAAGAGCCTGAAGAACCTGAAGAACGCGCAGAAGAAGAAAAAGACGAGCGTGAAGACCGAAAACAACAACCAGAGTACCTTCGACGATTACACGACCGATGCGCCGGAATTGAAGAACTACTCAAGCCTGAAGTTCCCGAAGCCGTAGGAACCAGGTGAGGCGGCCAGCAAGAGATGACTTGCTGGCCGCTTTTTTATCCGTTTATGTTGACAAATGTAAACTCAAGTCTTATAGTTAGAATATAAATTACAGATGTAAACGAAAGGAAGCAATTATTATGTCACAGCTATTAGTGTTAATTATCGGAGTGATCTTGATCGTAGCTTTGTTCTGGTGGTTCTTCGGCAAGCATACCGAAGCTGCCGGGGACGCGACCGTCAACGGTCAGGATCAGGAGGCAACGATCGTGGTCAAGGGCGGCTACAGCCCGTCGACCGTTGTTTTGAAGAAGGGGGTTCCAGCCAAGGTCCACTTTGACATGAAGGACTCGACGGCCTGTCTCTCCCACGTCGTCTTTGACAAACTGGGGGTTAATGCGGACCTGACCAAGCAGCCAGTCACAACGGTCGACATTCCAACTGACAAGGCGACCGAATACAATTTTGCCTGCGGGATGGACATGTTCCACGGCAAAGTCATCGTGAAGTAAGGAAAGGGGGTCGCCGCAATGAAGCATCTGACGAGCATTCAACGCTTCTGGATCTCCTTTGTCCTGGTGATCCCGATGCTGATTCAAATGCTGGCAATGCCCTTTCACTGGATGATGCCGGGCTACACCTGGATTGCTCTGATCGCCACCACTCTAATCATGCTGGTGGCGGCCGTGCCGTACTGGACCAGCGCATGGGCCGCCTTTAAGCGCCACAATGCCAATATGAACACCCTGGTGGCAATCGGGACGGGGATCGCCTACTTCTACAGTCTCTTCGCCATGATCACCGGCCGGGCGGTCTACTTCGAGAGTGCGGCCTTCATTGCCGTCTTCGTCCTGCTTGGCGACACGATGGAGGAGCGGATGCACAACAACGCCTCCAACGCACTGAAGAAATTGCTGGACCTCCAGGTAAAGAGTGCCAGCGTGCTGCGGGACGGAAAGTTCGTCGCCGTGCCGCTGGACCAGGTCGAGGTTGGCGACATCATCCAGGTTAAGCCCGGGGAAAAGGTGCCGGTTGACGGGATGATCACGACCGGGAAGACCACCGTTGACGAGTCGATGATCACCGGTGAGAGCATGCCGGTGACTAAGAAGGCCGGCGATAGCGTCGTCGGTTCGACCATCAACGGCGACGGGGCCATCCAGTTTCGTGCCACCAAGGTCGGCAAGGACACCATGCTTTCACAGATCGTTGAGATGGTGAAGAAGGCCCAGACCAGCCACGCGCCGATCCAGAATCTGACCGACAAGATTTCCAAGATCTTTGTCCCGACGGTGCTGTCGATTGCGATCATCACCTTCGTAATCTGGTACAGCTTCCTGGGTGCCACAGCCGTCCAGGCGATGCTCTTCGCTGTCGCGGTCATCGTGATCGCCTGCCCGTGTGCCCTCGGGCTAGCCACGCCGACCGCTTTGATGGTTGGCACCGGCCGGGCCGCAAAGATGGGTGTCCTAATCAAGGACGGCCAGGCCCTGGAAACGATTGATGACGTTAAGACGGTGGTCTTCGACAAGACCGGGACGGTGACCATGGGTAAGCCGCGGGTAACCGATCTGGTCGGTGACGAGTCCCTGGTTCTCCAGGCGGCGGCCAGCCTGGAGAGCTCCTCCGAGCACCCGCTGGCCAAGGCGGTCATGGAGTATGCCGCCGCTTCGGGGATCGCGCCAGAGCCGGTTGAAGACTTCCGCGCCATCGAGGGTAAGGGCGTCCAGGCTACCATTGATGGTCAGCCGGCCTTTGTCGGCAACGAAAAGCTGGTGGAGGATTACCAGATTGAACCCACCATGAAGCAGCAATTGACTGCTCTGCAGGACGCGGCCAAGACGGTTATCTTGGTTGGCCTGGCCAAGCGGGTCATCGGGCTGATCGCCATCCAGGATGCACCCAAGCCGACGTCCGCCCAGGCAATCGCTGAGCTGAAGGCCCGGGGTCTCCAGACGGTCATGCTGACGGGGGACAACGACCGGGTCGCCCGGGCGATCGCCAAGGAAGTCGGCATTGATCGGGTCATTGCCAACGTCCTGCCGAACGAAAAGGCCGACCACGTCAAGGCCCTTCAGCAAGAGGGCAAGGTGGCCTTCGTTGGTGACGGGATCAACGATGCCCCGGCACTGACGACCGCCGACGTCGGGATTGCCATGGGTTCCGGAACCGACATTGCCATCGAATCCGGAAGCATCGTCCTGGTCCAAAACGACCTGCGCGGGGTGGTCAGGGCGATTGATATCAGCAAGAAGACCTTCAACCGGATCAAACTGAACCTTTTCTGGGCCCTGATCTACAATCTGATCGGGGTGCCAATTGCAGCCGGCCTCTTCGTCGGCTTCGGCCTTCAGCTCAGTCCAGAATTTGCCGCCCTGGCGATGGCCTTCAGCTCCGTTTCCGTTGTCACCTCATCATTACTATTAAACAAGGCCAAGATTGGCGGCACTGAGGAACAGAAAATTGTCGGCCAAACGGCTCTAGAATAACGAAAAAATGGCTTAGCTTGTGTGGGCGCTAAGCCATTTTTTTGGTTGCAGATCTTTGACTGGTCCGGTAGACTAACATTCGTGAGCCAACTAACAAGCAATATCAGCGGGTTGGCGGCTTTTTTTGTGGTATGATTGAGGAAACGTTTTCATATTGGGGTATTTAGAGACGATGGATGAATGGATGAATTACGAACAATTTGATCGGCAGACTTGGCATAGCTTTTTCCCAACCGACCGGGTCCGGTTGACGCAGGACAATCTGGAAGATATTAAGTCGCTTAACGACCGCATCTCGATTCAGGATGTCCAAGACGTGCACTTGCCGTTGATTAAGCTGATCCAGCTGCGTTATCAAAACTTCCTGGAGTGGCAAATGCAAAAGGCCAACTTTCTTCGCCAACCGATTCACCGGGTGCCGTATATCATTGGAATCGCGGGTCCAGTAGCGGTTGGCAAGAGCACGATTGCCCGGCTGCTGAGCATTTTGCTCAATAAGCTGCTGCCAGATAAGCGGGTCGAGCTGATGACCACGGATGGGTTCCTCTACCCGAACGCGGAGCTAAAGCGGCGAGGAATCATGGATCGCAAGGGCTTCCCGGAATCCTACGACATGGAAAAGCTCTTGAAGTTCCTCAACGACGTCAAGGCGGGGGAACCCAAGCTAAAGGTGCCAACCTACTCTCACCAGGTCTATGATGTTCAGCTTGATAAACCGCAACTGATCGACGAGCCCGATATCCTGATCGTCGAGGGGATCAATACCCTTCAGCTGCCGACTAACCAGCGAATCTACGTCAGCGACTACTTTGACCTTTCACTCTATGTCGACGCCGATCCAGACCTGATCGAACACTGGTATCTGCAACGATTCGGAATGCTGCTCGACACGGCTTTCACCGACCCGTCGAACTACTACTACCCGTATTCTCAGGGGGACCGCAATGAGGCCTTTCAGAAGGCACGCGAAGTCTGGCAAAAAGTTGACCTCCCTAACCTGGAGGACTTTATTCTGCCGACGAAGAGCCGAGCAAATGTCATCTTGCACAAGACCACGGATCATGTGATTGACCGGATCTTCTTGCGGCGCGACTAGGCCGATTCGGGATGGACTAGCCAATCGAGCAGGGAAATTGGTTGAATGGCTGGATTGAATTCGAAGATCTCCGGTGCTTGCATGACGATCAGAGAACGCTTGGCCGTGGCCGGCAGTGCCGCTAGTCCGGCAACAGCCTGATCGTAGGCCTGTTGGTTGCGCAAGGAGTAAACAAATTGAATATAGGATCGTTCTGAATTGCGCTCGGCAATGAAGGTCCACCGCTTGCCGGTGGACACCTGATAGCCGCGGCGAATCAGTTCGATGAAGAGGAGTGCTTCCAAGTTCGTTTGGGAAAGCACTCCTTTTTGATTTGTCCAAAGGTTGCGGAGGCCCGGGTCGACCGGGTAGTACTTGACGTTAGTTGGCTTGGTGCGATTAGTGGCCGGATTGAGTTCGTAGCAGGGGTAAAAGAGAAAGACGTCCTGGAGAAAGCCAAGGTAGGTTGCCAGCGTCTTATTGGAGGCGGGGATGCCGGCACGCTTGAGCCCGGCGACCGCTTGGCTGACGTTGACCGCTTGGCCGACCTGGCCGGCAAGAAAGACAGCCAATTGCTTGGTAAGGAAAGGATTGCAGAGGGTTCCCGGTCGACTGAAGCCGCTGACGATGGCGGTGTTGACTACTTCGTCGAGGTAATTTGCCAACTCCAGTGCGCCATGGACTTCCTGAGCGAAGGGGAAGCCACCGCGGTTGAGGTATTGGTAGAGACTATGACGGCTGGCCGGGAGGTTTCGGTATTGGCAAAATTCGGCAAAGCCCAGCGGGAGGATCGAGATTGTCACACACCGTTCCTGCAAAGGAGCTAAGCGTTTTAAGAATGATTGACTTGCTGCGGTAATGAAGACATTAACCTGTTCTTGTCTTAAAAGCTGCTGCAGGAAGGGAATGATCTCTGGTAAATAATCAAATTCGTCGAGAAAGAGATAATTGGGCTTACCAGCCACCAGTCGGCTGTCAATTGAACGCCATAGATCCGGCCAGTTGGCTAGCAGCTGGTGTTCAAGCCGACTAAAACGGATGAATTGAAACTGCTGATTACTGACTCCCCGCCGGCGCAAACGATCCTTGAATTGCTGTAGTAAAACTGTCTTGCCGGAACGGTGAACGCCAATGATGACTTTGATCAGCCGTGGATCTGTATATTTTTCTAATTGGTCTAGTTGCGAAATTTGTGCAAACATCTTTGATACTCCACTAATTAATAATGATTAAAATTAATCTTAACAGCAATTGGACTAGTGGGCAAATTTGGAATTGATTCCTAATTTGGGCTAGCAATTTGGATACTAAAATTAGTAAAAACAGTAAAATTTACTAAAAACCATTCCCGGACGATCAACATGGCGAACGGTTGCACAGAAATTTCTGCCAAAATTAACCTTGACAGCTAAGAAAATAGCACTTAAGAAATTAGGCATGCTCAATTAAACAACAAAGCGGTGCTCAGAAAAGAATGCAAAGGAGCAACCAAAATGAGAAAACCATTTATTATTGCAAACTGGAAAATGAATAAAAATGTTCAAGAATCGGTCGAATTTGCCAAGGCAATGCAAAACGCGGTGCCGCTAGGCGAAGATGTCGGTATTGCTGCCCAGGCGCTGTCCCTTTATAGCATGCGGGCGGCCATCGGTGACTCGCCGCTGCGGATCATTGCTCAGAACGCGGGCAGCCAGCCGGCGGGCGCCCAGACCGGTGAGATCAGTATCGAGAGTCTCGCTGACGCTGGTGTGTCCCACGTCCTTTTGGGGCACCTGGAACGGCGACTGCTCTTCCACGAATCCAATGAGGAAATTGGCAAGAAGGTGGCAACCGCCCTCCAATTTGGCGTCACCCCGATCATCTGTACCGATGAGGAGAAAATTCAGGTGACGATCGATGGCGAACAACACTACTTCTTCCATCAGCTGACCAGCATTTTGCAAGGACTTTCACCTAAGCAGATGCGGCGGATCATCATTTCCTACGAACCACGCTTCGCAGTCGGAGCTAAGCAAGCCGCAAGTCCTAAGGTGGCGGAGACGACCTGCTGGCAGATTCGTCAGTCAATTGCCGATCATTTCGGTAAGAAAGTGGCGGATGAGGTTCGAATCCTCTACGGCGGTAGCGTCACTCCCCAAAATATTTACGGAATCGTCAGCCAGCCGAACGTGGACGGGGCCTTGATTGGCCGGGCCAGCCTGGATATCCAGAGCTTCTTACAGATGGTTAACTGCTTCCAGACGGCTAAGCGGCAAAAACTAGCAGCAATTTAACAAGGAGAAAAAAGAACAATGGCATACTTTGATAACGGAAACGAAATTTTTAAAGACGCACGGCAGAATCACTACGCAGTTGGAGCATACAACATCAACAACCTCGAATGGACCCGGGCAATTTTGCGGGGTGCGGCCGAGACCAACACGCCGGTTCTGGTGCAGGTCTCGATGGGAGCGGCCAAGTACATGGGTGGTTATAAGTTCGTTCGTGACATGGTAGCTGACCAGATGGACGCCATGGACATTCAGGTGCCGGTGATTCTCCACCTTGACCACGGGGATTTTGAAGCGGCGATGGAATGCATCGATCTGGGCTTTTCCTCCGTGATGTTTGACGGGCACAAGCTGCCGCTGGCGGAAAACATCGCGCGGACGCAGGAGGTTGTCCAGGCGGCTCACAGTCGTGGAATTTCGGTGGAGGCGGAGATCGGCAAGATCGGTGAAAATCAGGACAACGCCAGTGGCGAACTGGCGGAGGTCGAAGACGCGGTGACCTTTGCCGAAATGGGCGTTGACAAGCTGGCTTGCGGAATTGGCAATATCCACGGGATTTATCCGGCAGACTGGCCCGGCCTGAATTTCGACCGCCTGCGTGAGATTGCGGCGGCCATTGATATTCCGCTCGTCCTTCACGGCGGGTCGGGGATTCCGCGGGACCAGGTCCAAAAGGCAATTTCAATGGGAATCGCCAAGGTCAACATCAACACCGAATTCCAGCTGGCCTTTCAGGAGGCGACCCGCCGCTACATTGAGGAGCAGTGCGACTTGGACACGGCCGCTAAGGGTTACGATCCGCGGAAATTACTGCTGCCGGGGACCGAAGCCATTACGGCCAAGATGAAGGAAATGATTGCTTGGCTAGGGACCCCGAGCCTGGTGACGGTATAGGGAGAAGCGAAAAATGGCAACTACGGTTTACTTTGTCAGGCACGGCGAAACATACTTTAATCGCTTCGCCCGTCTCCAGGGCTGGTCAGATACCCCATTGACAAAAAAGGGTGAGGAGGACGCTGCCAAGATCGGCCGGGTCCTTGCGCCGCTCGAAATTGACTACCTCTTTTCTAGCGACTTAAAGCGCGCGGTGGACACGGCCCGGATTCTGATCAAGCAGTGTCCGAACACTCAGATTGGCGCACCAATTCAAAAGAAGATTTTTCGGGAAACCTTTTACGGATCGTTCGAGGGCCACAGCAATGAAGAGGGGGCAATCTGGGCAAGCTACCTCGGTGGTCAGCGTTTTCGCCGGATTGGCGATTTAGTCACCGAATTCGGTGCTGCCAAAACCCGCGACCTGCTGCGGGAAGCAGATCCGGCCCACCTGGCAGAAGGCAGTCAGCAGCTCAATGCCCGGGTCAAAGAGATCGTGGCCTTTCTCCAGGGGCTTCCCGACCAGAGCACCGTGGTGGTGGCCAGCCACGGATCAATCATCCAATATATCGCCAGTGTTTACGGTGCTCCCGGTGAGCAGTTTGAAAGTCTCCGCAATGGCGCCTTTATGGAAATGCGGGTGACCGCAGAAGGGGCCCAGGTCCTGGCTTACAACCAGCAATCGCTGTGATGGCGCGATTGCCGAACAATCCCGAAGTGACTCCATAAATTATGAAAGGAGGAGATTAGATGAAAATCAAAGAAGAACTGACCGCGCTCGACGAACAGGCGGCGACCAAAGAACTCGAGCTATTAAGTTCGGCCCTAGCAAAATAGGTGTCGAATCCACGCATTTATTCACAATTCCTTTTAGGCGACTCCTCCACCACGAGGAGTCGCTTTTTAAGTGGTCAAGGAAAACGTAACATTTAATCCCGCCTGATGGTTGACCGTCCGTCTTTTAGCTTGTAAACTATCATCTGAGAATAAAATTTCAATCAAAGGAAGTGGCATTGTGGCAAACGTCAATTTAGATGCATTTGACAAGATCATCGTGCTTGATTTTGGTAGCCAGTACAACCAACTGATTACCCGGCGGCTGCGTGATTTTGGGGTGTATTCCGAACTTCTCTCCCATAAGATCACCGCGGAAGAGATCAAGAAGATCAAGAACCTCAAGGGGATCGTCTTCTCCGGCGGCCCGAACAGTGTGTATGATCCAGATGCATTCAAGGTTGACCCAGCAATTTTCAAGTTGGGAATTCCAATTTTAGGTATTTGTTACGGGATGCAGCTGATGTCCTATGACCTGGGCGGCAAGGTTGAAAAGGCCGAAAACTCCGAATACGGTCGTGCGGACATCGAGGTGACGGATGACGATGCGGTCCTCTTCAAGGGTCTGCCGAAGAAGCAATTCGTCTGGATGAGTCACGGTGACCTGGTCACTAAGGCCCCGGACGGCTTCAAGGTCACGGCAACGAGCAAGAACTGCCCAATTTCATCCATCGCTGACGACGAGCGGAAGTTCTACGGGATTCAGTTCCACGCCGAAGTTCGCAACTCCGAATACGGGCTCGACATCCTGCGGCGCTTCGCCTTTGACGTTTGTGGTGCCAAGGATAACTGGACGATGGACGACTTCATCGACCTGCAGATCGACCACATTCGCGAAGAGGTCGGTGACAAGAAGGTCATTCTCGGCCTTTCCGGTGGGGTGGACTCCAGCGTTACTGCCGTGCTGATTCACAAGGCAATTGGCGACCAGCTGACCTGCATCTTCGTTGACCACGGTCTGTTGCGGAAGAACGAGGCCGACTCTGTCATGAACGCCCTGAACCGCGACCTTGGTGTCAACATCATCAAGGTTGACGCCGCGGACCGTTTCCTTGGCAAGCTCAAGGGCGTGACTGATCCCGAACAAAAGCGGAAGATTATCGGGAAGGAATTCATCGAGGTCTTCAATGAGGAAGCCAAGAAGATTCCAGATGCCGACTTCCTGGCACAGGGAACCCTCTACACCGACGTGATTGAATCCGGGACCGACACCGCACAAACGATTAAGTCCCACCATAACGTCGGGGGCCTGCCGAAAAAGCTCGGCTTTAAGCTGATCGAACCGCTGCGCAAGCTCTTCAAGGATGAAACCCGTGAACTGGGCGAAAAGCTCGGTATCCCGCACGAACTGGTTTGGCGGCAACCATTCCCAGGTCCTGGTCTAGGGATCCGGGTGATCGGTGAAATCACGCCGGACAAGCTGGAGATCGTCCGTGAATCCGACGCCATCCTTCGTGATGAAATCAAGAAGGCCGGCCTGGACGAGAAGATCTGGCAATACTTCACCGTCCTGCCGGGTATCCGTTCCGTCGGCGTGATGGGTGACGGTCGGACCTACGACTACGCGGTCGCCATCCGGGCAGTCACTTCGATCGACGGGATGACGGCGGACTTTGCGAAGATTCCATGGGACGTCCTGCAAAAGATTTCGGTCCGGATCGTCAATGAAGTCGATCACGTCAACCGGATTCTCTACGACGTTACGAGTAAGCCGCCTTCGACGATTGAGTACGAGTGATGTTATAGGACAACATGAAGAGGGAAGCCTAAGATAACGGCATTTGTAGAGGGGCAAATTTGGTAGAATTGGTAGTTTATTGCAAGTTGTCTACCAAAAGTCTACCAAAAACATCAATAGATAATACCGCAAAAGGTACTACGTAATTTGAGCTTGCGTAGTACCTTTTTTGTTATTACATTGGCACGCCATTGTTTTAAAATTACATATTTTAGCTATAAGTAATAATATAATTATCTTTACAGGTTCTGTATATTATCCTTACTTAATTGTGAAGATAGGTATGTTCTTTATTTCCCAACGATGCGTCCGGAAAAGGAAACTAAGGATAGCAAAAAGGGTAAGAAGAATAAGAAAAAGTAGTCTAAAAGCCTGATGTGACGGCTTTTCGACGACACTGTGAATTTAGACAAATTTAGTTACTAGCTTGTAAAAAGTTAGTAATCTTGGTGTGTGTACACCAAAAATACACCATTTTTTAAATAAGGTAGATTGTAAAATTAATCCGAACGCTGTTCGGACAAAAAAGATCAGCTTCCTTTAAAATGGTGTTTACCACAAACCCATCTTTTAGGAGCTGATCTTTTGTCTAGTATAACCTATTCCGAACGAATTAAAATCGAAACCTTTTGTGAACTAGGGCTGTCCAATATCCAAATGGGCGTTCGGCTGAACCGATCACCGTCAACAATTTCTTATGAATTATCTCGATGTCAACCTTATCAGGCTGAATTAGCACAAACAGATGCCGAATACAAGCGATCACGATGTGGTCGGAAAACTAAGCTGAGCGATGAGTTAAAGCAAAAAATTCTCAACCATAATTAATAATGCTTTAGTCATTGCTAACTCCTTATTTTTGTGCCTCATCAACCAGCTTTTGTTGCAAGTCAGCTAACCGCTTGGTTAAATAAACCGGGAAGCGGTCCGGATTAAGCAACCGCTTAGTAGCCGCCGGCAGCTGTGCTAATTCGGTCTGCGCAAAATGCTGGATGGCAAAAGTGTCGGTTTCAATTGGCGTCGCTTTTTCCAGTGTCAAAACTTGCTTAAGCAGTGGCTTAGCAATGAAGTCGGTTAAAATCACTTTATTCCGGGTGACGTGAACGTCAGCATTGATTGCCGCAATTTCGGTTCCAATCTGCTCGTCAGCCAGGGCAATTACATCGGCAACAGCGTGTTGGGGATCATGCTTATCGTAGAGCCGGTAAACCTGCTTATTCCCAGGGAGCGTAATCTTTTCGCGACTATTACTAATCTTGATCTTTGGCACCCATTTGCCATCATTTTCTAGTGCCGACATTTTATAAACACCGCTTAATACTGGACTTGATGAACTGGTAATTAGTCGATCACCGATCCCAAAGTTATCCAGTGGTGCCCCTTCATCAAGCAATGACTTAACAATGTGGGCATCAAGGGCGTTTGAAGCAGTAATCTTAGCGTTGGTAAAACCAGCCTCGTCCATCATCTTCCGGGCCTTGATTGCCAACTGGGCAATATCACCAGAATCGATGCGGATACCAACCGGTTCGTGGCCAGCTGCCCGCAATTCCTTAAAGACTTTAATTGCGTTCGGTACCCCAGAGTTAACCACATCGTAGGTATCAACTAACAGGGCAGCATTGTCAGGGTAAATTTTGGCCCAGGCACGAAAGGCCGTTAATTCATCAGGAAAGCTTTCAATCCAGGCGTGGGCCATCGTCCCCGCCGCCGGAAGGTTAAACAGCTTGGCAGCTAGCACATTGGAGGTACTACTGCACCCACCAATAATGGCAGCCCGCGCACCATATATTGCGGCATCAGGCCCCTGCGCCCGTCGTGCACCAAATTCCATTACTGGACGTCCGCCAGTAACGCTGGTGATCTGCCATGCCTTCGTTGCAATCAATGATTGGTGGTTAATGATGTTTAAGATCAGGGTTTCGAGAAGTTGGACATCAATTAGTGGGCCACTAATACTAAGGATTGGTTCCTGTGGGAAGACTGGCGTGCCTTCTGGGATTGCCTTAATTGAGCAGCGGTTGTGAGCTGCCGTCAGGTAAAAGAGAAAGTCGTCACTAAAGTGGTTAAGGGACCGCAGATAAGCAATGTCATCAGTTGAAAAGTGCCAGTTCTTAACTTCATCAATTACTTGCATCAATCCAGCACTAATCACAAAACTGCCATCATCGGGCGCCTTACGGTAAAAGACGTCGAAGCGCGCCTGCTTATCGTGGGGAAGCGTTTGATAATAACCGTTGGCCATTGAAAACTCATACAGGTCGGTTAATAATTCATGCTTCATTATTAAACAACTCCTAACAAATTTAGGTAAAAAATACTTTAACTACTGCAAAAAATAAAAGTATATTGAACTTCTATTATAACTAATTGTAGCACTTTTATTTTTAGACGTAAGGTAGTACCAGTTTAAATAACTTTGGTGGCCGGCCTGACCGCTTTGTTGCGGCGGTACCAACTTCCTTAAACAGTTTTTGGTGGGTCTTTTTAAAATTAGAATTATCAATTTGATCGACCGTTGTTTGGCGGAAAGTAGCATAAACTTCGCGGGCTTGCCGAAGGGTAAAAGTCGGTCCTAAGATCTGTAAAATGGTTGGCTGGTAGTCCAGTTTATTTTTAATTCGTACAATGGCCGTATTAATAATTTGGTGGTGGTCAAATGCTAGCGCCGACCCTGTAGCCAAACTCAAAACTAAGTCACCATTTTGCAAGATAAACTTCCCGTGGTCAAAGTTAAGACTAAACCACCCGACTTCGGTTGCTCCGTACCCGGCCCTCAGTTGCGGCATTGTCGGTAAGAAAGTCATGTAGGCAATCGCCAAGGCCCGCTCACCGCTTACCCGGTCGGGATCGGTGAAGGTTGCCAACTGTTCGGTAGCACTGTTTGATAGACGAACACCAATTTTATCCTTAATCAGGCGGATACAGGCAGCGTCAGCACTTTCATCCCGCCGCAATAGGGTTTCTGGTAAAGCCCAGTGGCCCTCAAATGGCGGATAAGCCCGTTTGACCAGCAGGACTTGTGGTAAATGGGTCAGGGGATTAAAACTCCAAATAATATTTGCAATCGTAATTAGCGGACGCGCAACAACTTTGTCAGCCATCTCTTTCACCTCACAAAATATTATAGCGCAATCAAGAATCACAATAATAAAAAAATGGCTCTTTGTCACTCGGTAAGGATGAAGAGATTTTGGAGAACTAGACTAAGCTACTTTGGCTTTTGGTCTAGTTCTCTTTTTTGATAATTCACGAATCACGAGATTAGAAGTCTTCAACGAAATAAGAATCCTAATCCGAAAATGGAAGAAGTTGCGATAGCCATATGCAGTTCGCTTGATGACTTTAATTTTATTGTTGGTACCTTCGATCGGACCGGTGGTTAGTCGGGTGTAAAAGCTGGCAATAATCTCCTGGCGGTGCTTGGCGAGGGTTCGCTTAACTCGTCTCATAACGTTTGGTAGATTATTCCGCTTAATTAGCTGATCTAACAAAGTCTGACTGCGGTCACTAATCGTAGCTATTAAGTCTTGATAGTATTCGTAGGCAGCCCTTAGATCTGGAGAGAAATCGAGCAGCCGTTCGACGACATCTTGATTGGATAACCAGTGATATTGGAAGTTACGTCGGGAATAACAGTGTAGGTAATTAAGTAAGGATCCTTGATTCCAGTTCAAAAATTGATATCATTAGTCATGAGGAATATATCCTTTCTAAGACAACTGAGTGGTTATGGGGATAACTGAGCAATAACTCCTTTTTCTGTTTGTCTTAACGCTCTACAAGAAAGAATAATATAATAATCTATTTTCAATTCGTATATTATTTTTGGCGAAAGTTAAGGTAGCCATATGAATTCATAATCTTGCCAGTCTGAGTATCTTTAATATCGATTGTAGACTCTGATACTAATTCCCCTAGTTTAGAAGTATCCAACTCATCGAATCGCACATAACTAACTTGTGGTTGTTTCAAATTTTGAGAAGCAACATAAATTCGAAAATGCGGAGGATAAAAAAGTAAACGAGCACCCTTAGCAATGTCCTTATCGTCGTCATCTAAGATACTTGCATCCTTTTCTCGAATTACTTTACGGGTTACGTCATTAATAAACTTTGGGTTTAAGTTTTTTGAATAACTTGTAAAGTAAATACCTAAATTATTCGTTTTTATTTCAGAAATTGGCTTAATTTTAACAAGGCCACGTGAACGCCACCATTTTTTCAACTTAGGTGAAATGTCGCCTTTTATGCCTTTGATCAAAAGATGAATATGCCAATTTGGTACCATTTTTTCATCCTTGGGATAAAGGGTACCTTGAGGTTCAAAAATTGCAATATATTTTGCGTTTGGATAATTGTTACGAAAATTTTGGTATAACCGTTGCCAATCTTTTTTAGCACCATTTGGGTCAAGCTGATAAGGTACTGAATAGGTTAGTGTAATGAATTTTTCATCTTTCCTACCGCTAAAATTACATGCTATCAAATGACTTAGTTTTTTTAATGAACGCTTAAGGCTCATCAACAAGTCACTACGGTTTTCAGAATGCTTTACAGTAATCTCTTTATGCGTCCTACCATTGACTAAGGAACCATGTTCATGCCTAATGTTAACCTTACCTTTAGGTGGAGTATGCTTAGCAAACATAATTTCAGTAAATTTACCATACTTAGTTACTTTTACTAAGTCACCTTTTTTTATTGCGGCTTTACGTTTCTTATATATTTCTGTTGATTTAGAACGCTTTGATTTATGCATAATAAAAAACTCCTTCAAGTAATCATTGTGGAAGAATTTCTTGGTTAGTTTTTTATTATCTTAATTATTAATTACCTTTATTAATTAAAGTGATTAAACCACAACTTAAGTTATAAATCAACTTAATAAGGTCTTTTTTAAAGAGTTATGTTACCTTAATATTGAATAGAAAGAAAACTTCAAAACATTCTTTATACAACAGACTAGGTATCGATCATCTCACAATTAAATCTAATTTCTTAAAATGTATATACAAATAAACGCTGGTATAAAGGCAACTAAGTGTATATACAAAAAAGTAGCAATAATTCATTAATCTTTTTTGTAATGCATGTAATTACGCATTATAGCTTCAAACATCGTCATTTTTTGTATATACACGCAAATGGCTATATATCAATACATTTTTGTATATACAAAAGCTATTTCTTGGCTTCCTTTAACCTGATTGACTGAAAATCCAAAATCAAATCTTCTAACCTAACTACCAATTCCTCAGGAACTTCATCCACTCTTATCACTTTTCCCAACGCATGTGTTAAATTACTGAATGCACCATCCATATCATTTTTATTAGCTGGCCTGATATTAATTTGAGCTAATTTCTGCTTAAACACAATTTCATCACCCTGCTGAATACACTCTCTGATAAATTCTGATTTTGTTTTACCCGACTTAGCAACTAACTCATCTAAACGTTTTTTAAATTGATGATCACAACGAAACAGTACTAATTCAGTCTTATTCATAATTATTCCCCTCCATAATTTGTATATACAAATAGTATAACAAACCAGATTAAAAAGAGCCTACGTCACCTTAACCCCCACAAAGTAACTGCGTAGCATCATCATTACACTTCGCCTATCTGTGGCAAAAATGCAATGATGCAACATCGTAACACTAGTTATTATTGTTAATCAATCCACTAATCGTTATTAATGAACTCATCAACAATAACAACTCAGACATATTAAGCTCATCCAGCCCTTGCCCCCATTATCATCAGTGTTTGATTTGTTCGATTGCTGTACTAAATTTTCAACAAAACATCGCGAAAACACGAAAAAATCGCATTGATAAATAGGGTTGTCCGTCGCATTTTCTGGACTTCCAGCCACTCTTTCGATATATGTGAAACATCAGGATTGGCATTCCTATATTGTTAACTACAGCTTAGCACGTACCTAAACCACGTGTGATTCGAGGATGCTACCAACGCAGAACAACTGCTTTCGAGTCTAACGGGTGCTGCCCAAAAAGAAAAGCACACAGCCTTTTGGCTATATGCTTAGTTTTATTGGGTTTAGTAAATTCAATAACTTGAATTTAAATTAAGTACTGAAACTTGAAAGCCAGGAATAACGGCTAATCACCGCTATCCCTGGCTTCCTTGTTATAAAAATAGAAAAAACGCAAGAAGCTCCTGCGTTATACTTTAACTGTTCACACCAAAGTAAAGGAGTTCTTACGCTATGAACAGTATAAAGCATTCTCAGGAGAATAACGAGTCCCAATTGTTAATTAAGACCTTTTTCAAGCAGATTGGTCTAGGTGAAATTATTCATCAAATCAACTTCAAACGACACAGTTTAGTCAGTCCGTTGAAATTAATTAAATGGCTGATTACTACTATTTTTGCCCGCAAGTCACTGTATCGCGCTCAACCGGCTGTCGATTTTACAACGCGGACTGTTCGCAATTTTCTAAATGATGGCCGAATTAACTGGCA